>CAVDTK010000001.1:0-45986 GCA_963611755.1 Oscillibacter sp. ER4
AAAGCCGTGCAGGTTGCGCGGCCGGTTAGGTTCGAGTTTTTATCTCATTGTAGCGAGATACGGGGTCGCGCGGGTGTCGCGGCAGGCAGACTGCAGTGCACCAGAACCCCGTCATGTCGGTGTCGATAAGCCGAGAAACGCACCGGAACCAGGGCATGTCGGTGGATTTGAGGCCCCTAGACCCCCACTAAGCGCGCAGCTAACACCGACATACCCCAATTCCGGTGCGCCCTTCTCGTAAATCCACCGACATGCCCTCAATCTGGTGCATCAGCGAGATAGACCAGAGCTGCCGAGAAGCGCGACTCGCAGAATAGCGCTTCCATCGAAAAAAGTGCCCCCGAGTCGCCGGGGGCACACGATGAGCTGCTCTTTTATGGGTGTCTAGGCCTTGGGGCCCGCGGTAGGCCGTTCCTAGAACGGAGGCAGCCATGGAAGCGGGCTGGGGCCGGTCAGCTGCTCCTCGGACTTATCGGTTTCGACTTCCGCGTCGTCAACCGCCGCGTCGTCCTCGGTTTTCAGGCTCCCGCGGTAACGACCGCCGTCGACAGCCTCAAGGTCCTGGTCATCCAAGCGCTCGAACTTCTCGTCCATCTTGAGCCTCCTTTGCCGGGCTTCCTTTGTTGCAACAACATTGTCCCGCGCGAGCCGGACCCACGCAATGAACACCGTGTCCCATTACGCCTCGTCCCCCTACGTGGCGGCTGTCAGGAAAGAAATACTTGAATTTGGCCCACGACTTGAAGCATAACCGCAGCTGAATTCCTGTCCCGCGGCCGGCCTACGATCACGTCGACGGAAACGGCGATCGGAGGCAATCATGGGGAACAGGTCGGCGAGGCAGCTGCTTAAGGAGCAGAGCCCCCTGGACGGGGACATGGCGACGTTCGTGTCCACCTTCTCGGACGAGTCGGCGTGCGAGGAGGCGCTGCTCGCGATGAGGTTCCCGGAGGGCTTCCGGTGCCCGCGCTGCGGCGGCGAGTCCTACTCGATGATGCGCGGCAGGCGCCACACCTGCCAGTGCTCACGCTGCCGCAGGCAGGTCTCGCTCACGGCGGGCACCGCCATGCAGGGCACCAGGCTGCCGCTGGCCAAGTGGTTCCTCGCGATTCGCCTCATGACGCACTCCAAGCGCGGCGTCTCGGCCGCCGAGCTCTCCCGCGAGCTGGGCGTGTGCGAGAAGACCGGCCAGTACGTGCTGAGGCGCCTGCGCGGCGCGATGTCCAGATCGGAGTGCCTTCCAGGTGCTTGACGGCGAGGTCGAGCTCGACGACGCGTTCGTCGGCGCCACGGGCAACGGCAAGCGCGGGCGCGGCACCGACCAGCAGCAGGTCATCGTGGCGGTTGAGACGGGCGCCCGCGAGGCGCCGGGCCGCGCGTGCGTCAGGTGCGTGCCCGACTGCTCGGGCGGCTCATACGAGCTCTTCGCCTCCGAGCACGTCCACATAGGCGCCAGGGTGCGGGCGGACGCCTGGAACGGCATCCGCGGCGGGCTCGCAGGCTGGCCGGGGCTCGACCAGGGCGCCTTCGAGGAGTCCGGGCCCAGGAGCCTGCCTGCCGCCCACCACGTGATATCGAACTTCAAGGCCTTCGTGCAGGGAACCTTCCACGGGCTGGCGAAGGTCTCCCTGCAGGGCGCGGCCGACGAGTTCTCGTGGCGCTACTCGCACCGCGGGTCGAGCTCGGCGTGCTCGGACCTGCTCGCCGACTGCCTGCTCGGGCACTACCGGCGCGCCGAGCTCATGGGCGCGCTGTCCGAGCAGCCCGCCGGGCCGCCGCTGAGGACCAGGGGCAAGGCCGGGGCGGCCCACCGTGAACTGGTCAACCGGCTCAGGGGCGAGGCCGGGATGCCGCCATGGGAGGGGTGACATTATGCACGAAGTCGTGGGCCAAATACTTGAAAGTGCTGTTTACCTGCGGATGAGCAACTTTTTCAAGGGACTTTTTGGCGTTTGCGCAACTTTTTCCAACGACTTTTTGGCATTTTAGCAACTTTTCCAAGGGAGTTTGTCTATCCCGGTCCGCTGTGACGGCATGGGCCGCGTGGCGGCGCAACATGTCGCCATGCTTCCCGCGCGTTGCGAGGTTGCTACAATCTGTTGTCCCCTCCCCTGCCGGGGTTACCGTGAACTTTGCGGGCCTTTGCCGCGGCGCCGATAAACCCTTGCGCCCCGGACTCGCCCGCATCTTGCCGAGCACGCGATCCGAGGGAGAGGCACATGTCCCAGGCGGCAGATAAATACGTTAACCAAAACCAGAGCGAGGCCGCGGCGCGCGGCGCCGAAGCCGGCCGTGACGCCGCAGACGCCAACGCCCTCGGCTTCACCGGCCTCACCACGCTGGTCGTGACGACCTGCGTGGGCGCGGGCATCTTCTCGCTGTCCGGCGACCTTGCCCAAGGCGGGGCCAACACCGCGGCCGTTCTCGCCGGCTGGGCCATCTGCTTTGTGGGCGTCTTTGCCCTGGCCAAGACCTTCAGCGGCCTCGCCGCCGCCCGCCCCGAGCTTTCCGGCGGCATCTACGCCTACGCACACGCGGGCTTTGGCGAGTACGTGGGTTTCTCGGCCGCGTGGGGCTACTGGATGAGTGCCTGCCTTAACAACGCGGGCTACGCCATCATGCTCTTCAACGCCTTGTCGTACTTCTTTCCGCAGCTCGGAGGGGGCAACACGCCTGTCTCAATCGCCCTGGCGTCATGCTTTTTGTGGCTCATCGCGTGGCTGCTCACCCGCGGCGTGCGCCTGGCCACGGGTGTGAACCTCATCATCACGCTGGCCAAGCTCGTGCCGCTCACGCTCTTCATCCTTTGCGTCGTGCTGCTCACGCGCTTTGATGTGGCCGCCTTTCTCGCCAATTTCTGGGGCGAGCCGGGCGGACCTTCGTTCGCAGAGCAGCTGCGCTCCACGATGATTTCGCTCGTGTGGCTGTTCGTGGGCCTGGAGGGCGCCGTCGTCGTGTCCGGCCGCGCCCGCGACCAGCGCGACGTCAGCCGCGCCACCACCTGCGGTTTTATCCTGGTTGTGGTCTTCTACGTGCTGATCTCGGTCCTGGCGTTGGGGGTCATGTCGCGAGAAGAGCTGGCGACGCTCTCCACGCCGTCGCTCGCCGGGGTCTTTGAGAAGGTCATCGGGCCCGCCGGGGCCGTTCTCATCAACGGCGGCGTGGTCGTCTCGCTCATGGGAACGATGCTGGGCTACCTCACGTTCGCGGCCGAGACCTCCTACCAGGCGGCCTCGCGCGGGATCTTCCCCGCCGCCCTGGCCGTGACCGACAAGCGCGGCATCTCGGTGCGCACGGCGCTTGTCTCCGCCGCGATCACGCAGGTCTTCCTTATCATCTCGCTCTTCTCGGCCGGGACCTATCAATTCTTCTATACCTGCTCGGTCTACGCGATCCTCATCCCGTACACCTGCGCGGCCTGGTATTTCGCGCGCGCCGCCTGGAAGAACGAGCGGATCGAGGGCGAAAACGCGCCAAGCTTGACCAGCGCCCGCGTCGCCGGGACCGTGGCCTTGCTGTACACGGCGTTCCTCATCTTGTCGAGCTTTATGCGCTCCGTCACCGTGATCGCCATCGTCATCGCGCCGGGAACCATCCTATACGCGCTCACGCGCAAACGCCGCGGCCTGCCGCTTCTGCCCACCCGCGCGGATAAGGCCTTCGCGGCCCTGGTCGTCTGCGCGATCATCGGCGTCGCGATCGCGAACCTGCTCGCCGCGGCGTAGCGGCCGGGTGCTCGGCGGCCCGCACAGAGCCCCCTCTCGCCCTTCTCGCCAAAGAAACTTCCGCCAATTTACCTCTTAATTCAGAAACACCAAGTAGGCCAGGCCTAGAAAACTCCGCGACCTGGCCTTTTGCCGCGGCAAAGGAGCGGGATACCGACAGGCTTCGCAACAAGAGGTAAATTGGCGGAAGTTTGACTCATCCAAAGGCCACCCGGACACAAAACAGGGGCTTGTCTGATGGGAGGACATCAGACAAGCCCCTGAATTGAAGCCCCGTTAGCGCTGCGGCGCCCCGGACTTACTTAATGTCGCGCCAGTGGCGGACGTTGTTCTCCCAGATATAGGAATAGCCCTTCGCCAGCTCGCGAGCGGTCTTGGGCTTGGTACCGGTCACGTCCTCGATGTCGGTCGACGCGACGTCCATCAGGCCCTCGGCGATGCTGCCCTCGTTGGTCACCATGTCGTTGCCGCACCAGGGCACGGGCGCCTGCGAGAAGTCCTCGGTCGCGGTGCGCGGGATGTGCATGGAGTCCAGATACTCGAAGAACTCCTCGTGAGAGACCGGGCAGTACTCGATGTCGCGGCCAGAAAGGTCGCTGATCATGGCCGCCAGGTCGCGCTGAGACAAGCTCTCGCAACCGCAGGCCTTGTACGTGCGGTTATCCTCGCCCTTGCCCAGCAGCAGCGCCGCGGCCATGCGGGCCACATCGTCCTTGGGCACGTAGGTGGCCTTACCCTCGCCCGCGGTGGTGTACCACTTGTTGCCGCTCATGAGCGCCAGCATCACCGAGGTGGTGAGGTAGTTCTCCAGATAGAGGTTGTCCTGCATGAAGTTGTACTTGATGCCCGTCTGCTCGGCGCGCTCGCGGATGTAGGCCTCGGTCGCGGTGTGGTCGGGCGTCACGTAGACGTGGGCATAGCGCGGATCGGACGCGCCGAGGAACGAGGTGTAGGTCAGGTGCTGGACGCCCGCCGCGATGGCCGCGTCGACCACGCTCTTGTGCTGCTGGACGCGGATCTCGCCGATGGTGACGGCGCTCACGATGTAGATGCGGTCGCCGCCGCGGAAGGCCTCGGTCATCTCGGCCACGTTGTCATAGTTGGCCTGGCGCACGGCGACGCCCGCGGCCTCCCAGCGCTCGCGCTTCTCGGGCTTCAGCCACTCCATGTTGGGGCAGGTGAAGATAAGGTCGGTAGCCGCGACCTCGCCCAGCATGAGCTCCGCGACGCGACCGCCCAGCTTTCCGTCGACGCCGGTAACGATGTACTTCATACGATCCTCCAAACGCATGGGTTTACCTGCTTGCACCTTGGATTCTACGTGCCAAGCAATGGCATTCCCAATCGATATCACTTATCATCGATAGATACTTTCTATCGAACACCACCGCGCAGCAAACCCGCCGCAGAAAGGCGCGACGCCATGAACTCCAAGCAGGTCGAGTGCTTTCTCTCCGCCGCCGAGACCCTCAATTTCACCGAGACGTCCCGGCTGCTCTTCATCTCGCAGCCCACGGTCACGCACAACATCGCGACGCTCGAGACGGAGCTGGGCTACCGCCTTTTCGACCGTGCGAACAAGCAGGTGACGCTCACGCCGGCAGGTCGGCATCTGTATAAATCGTTGAAGGAGATCGGCGTCGACCTGCGCAATGCGATGCTGCGTGCGCGCCTGTTTGGCGACGGCTACAAGACAGAACTTGTCGTTGGCTGCGGCTCATCCGAGTTCGAAGAGGCGCGCCTGCCCGCGATCGTCAAGCGCTACCGCGCCGAGCACCCGGATGTCTATCTCTCCTTCGAGATGAGCCCCATGCGAGAAAAGCTCGCGCTGCTTTTGGCCGGCAAGATCGACCTGCTCCTCTCCACCACCAAGCAAGGCGCCGACCTCTCGCGCTGCGACTTCATCGAGCTGGCCTGCTATCCCCTCGTTTGCGTGATGGGCGCGCAGAACCCGCTTGCCGAGAAGGACTCCATTGTCCTCGACGACCTTGTTGACCAGGGGCTCGTTCTTCTCGACGGCCCGTGCGCTCCGCCCGAGATCGAGGAGGTCCAGGCCACGCTCGAGCACCGCTTCCAGGCCAACATCATCCAGCGCGTCCAGGACATGCGCCTAAGCCGCCTGGCGATGCTGTGCGACATGGGCGTGGCCGTCATGCCCGAGTTCAAGTTCCGCCGCGCCGAGGGGCTGGTCGCGCTCCCGTTCGAGTGGGGGCGCGACGTCCCCTACGGCATCTTGCTGCGCCGCGACGAGACGCGCGACCACGTGTGCGACTTCGCGCGCCTCGTCATGGACACAAGCTGGTAGGCGGTCAGCCGCTGAGAAACCCCGCGCGGCTTGGTGGCGAGAAGCCCGGCGCAGCCTACGCCGACCCCCTACTTCTTGGCGGCGCGACCGGCGGCGTAGCCCGCGGCCTTGCGCATGCCGAGCGACAGCAGCAGGCCGATCACGGCCAGGACCAGCACAAACGTGAAGCCGTAGTGTGAGCCCGCGGTGGCCGCGGCCTGGGCGTCGAGACCCGCAGCGGTTCCTGCGGCCTCGCCGGCCGAGAGCATGCCCGTGGCCAGCGCGGTGCAGACGGCGCCGCAGACCTGCTCCATCGTGTTGAGGATCGTCGAGCCGTCCGTGCCCATCTCGGCAGGCAGGGAGTTCAAGCCGTTGGTCTGGCAAGGCGACATGGCCATCGGCACGCCGATCATCAGCAGGATGTGCGCGGCGATAAGGTAGGCGATGCTCGTCGACGTCGACGTGAACAGCATGAGCGCCGCGCCCACGCACGAGATCGCGAAGCCGCAGCGGGCGGGAGCGGCCGCGCCCATGCGGTCATAGAACTTGCCGGAGCACAGGGAGACGCCAGCGTTGATGATGCCGCCGGGCAGCATGAGCAGGCCGGACACGGTGGCGGTAAGTCCCAGGCCGTTCTGTGCGAACTGCGGAATCAGATACATAGCGGCCAGGGTGATGCCAAAGTTGATCATGACCAGCACGGCCGAGACGCGGAACTGCGGGTTGGCGAAGGCGCGCAGGTTAAGGACGGGCGTCTCGCTGGACAGCTGCCTGCGCACATAGACGACCAGGGCCACGACGCCCACGATCAGGGCACAGATGACAACGGCCGAACCCCAGCCCAGAAGGCTCGAGAGGCCAAAGCCCAAGACGATGCCGCCAAAGCCCAGGCAGGACAGGACGCACGAGGCCACGTCGACCTTGGGCCGCGTGAGCTCGTAGGGGCTTACCAGGCAGGTCGCGGTAAAGACCAGGCCCGCGGCCATCACGACGGCGAAGATAAAGAAGAGCGCTCGCCACGAGAAATAGCCCAGGATAACGCCGGAAAGCGACGGGCCGATGGCGGGCGCGAACATGATGATGAGGGTCATGAGGCCCATGGCGCTGCCGATCTTGGAGGCCGGGAACACCTCGAGGACCACGGCGAACATGGTGGGCAGCACAAGGCCGGTGCCGATGCCCTGGATGATGCGGCCGGCGAGCGCCACGCCAAAGTTAGGGGCCAGGGCGCTCATGAGCGAGCCAACGAAAAACGCGCCGAGCGCGAAAAGGGTAAGCGAGCGGACCTTGAACCACTTCATGAGGATGCCCGCGAACGGCAGCACCAGGCCGATCATGAGCATATAGCCCACGACCATCCACTGCGCGAGCGCCGTGGTGATGCCAAAGACCTTGGTGAGCTGCGGCAGCGCGACGTTAAGCGCGCTTTCCGAGAACATGCCGATAAAGCCTCCCAGGTAGAGGCCCATCATGGCGAGGTGCGGGTGCTCGACGTGGACGCGAGCCGCATCTTGACTGGTAGGGATAGCAGAAGACGTCACCGATAAATCAGTCCTTTCTGTTGGACCGCGGCGCCATGAGGTGCGGCGCGCGGCCGGGGAAATATGACGGGTGCCTTATTTCCCCATTCGATCGGATTGAATCGATGATTTTCGAGAAATCGTTAAACTCGGCTGATTTAGCGAGACGGGCCATCGAGGCCGCGGGCTTCTCGCCGCCCGCCCCGACATACGCCGACGGGCCCAAAACCGTCAATCATGGCCTGTTCAGGGGGCATGATCGTCGTTTTTGGGCCCGTCGAGGGGAGGAGCGAGGTGGGGCGTGGGACGCAGGGGTTACTCGGGGTCGTCGGCGTCGTCGACGGCATCGGCCGTGGCCTTGACCGGCTCGGGCTCGAGGTCGTCGGACTCCATGCCCTCGCGGAAGTTCTTGACCGTCTTGCCAATGGAGCTGCCCAGCTTGGGAAGGTTCTTGGGCCCAAAGATGACCAGGGCCACGATCAGGATAACGACAAGCTCTTGAATACCAAGACCAAGAATCATAAGAACCTCCAAAGCAAGTTACCGCAGCCCTTCTGGGCCTGTAAGTATCCTAAGCCGCCCATCTCGATAGGTAAAATACATCTTTTACGGCCATCCCATATAATTCTTGTATGCCACGCCGCACAAGAGAAGGCCCTTCTCGCCACGGCACGTTCCATGGCGAGAAGGGCCTCGAACTTCAAACGAATCCCAGGTAGACAGCCGCGCGCAAGGTCTTCTCCCCTACGCCGCCGCCCTTACAGGTCGGCCTGCGACAGCGCCTTGAAGCCGCATCCCTCCAGCGTCCAGACGGCCTTGGCGGCAGCAGCCGCGTCGGCCACCTTGAGCGCCATGACGGCCGAGTCGCCCTGGTGAGAGAAGCAGTACCCGTACTCGATGTTGACGTTGAGGTTGTCCAAGGCCTCGAGAAGCTCGGCCATGCCGCCGGGGCGGTCGGGCACCGCGATGGCGGCCACCTTGGTCGTCGTGGCCGAGTAGCCCGCCGCGTCCAGAGCCGCGCGGGCCGCCGCCGAGTCCGCGCAGATGATGCGCACCAGGCCGTAGTCGGTGGTATCGGCGATGGACAGGGCGCTCATGTTCACGCCGGCGTCTGCCATCGTGCGGGCCAGCGCCGCGAGCCTGCCCTTGTCGTTCTCCAAAAAGACCGTGATCTGATCAATCATCCTAGAGCTCCTTTCGCAGGTCGATGACGCGCTTTGCCTTGCCTTCGCTTCTGGGGATGCTCTTGGGCTCCACCAGGCGCACCTTGATGCCCACCGAAAGCGCCGTCTTGAGGGCGCCAGAGATCTCCTTCTGCAGGCGCTCGACGGCCGCCACCGAGTCGAAGTCGAAACCAGGGTTGACCTCAGCCTTCAGGGTCACGACGTCCAGCGAGCGCGCGTCGGTGGAGACTTCGATCTGGTACCAGCTGGAGACCTGGTCGAAGGTCTTCATGACGTCCTCGATCTGGCTGGGGAAGACGTTGACACCGCGGATGATCAACATGTCGTCGGTGCGGCCGTGCAGGCGGTCGATGCGCCGGTGCGTGCAGCCGCAGGGGCACTGGCCGGGGATGATGCGCGTAATGTCGCGGGTACGGTAGCGCACGACGGGCGACGCCTCGCGGTCGACCGTGGTCAGGACCAGCTCGCCCCACTCGCCGTCGGGCAGGACCTCGCCCGTCTCGGGGTTGATGATCTCGGGGTAGAAGTGGTCCTCGGCCAGGTGCAGGCCCTTCTGCTCCCAGCACTCGTTGGCCACGCCCGGCCCCATGGTCTCGGTCAGGCCATAGACGTCCAGGACTTTATAGCCCAGCTTGCGCTCCAGGTCGGCGCGGAAGTTGTCGCTAAAGGGCTCGGCGCCGTGGATGCCGGCGCGCAGGTGGAAGTCGCGCGCGGGGTCCAGGCCCATCTCGATGGCGGTGTCGGCGATGTGCATGGCGTAGGACGGAGTGCAGCACAGGATCGTCGAGCCCATCTCGCGCAGGACGCGGATCTGGCGCTCGGTGTTTCCGGCCGAGATGGGGATGACGGTCGAGTCCATCCAGTGGCCGCCGTAGTGCGCGCCCAGGCCGCCGGTGAACAGGCCGTAGCCGTAGGCGACCTGCACGACGTCGTTCTCATCCCCGCCGGCAAAGATGATGCCGCGAGCAAAGCACTCGCCCCAGATGTCGAGGTCGTGCTTGGTGTAGGCCCCCACCGTCGCCACGCCCGTGGTACCCGAGGACATGTGGATCTCCTTGACGTCCTTCAGGGGCACGGCCAGCATGCCGTAGGGATAGGCGTCGCGCAGGTCCTGCTTCTGGACAAAGGGGGCCGCGGCCAGGTCGTCCAGGCTCTTGACGGCGTAGGGGTCAAAGCCCGCCTCGTCGAAGCTGTGCTTATAGAACGGGATGTTCTCGTAGCAGTCGATGACGGTCTTTTTGATGCCCTCGAGCTGGATCTTCTCGATCTCGTCGTGGGGCGCGTGCAGGATCTCCTGAGTTTTTCCCATCGTGGGCCCTTCTCGTTGGACGCGCCGCAAGCTGCGGCGCTTACCGCAATGGGACCGAGAATAACCCAACTATGCGCGCCTGGCCTCCTCCAAGCGACGGACGGCCTCTGTCACCTTGTCAATGGCCTCGTCCACGCGGTCGGCCGCGTCCGACATGTCCTTTTGAACGAGAAGATCAGCCAGCGGGTTGTCGAAGGCGATGTCGAAGAGGGCGTTCAAGCTCGAGACGTTAGCGTTCAGGCGCGAGAGCTCGCGGACGTCGGCCAGCTCGTGCGAGAAGTTGCGGATCTCTTCGCGCGCGATGGCTAACGCATGGTTGGCGTCGCCCAAGCGCGAATGCTTGATGACGCTGGTCACAAGGCCGCCGCCGAAGATGTCCACAAGGCCCCAGCGCTGAGCGGATCCCAGGGAGTCGCGCGCGTCTTCCAACGCCTCGAGGGCGCGATGGCCCGCCTCAATGGCCTCGTCGATCTCTTTCTTACGGTCGTACATGGCGCTCCCCCGGCTACGTCGCGGTCTTCCTGCAGGACAATTCTCCCACACCAACTGCCGCCGGAGTTAGGCGCTCAAAAACGAGTGCATATTGGTACTTTATGCCCGCGTGCGGAGAAGCCCGACGACGTTTGCCCAGTTGATTTTTAGGTACCCCCTCCCACATTTGAGCGAAATGAGGTCTTGAAGTACCAATACCCCTGCAAAATTGAGCGCCCCTAAGCTCAAAAGCACCAATATGGCACCTAAATTGAGCGCCCGCAGCCCGCGAGCGCCCTGGCAGCCCGGCTAGATAAGCCCGGCTCCAGCAGCCAGCACGAAGATCGCGACATGCAAGACGAGAAACGCGGGCAGGCCAAAGCGGAAATACCACTTGAGGGTCTTGTGCCTAAAGACGCGCATCCCCACCATGCCGCCGAGCGCGCCGCCCAGAAGACAGGCGCCCAGCAAGGTGGCCTCGGGCACACGGCTTCTTGCCCCCGAGCCCTGGTACTTGACAGCCACCCGCTTGTCATAGCCAAACAGCGCAAAGGCCCCGACGTTAATAACGCCCAGGTAGACGGCCAGCGCGCGGTTCTGCGCCGCGGCCACAACGCAGCCCAAATCAAATCGCGCCGGCACGACCCCAAACCAGCACAGCGCCACGACCACCGCGACGATCAGTGCGTAAAGACCGCCAAACCACGCGGCAACGTTGCTCTTGTTCACGCGTCCCTTAGCCAAAAACCATCACCTGCTGAGAATACCCATCACAAATTGATATAAAAACAGGGCGAGAAGCTCCTGAGCCCCTCGCCCCGACAACACTACCAAAAGAAAGGCCTAACGCTGCCCCATGGGCACGTAAACGCCACTGCCCATCACGGAGTTGTACGCCGGGCGGATGATGCGGCCCGCGCCGTAGAGCTCCTCCATGCGGTGCGCGCACCAGCCGGCCAGGCGAGCCATGGCAAAGATCGCCGTGTACATGTCCTGGGGAATCCCCAGCATGGAGTACACGAAGCCGGTGTAGAGGTCGATGTTCGCGCAGATGGGCTTGGTGGTTCCCTTGACGTCGCGCATGACCTGGGGGCCCAGCTTCTCGATGTTCTCAAGCAGCTGCAGCTTGGCCTGGCGGCCCTTGGCCTCGGCCAGCTTGCGCGCGTACTTCTTGATGATGACGGCGCGCGGGTCGCTCACGGTATAGACCGCGTGCCCCAGGCCGTAGATCAGCCCGCTGCCGTCGAACCCCTGGCCCTTCACAACGCGAGTAAGATAGTCCGCCACCTCATCTTCGCTCGACCAGTCGTCGATCTTCTCGGCAGCGTCCTCGATCATGGCGCCCACCTTGGCGTTGGCGCCGCCGTGCTTGGGCCCCTTGAGCGAGCCGATGGCCGCCGCATAGGCGGAGTAGGCGTCGGTGCCCGA
Source organism: Oscillibacter sp. ER4 (assembly GCA_963611755.1). GTDB lineage: Bacteria > Actinomycetota > Coriobacteriia > Coriobacteriales > Atopobiaceae > Paratractidigestivibacter. The sequence continues at coordinate 11,922 of CAVDTK010000001.1, forward strand.
GGAAGAAAGGACGCGCGTGGTGAAGGTCGAGTTGTTGCCGCCGCCGTGCTCGGCGTGGAGCATCAGCATGACGTCAAGCAGCATAGCCTCGTCGTGGGTGAAGCCCTGGTCGCCGCGCAGGACGTCGAGCAGGGTCTCGGCCATCGAGAAGCCCTCGCAGGGAGGCGGGACCAGAAGCTTGGTGCCCGTGGCAGACGCGACCGCCGCCTCGTGCGCCACCGCGGCCGTGCGCGGCCAGCGGCCGAGCAGCGACAGCGCCACGTCGATCTCGTGCGTGGGGGTGGTGTCGTCGGGCGTGGGATCGAAGGAGTACAGCAGAAGCGTCGCGCGCTGCAGGACGTTCATGATGTTTTGGCTGTACGTCGTGCGCGGGAAGATGTGCAGGAAGCCCTCCGGCAGCTGGCGGCGAGAATCGATGCGTGCCTTGAAGTCGGCGAGCTGCTCTTCCGTGGGAAGGGCGCCCGTCAACAGCAAATAGGCCGCCTCCTCGTAGCCAAAACGGTCCTCTGCCTGGGCGTTGTCGATAAGGTCGGCGATGTGATAGCCGCGGTAGATCAGGTCGCCCTCATCGGGCACCACGCCCTCGGGGGTCTTGTTGTAGCCGTGCACGTTGGAGATCGTGGTAAGGCCCACAAGCACGCCGGAGCCGTCCGCGTTGCGCAGGCCGCGCTTGACGTCGTACTTCTCGTACAGCTCGGCCGGAACGACGTCGACCTCACGGAAGCCCTGGTAGAGCCTATCGGAGACAGGCGGCAGGCCCAGGCCCACCGACGGCATGGGGTAGGCGTCGGCCACATGGGTCATGGCGGAGGTGTCGAGCGAGCTTAAGCTGGGGCCGATGCCCTTGATACCAAAGTGAGACAACACAACCTCCTTGTGCGGGCGCACGGAGCGGACACAACCGGCCAGGCGCCCCTCGATTGACGGGGTGTCTTACAGGCGATACATGAACTTGAAGACCTCTTCGCGCTGCAGGGTGATCTGGACGCCCAGGCGGTTGGACAGCGCGTCCAGGGCCTCCTTCAAGGCGCTGAACTCGGTGTTGGCGCCCAGGTCGACCAGCATGGTCATGGTGAAGATGCCCTGCAGGATGGTCTGCGAGATGTCCAGGATGTTGGCGTCGCGCTGGGCAAGCTCGCCGGTCACGGCAGCGACGATGCCGGGGCGGTCGCTGCCCAAGACGGTGATGATCGCGCGGTTCTTAGAGTCGTTCTCGGGGGTTGCCATGCGTCCTCCTTAGTGGCCTAAAAAGCTAGAAGCCCAATCATACCCAATGCCTGCCTGGCGAGAAGCTCGCCGAGCCAACTTGATACACAACCGTTAACCGGAAAAACAGGGGCCGAAACCCGGCGTTATCCTGCGGCGAGAAGGGCGTGCGAGCCCGGCGCGCGACCCCGGCGCCCTACCCGGCGTTTTCCTCGAACAGGGCCACGACGTCTTCCTTGGAGCACTCGAGCGCGCAGGACAGCTCCTCGAGCGAGCGCGAGCGGGCCTGCTTGAGGATGCGCTCGTAGGCCACGGGGGCCTTCTTATTGTTAGCCTCGGCGGCGGCGATCTTGGCCTTGATGGTCTTGACGATCCTCACGGAATCGCGGCAGCTGCCGTCGCGGATCTCCTTCTTGAAATGAGCCTCCTCAAGCGCGGCGGAGCGCTCGGTAAAGGGGTCCTGCTCAAGCTCGGAGTAGGTCTCGATGATAAGGCGCGCCTCGCCGGCGGAAAGGATGGGGCGCAGGCGCGACTCGGATGCCACGGGGTAGCTGATGTGCATCGGGCGCGGCTGGCCCATAGGGAGCAGCTGGTAGGTGGCGTCGTCTCCTTGCGTCACGTCCTCGACCCTGCAAACGCCTTGACCCGGATGAACGACGAACTCCCCTACCTTGTACATACGCATATCTCCCTTCTCATGACACAAGTATAGCACCCAGGGAGACACTCGTTTAAAAGGTTCACAGGTAAGGGGCAGTGTGACGCGAGTTGCACGACAGATGTTAGTTGCTAGTTTGATGGGCTGAGAAGCTCGCGGCGGCATGATGGCGAGCAACCGCGCCGCCGCCCGCGCCGGCCACAGCCCGCGCGCCTAGTCCGTGACGGTGATCTTGGTGATCTTGGGCTGGTTCTGCGAAGCGACGGTGCCGTTCGAATCCTCTACCTGGACGTTCGCGCAGATGGCGTCGACCACCTCCATGCCCGAGGTCACGCTGCCGAAGGCCGCGTACTGGCCGTCCAGGGACGTGGTGGTCTTCTGCATGATGAAGAACTGCGAGCTGCCGGAGTCATAGGACGAGGAGCGCGCCATCGAGATGGTCCCACGCACGTGGCTGATGGGGTTCTCGACGCCGTTCTTGGAGAACTCGCCCTTGATGTTTTGGGTAGAGCCGCCGGTACCGTCGCCGTTAGGGTCGCCGCCCTGGATCATGAAGCCGTCGATGATGCGGTGGAAAGTAAGGCCGTCATAAAAGCCCTGGTTGGCCAGGTTGCAGAAGTTCGAGACCGAGATAGGCGCCACGTTGGCGTTCAGCGCGACCTCGATGGTGCCGTAGCCCTCGACCTCGATCGTGGCGTGGTGGATGCCCGTGGCGTAGGGGTCGTTCTCGTCCACCGAGTCGATGACCGAAGTCGAGCTGGCCGAGGTCGCGGAGTCCGCGGTCTTCTCGCCGTCGGAAGAAGATGAGCCCGAGCCGCCGGACGCCGAGGAGCACCCGCAGAGCACCCCCACGAGCACGAGCGTGCAGGCGAGAAGAACGGGCAGGACAAAACGGCGCGGAGAGCGGTGCATAACGGGTTCCCTTCCATAGCAGACAGTGGCCACTACCTTACCACCACGGCCGTGGGCCGACACCCGTTAAGGTTGCGTTTAGCCTGCTTAACCGCCTGTTCAACCATTTGCTCCATCTTTGCATCCGGGGGTACGAGCGCTCACTTGGGATTGTGGAGGGCAATACTAGCGTCAATGGGACGATCGCGGAGGCCTGTCTCCTCTTCCCTCCCCAAAGGCCAGGCGCGGACGCGCGCTCACCTCCAGGCCCCGGCGATCGTCCCTTGCCTGAAAGGAGAAGAACATGTCGAGCTTCGAGCCTAGGATGGACAGCATCATGCGCAAGGTCGGCGTGGCCGTGGTCACGGGCGCCCTTGTCCTGTCCGCGATCCCCGCCGCCGCCATCGCCGAGACCTCCACGCAGGCCGCGGCCACGCAGGCCGCGAGCTCGACCAGCGGCTCCGGCGCGGGCACCGGCAGCGGCTCCGGCGCGGGCACCGGCAGCGGCTCCGGCAACGGCTCGAGCTCCGACAAGCCCGGCGAGCCTCCCTCGGGCGGCGCCGGCGGCGGGCAGGGCAACGGCGGCCAGAACGGCACCCCCGGCGAGAAACCCGACGGCCAGGGCGGCGGCTTTGGCGGCGGCGCCAACACCATGACCTTCGACTACAAGGGAACCTACACGGGCGCCGTCACGGCCGACGGCACGTCAAACACGGTATCTGACCAGTCCATTAGTGCCACGACGGCCGACCAAAACGCCGCACTTGCCCAAAACGGCGGCAGCCTCGCCCTTACCGGCGTGACGCTCACCAAGTCCGGCGACGACACCAACGGCGACAACTGCAACTTCTACGGCCTGAACTCGATCCTTCTCGCCGTGGGCTCGGGCACGACCGCCAAGATCTCCAACAGCGAGCTTTCCGCCACGAGCGAGGGCTCCAACGGTATCTTTGCCACCAACGACGCCGTGATCTGGGCAAAGGACGTGAAGATCTCCACCACCGCAGGCAACTCGCGCGGCCTTGACGCCACCTACGGCGGAACCATCGTGGCCGACGACGTGACCGTGAACACCCAGGGCAACCACTGCGCAGCCGTCGCCACCGACCGTGGCGGCGGAAGCATCAGCGTGACCAACTCGGCCCTCAACACACAGGGCTCCGGCTCGCCCATCCTCTACTCCACCGGCGACATCGAGGTCTCAGGCGTCACCGGCACGGCGACCGGTAGCCAGCTCGTGGGCATGGAGGGCCTGAACACCGTCCTTATCAACAACTCGACCTTGACCAGCACCAACACCGAGAAGACCTCCTCTGACCCGGTGGCCAACGGCGTCATCATCTACCAGTCGACCTCCGGCGACGCCGAGTCAACGACCGGCGAGACCGCGACCTTCCAGGCCGCAGACTCCACCCTGTCGAGCGCCATCGCGTCTGGCGCGATGTTCTACGTCACCAACACGAGCGCCGACGTGGTGCTCAAAAACACCGTGCTTGACTTTGACTCCACGGCCGCTGACCTGCTGCTCGTTGCCGGAAACGACGCCAACAGCTGGGGCAACGCGGGCTCCAACGGCGCCACCGTGCGCTTCACGGGCATCGAGCAGGAGCTGGCCGGCAACATCGAGGTCGACACCATCTCTTCTGCCGACGTCCATCTCACCCAGAACACCACCTGGGCGGGCGCCGCGGCCGTCACGGATAACGCTTACGGCTCGACCTCAGAGAGCCCGCTCACCGTGAACATCGACGCCACGTCAACCTGGGTCGTGACCGGCGACTCGACCGTCTCGGCCTTGAACGTGGTCGAGGGCGGCAAGGTCGCGGATGCGCAAGGTAACGCGGTGACCATCGTGAGCGGCGGAAAGACCCTGGTCAAGGGTACTTCTCAGTACACGGTGACGGTCACGGGCACCTACTCCACGAGTTACGACATCTCCAACGCCGGCGAGCTGTCCGAGTCGCTCATCGACCGCAGCGCCTTCGACGCCGAGTATGGCTGCGAGACCACCTTCTCGATGGGAGACTCGTCCAAGGCGGCATCTCTGACCAGCGCGAACACTGCGTCTGCCAACTCGAGCGCCGCCGAGAGCCAGGCGTCCGACACCTCGGATGGTTCCTTCTGGGACGCCGTGGTCAACTGGTTCAAGAGCCTCTTCGGCATGGCCTAGGCCGACGGCACAGTCCGGCAGGCCTTCGCCGGCATCTCGTCGACGCCTCGCCAGGCAAAAATCGAGCATCTTGGCCGACTAAATCGAATCTGCCGAGTAGACGCAAAATCAGCAACGCATCTACCTGCGGTTTTATAAAGCAAACGGGCCCGGATACTCGTCCGGGCCCGTTTAGTCGGCCAAGATGTCGCGTTTTTGCTCCGAGCGGCGGGAATCACCCCTATCCGCGGCGGGAACGGTCCCTTATCCGCAGCAGGCGATGACCCACTGGATGAGGTTCGAGGTCGCGGACCCCGAGCGCTCGGCCAGCACGTGGCCCTGGCCCCAGACGGGCGTGTAGGCCACATCGGCCACGCCGTCGTACTTGGACAGCGCGAAGACCAGGTTGGCGGCCATGCAGGCAGAGGCGTCGGTGTCGAGAAGCCCCTCGTTGATGCGCCAGTGCGGGGCCACGCTCGCCTGGCCGTAGCCGCCGTAGTGGCCGGAGAGCCAATAGAGCGGGTTCATCATCGAGACGCGCGTAGCCATGTCGGTGTCGAGCGAGTCGGTCTTCTCGAGGTCGTCGTCCCAGTCGGTGATATAGGAGGTCACCCAGTCGGTCGCGGCCATGAACTGCGTCGCGTTCTTCTCGATAAGCTGGCCGATGGTCTCGTCGAAGTGCAGGGTCGACTCCTCACCGATGCCAAAGAGCTGGTTGGACCTGGAGCTCCTGTCCGGGCGGTCGTAAGGGGCGGCCTTGAGCTTGGCGCTGCGCAGGTGGATGGCGTAGTCGCGCAGGCTCGAGACCGAGACGCTCTGCTTGCGCAGGTTGTAGTTGATCCACCAGTAGTCTGCGTTGAGCTCGGAGAAGTACGTCTGGGCCGAGTCGTAGATCGTGGACTGGACCTGGGTAGCGCCCGTCGCGGTGGTGGTGGCAACCGTCGTCGCGGCGGCGGTGGCGGCGCTCACCGCAGTCGTGGTCACGCCCGTGCCGTCGGCCGCGTCGGTCGCCGCGGCAGAGCCGTCATCGGCCACGGTGGTCGTCGTGGTCGTGGTGGTCGTGCCGGTCGTCGAGGTCGTGCCGGTGGCGCTCGTCGTGCCCGTGACCAGGTTCTGGCCGGCCGTGGCGGCCTCGGCGGCGCGGGCCGTCAACAGGTTGGGGTCGCCCGGGAAGCTCGGCTCGTCCACGCGCTGCGGCGTGTAGGTGTACGGGAAGGGCGTGTTCTGCACGAACCACGTGGCCGCATCGTCGATGTTGGCGAGAAGCGCCGTGGCGTAGCTGCCCATCGTGTAGCAACCGCCCTCGGTCTCGTCCAAGGTGAGCTGCTCGTCGTCGACGCCGCGAAAGTCCATCTGGTTGACGTACTCGCCGTAAGAGGCGGCGAGCGCCGTCGACAAGCCGGACATCCAGGAGCCCTCGGCGCGCGTGTCCTCGGTCGAGTACTGGCCGCAGGACCACTCATAGGCCGCGTCGGCGGTGTCGTAGGAGGTCACGGGGCACCACGAAGCGCTGCCCGCGATGGCATCGGAGATAGCGTTGCCCTTGGCGTCGTGGGTCACGGCGCCGATGGAGGACAGATAGGGCTCGTAGAGGGACGACCCGCCCGAGGAGCCCAGGACCGCGGACACGCCGCCGCCCGCGCCGAAGCCAAAGACAAAGATGCGCGAGGCGTCGCACGGCAGGCTCTCCGCGTTGTATCGCAGGTAGCGGATGGCGGCCTTAAGGTCGACCACCGGCCAGGGCGCGCCGCCGGGGAACAGCTCGTTCTTGCCGCTGGCCGTGTCGTAGCCGGCGCTCCTGCCCCTGAAGCCCGCGTACACGTAGATGCAGCCGGCGGAAAGATACGGCGCCAGGCCCTCGTAGGAGTAGGCGGTGGGGCTCGTCTGCGCGGCCAGGGTCGCGGTGTTGATGGGCATGAGCACCGGAGCGGTGGCCGCGGTGAAGTTGCCCACGACGGCCTTCTCGTCCACCGTGCAGGTGTAGGAGTTGCCGTTCTTCTCGCCCTTGAAATAGTCGCCGGGCACAAAGATGGCCAGCGACTCGTAGGTCGTGGTGGCCGGGTCCAGGCAGTACGCAAGGCCCAGCTGGTAGTAGACGTTGTTGTCCTCGTCGTACTTCCAAGACCCCATGTTGATGGCCAGGTCCTTGAACTCCTCGAGGTTCACGTCCGGCTGGCTGGACTGGTCGTCGGCCGAGGACTGCTGGTTGCTCTGGCTGTTGCCCGCCCTGGAGCAGCCGGCAAGCCCTGCCGCCGCCGCGCCCGTCGAGGCCATGGCCAGGAATTCTCTTCTGGTAAAGCCCATGATGCCTTCTTTCTACTTGGTCTCTCGGACGCCCTTGACCTTGGTGACCTGCTTGTCATTGCGGCGGTCGCTGCCCCAGAAGCAGACCGAGACCATGCCGGGGCCAACGTGGGCGCCGATGGTCGGGCCGATGGTGGGACGCAGGACCTCGAGGCTGTCGTCCAGGCGGCGAAGCTCGGCCGCCACGTTGAAGCCGTCGTCGGCCACGTCGGCGTCGCCCACCGCGCAGGTATTGGCCTGGCCGTCGAGCGCGTGGTTCTTGTCGTAGTAGTCGACCAGCTTACGCAGGCCCTTCTTGCGGCCGCGCGCGACCGAGCGGATGCCCAGCGTGCCGTCCAGGTTGAAGTGGAGAAGGGCCTTGACGTCCAGCGCGTCGCCGATGACGGCCACGCCCTTGGGCAGGCGGCCGCCGCGGTGCAGGGCGTCGAGGTTGTCGACCATGAACAGGGTGTGCACGTGGTAGCGGGCCTCTTCTGCCCACATGACCAGCTGCTCGGCGTTCAAGCCGGCGTCGCGCTGGTTACAGGCCTCGTTGACCAGCAGGGTGAGGGCGGTCGAGGCGATCTTGGTGTCGATGACGTAGATGCGCACCTCCTCGCCGGGGTGCTCCTCCTTCAGGCGGTCGAGGCTCATGACTGCGCCGTTGTAGCCGCCCGAGATGCCGCTCGAGATGCAAAACATGACCGTGGGCACGCCCGACTCGTAGGCGGCCTTGAAGGCCTCGTCATACTCGAGCTGGGAGGGCTGCGAGGTCATGGGGGTGGCGCCATGGCGAATGGCGTCATAGAACTCGTGAGCGGTGCGCGACTGGAAGAGATCGTCGTCGCCGGACAGGCCGCCGTCGGGCTTTCCGGCCTCGACGTAATGGAACGGCAAGATGGTGACGCCGCGAGCCGCGGCCTGATCGGCCGTGAAATCGCAGGTAGAGTCGCACATGATGTTGCAGAGAGCCGACATTGGGATTCCAATCGTTACCAGAGGCGAAAATGCAAGCTATATTGTAGTCATTGCGCGCGGGCGAGAAGCGCCAGAGCGCGCGGCGCCCACCAGAAACGCGAACGCCCAAAGACCCGATTCGACCCGACCCGACGGAGGCCCCATGCTGTTTTGGAAACGCGACCGCGAGAACGGCCCCACCGCACAAGACGCCGAGCGCGACCGAGAAGAGCTGCGCGCCGTGGCCGCGGCCGACGACGGCGAGCTTATCCGCCGCAGGTACCGCTTTGTGGGCCAGGTCCAGGGCGTGGGCTTTCGCTGGAACTCCAAGAAGATCGCCGACGGCATGGGCCTCACCGGCTGGGTGAGAAACGAGGACGACGGCTCGGTGACCTGCGTGCTCCAGGGCACACAGACCCAGCTGGCGACCTTTGCCACGGCGCTGCGGCAGGACCTCTCGAGCTGGGCACGCTACACCATCGACGACCGCTGGGACGAGGACGTGGTGGCCGGCGAGAAGGACTTCAGGGTCAGGTATTAGGGCGGCTAGGGCGACGCGGCACGAAGGACCGCGTCCTAACCTCAAACCAGCGCCTGCTCAGCGGCCTAGTCCTCCTCCACCATCTCGGCGAGAAAGACGTTCAAGGTATCGACCTCGGGGCAGCAGAACTTGGCTGTGCCAGGCTCGTTTCCCGGGACCGTGCCGCCGTAGCGCAGGATGTCGATGTAAGGAAAGCCCACGTGGCAGGCCATGGGGCAAAGCCGGCCGCGATCGCGGTCGAAGTCAAAGACGTCGCCGGGCTTGTGCCCGTGGTGGCACAGGCACTCCCCCAGCTGGTCCACGCAGGTGATGCGGATGCGCGGCCGCTTGCCACGCGGGGCGCCCGCGCGCTTCTCGTCACTCACTGTCGATCACGTCCAGGCAGGCCTCGATGGGAAGGCCGGCGGACTTGTCGGCCTGGTCGACGTTTCTGGCGATAAGCTCGCGCACCACGCGCGCCGAGTCCTCGACGGCGCGCGTGAGGGTCCAACCGTCCATCACGCGGCCCAGAAGCACACTCGAGAACGTGTCGCCGGTGCCGGGGAAGTAGCAGTCGATCATGCTGAAGCCCACGGTGAAGTACTCGCCCGCCACGTGGTCGTATCCCACGATGACGTCTTGCCCGTCGACCTTCGAGCTGGTGATGACCACAGACTTGGCGCCCAGGTCGCGAACGGCGTCCACCAGGCGGCGCGCCGCGGCAGCATCCATCTGGGGCTCGATGGGCGTGTTGGTGAGAAGGCAGGCCTCGGTGTAGTTGGGCACGGTGTAGTCCGCGCAGGCCACGAGGTTCCTCATGAGGCCGATGGTCGACTCGGGAACGCCCGCATAGAGCGAGCCGTTGTCGCCCATGATGGGGTCGACGAAGACGCGCACGCCCTTGGCCGCCTGCCGGTGGCAGAAGTCCGAGATGATGCGCGTCTCCTCCTCGGTCACGATGAAGCCCGTGGAGATGGCGTCGAACTCGAAACCCAGCTCCTCCCAGATGGCCAGGCTCTGCCGCACGTACTCGGTGGTGTCGTGGATGTAGAACTTGGGGTAGTTGAGCGTGTCTGAGACCAGGGCCGTGGGCAGGTTGTGGATGCGGTAGCCCATGTGCGAGAGAACCGGCAGCATGGCGGAAAGCGCCACCTTGCCGTAGCCGCACATGTCGTTGATCAGCAAAAGCTGGGTGTCTTTCATGCGAATCCTTTTGCGTAGTGCTTTTGCGGGTGCGCGGAGAAGGTCGGCGGGGGACGCCCCGCCGTCGGGTCGGGCGCCGCCCGGCGAGTCGCCTACTTGGCGGGCGCCGGGGCAGCCTCTGCCGCGGGGGTCTCCTCTGCCGGCTTGGGCACGCGGGTCTCGTACTCCTCGGGGGTAAGGACGTCCTCGATACGCAGGTTCACGCCCGCGACCTCAAGGCCGGTCATGCCGGTAACCTGCTTGACCACGGCTTTCTTGACGTCCTCGAAAACCTGGGGCGCGTAGGCGCCGTACTCGATGAAGACCGAGATGTTCACGCGCACCGCGGACTCGGGCGTGACCTCGACGGTGACGCCCTTGGTGGTGTCGCTCGCGCCCAGGACGTCCTGCACGCGGTTGAACCAGCTGCCCTTCATGCCCACCACGCCGGGGACCTCGCGCATCGCGAGCGCGACGATCTTCTCGATGACGCCGTTTGAGAAGGTCAGGGAGTCCTCGGAATCCTCGTCCTCGTCGTCTGCGCCGGGCATGTCGATGTCGCCCGCGCCCTCGGCCGCCTGGGCCTCGGCGAGCTCGGTGTCGGTTGCCTCGGCCTCGGCCAGGGCCTCCAGCTCGTCCTGGGCGGAATCGGCCGTCTTGCTCATTTCTTTCTCACTCACGTCAATCAACTCCCGAGAAGAACTTGCGGATCAACTTGATAAGCTTCGGGTCGCCGTCGGCCATCTGGCCCAAGGCGATTCCCACTCCAACCAAAACAACGATGATGATGGTGCGCAGGAGCCCCAGCGCAAAGAGCACGATGGCGACGAGAAGGCCGCACACGCCGCCCCAGAACGCCTTCTCGTGGCCCGGGAAGGCCCGGCTCACCCACGACGAGACACGCTTCGCGTAGTCGGACGCAGGCTGGGCGTCGCCGCCCGCGGCGCCCGCGCCACCGGCCGTGCTACCGGCGCCCGGGTCCTTCTCGCCAAAAGACGCGGGCCTGACCTGCGCCTTCTCGAGCTCGACCTTGGCTTTTGGGGTCTTTGAGTCCTCTGACATGGATTATGCCTCCTTGCCGGCAGAAACAGTGCCGTTCATAGGCACGGTGATCTCGCTTGTGGTGTCCGCGGGCGCTGCGACGCTAACCTCGACCGAGATGGGGGCCTCGGACTCGACGGCGGCATCGGCGGCCTCGTCCTCGTCGGCAGGCGCCGGCGCAGAGAAGCGCACGGACTCGGGCGTCACGAACTCCAGGCTCACGTTCTCGACCTTGTCGCCGCAGACGGCGGCCAGGCCGCTGACCAGCTCCTCGTGGAGCTGTGCGCCCTTCTCCACAACGTCGACGGTCTCGTGCGGCAAGACCCTCACGTGCACGCGCACGTGTCCGCGGCGCTTGGCCGATACGATGACCTTGGATGCCGTGCAGGTGCCGTCGGCCTCGACCACGTGGGCCGCCTGCGAGGCGATGGCCTCCTTGGCCACGCTGATGACGCCGCCGTCGACGGTCACGACCTCGACGGTGCGGACCTTACGGGTGAAAAGCGCGCGCAGGAGCGTCACCACGACGCCGAGCATGGCCACGGCGAAGCAGATCTCGACGGCATAGAACCAGGCGTCGATCGCCATGAGGGCGCTCGCCTCGGCGCTCCAAGGGCCTGCCCACGTGAGGCCCAAAGCCAAAAGAACAAAGGCCGAAGCCAACGACCACAGGGCCAAGCAAAGCCTCTTGAAGCCACCCATCCCAGCTCCTTTACTTCCTACGGACAAAACACGCTAGGCAAGAGTCTACCCCTCTGCGCTGTCTTGGTTGCGCGTGGCGAGCTTCACGAACACGATGCCGAGAATCGCCGAGGTGAAGGAGCCCAGAAGGATGGCGCACTTGGCGGCCATGACCTCGGAGGCCGCGTCGAAGGCCAGGCCCGAGATGAGGATCGACATGGTGAAGCCCAGGCCGCCCATGATGCCCACGGCCGCGACCTGCACCCAGTCCATGTTCTGAGGCAGCTTGGCGAAGCCGATCTTGACCAGCAGGAAGGTCACGAGGAAGATGCCCAGGGGCTTGCCCAGAACAGCGCCCAGGTAGACGCCCTGGGTCACGGGGTCGGCCAGGATCGCGCCGAAGTCGGCCCCGGCAAGGTGGACCTGCGCGTTCACGAAGGCGAAGACGGGCAGGATAAGGAAGTTCACCGGCACCGAGATGTAGTTCTCCATGCGCTCCAGGGGCGGGGTCACGTGGTGGATCACGCGCTCGACCTTGAGCGCCGTGTGGGTGAAGTCGTGCTGGCCCAAGACGTGGTGCTCGTCGTCGTAGGTGTCCTCGAGCGCCTGCGCGCCGCGGGAGAGCCAGGTGCCCAGTTCAGAGAGGTTGACGTCAGACTTGGAGGGCAGTGCGAAGGCCAGGATGACGCCTGCCAGGGTGGCGTGGATGCCCGAGTTGTACATGCACAGCCACAGGACCAGGCCCACCAGCACGTAGGGCTTCAAGGTATAGACCCGAGCGCGGTTCAAGGCGAGAAGCACCAGGATGACCAGGCCCGCGGCGGCGCACCACGCGACGTCGGGCGACTGGCCGTAGAACAAGGCGATGACCACGATGGCCAAGATGTCGTCCGCGATGGCAAGAGTCTGGAAGAAGACCTTGGTCTCGGGCGAGATCTTGTCGCCCAGAAGCGAGACCACGCCCAGGGCGAAGGCGATGTCGGTGGCGATGGGCACGGCCCAGCCGTGGGACTGGCCGCCCAGGTTGAAGAGCAGGTAGATAAGGGCGGGGGCGCACACGCCGCCCACGGCCGCCAGCATGGGCAGGGCCGCCTGGCGCGGGCGGCGCAGCTGACCCACGGTCATCTCGTACTTGAGCTCGATGCCCACCAGCAAGAAGAAGATGGCCATCAAAAAGTCGTTGACAAAGCCCTCGATGCTGATGGAGGCCGAAAGCGAGCCCAGGCCCAGGTGCAGCGGCTGGACGAGAAACTCCTCGATGGCCTCGTAGGCGGGGCTGTTTGCCGCAACCAGGGCGAGAAGGGCCGCGCCCACCATGACCGCCGCGGCGATGGTACCGTTGGACGTGACCTTGTGCAGCGTGCCCTTGATCTCAAGGCGCTTGATAACGGCGGGTTCCTCGTAGATGTTGGTTGCCATCTCTCCCCTTTCGCAAGGGGCGAGTCCCCCCTGCTAGTTCTGGCCGGCCGAGTAGACGGCCAGCATCTTGTCCACATAGATCTTCGCCGCAAGCGAGACCACCGCGGCCTCAAGAACGCGCGCCAGCTCAAAGGCGCCGTTGCCGTCGGGAGTATCCAGGGTGATTCTCGGCTCCACCGCGGGCGCCACGAAATCGGCGCCGACGGAGAACTGCTCTTGCAGCGCGCACTCCAACGCCGCGACGACCTCGTCGTAGAGATCGCCGGGGTCGACCTGCGCGTTGCTTATCATACCCATGATCTGCTCGATCTGAGCGATCGAGTAGACGCGTTTGAGCGAGCTCACAAACAGCAGGTGGGCCACGTGGCGGCGGGTGTAGCGCTTGCGGATGGGCGCCGGGACGAGCTTTCTCTTGACGTAGTTGTTGACCATGGAGCCGGTGAGGATCTCCTCGCCGGGCAGCGCCATGAACGAGAGCTCCATGTCGACGATGCTGATGACCTGGTCAAGGTAGAGCTCGATCCGGGGCAGCTCGCCGATGCGCGAGATGTGCACGCGGCCCATCCGCTCCGCCAGCTGGGCTACGGTGGGGGCAGGCGCCTCGATGATCTTCTCGTCGGCCATGGTCGCACGTCCTTAGTGGTCAAATATTGTTGTTTAGCGCACCTAGTATTGAAAACTACATAGTGTGGTTATAGTATCCCTTTAGCAAACACAGGCATGGCAGATCCGGCCTTTCTCAGGAGAAACACCATGAACGACCAGCGCATCGCAGTCATCACCGACACGGGCACCGACACACCCGAGGACTTTGTCGCCAAGCACGACGTGCGCGTCGTGCCGCTGCGCATCAACTACTCGGACGGCACCGGCTACGAGTGCGGCGTCGACATCACGACCGACGAGGTCGTGGCCCGCTTCGATCAGGAGATCCCCAAGACCTCCCTGCCCTCGCCCGAGAAGATCCAGGACGCGATCCTGGCTGCTAAGCGCGACGGCTACACCTCTGCCGTCTTCGTGAGCATCTCTTCCGGCCTTTCGGCCACCTGCGAGACGGTCCGCATGGTCGCGCGCACGATGGACGACTTCCCGGTGCACGTGGTGGACACCAAGGGCATCGGCGTGTCGGCCGGCATGGTGGTCATGGAGGCGGTCCGCCAGATCGAGGCGGGCGTGCCCTTCTCGTCTTTGGGGACCATCCTGGAGATCGTCTCTCGCCAGACCAACGTCTTTTTCGCCGTGCGCGACCTGAGCTTCCTGCGCGCGGGCGGGCGCATTTCCGAGGCGGTCTACCGCGTGGGCTCCGTGCTCAACATCAAGCCGGTGCTCACCTGCGACACCGAGGGGCGTTACACCATCTCTAAGAAGGCCCGCGGCTGGCAGCGCGCGCTCGACACCGAGGTCAGGCTCGTAGAGGAGCTGGCGCGCAAGTATCCCAAGGTCCGTATTGGCCTGAGCTGCACGTCCAACACGCGCGACGAGTACGCCCGCCTTGAGGAGGCCGTGCGCCGCCAGATCGACAACGTGGTGGACATCGTGCGCTCCGACATCTCGGCCGATCTTCTCGTCCACACCGGCCCCGACCTGGTGGGCATTGCCATTCAGGGGTTGTAGAGGCGAAGCTGCCGTCAATACCAAGTGAGTAGCCCGAGAAACGCCCCGGCCCTGGGTCTTCTCGGCAAAGTGCTTCTGAGCGCGCTCTTTGCGCGAGGTCACTTTGCGAGAAGCCCAGGGTCGGGGCATTTCTCGGGCAGGCGAGCCCTACATACCGAAGGCTATCTTGGGCGGACGCACTCTACTTGCCGGCGACCATCTTGAGGACGATGGCGGCGCAGTCCTTGGCGGCCTTGGCCTCGAACTCGGCGTAGGTGACGACCTGGTCCTGCTCGCCGGGCTTGTCGGAGATGGCCCTCACCACAACAAAGGGGAGGTTGTTGAGCCAAGCGGCCTGGGCGATGGCCGTGCCCTCCATCTCGCAGCAGAGGCCGCCAAAGTTGTCCGTGATGCGCGCCTTCTGCTCGGCGGACGAGATGAACTGGTCGCCCGAGACCACGCGGCCGGGCTTTGCCTTGATGTCGGGCGCGACGGCCTCGGCGGCGTCGAGAACAGCCTGGACCATGTCCTTATCGGCAGGGAAGGCCAGGACATCGAGGCCAGGCGTCTGGCCCAGGGCAAAGCCCAGGGGCGTCACGTCCATATCGTGCATGACGCACTCGGTGGAGACCACAAGGTCGCCCACGTTAAGGTCGGCGTCGAGCGAGCCCGCGATCCCGGTGTTGATCACGCGGTCAACGCCAAAGCGGTCGGCCAGGATCTGCACGCAGATGGCGGCGTTGACCTTGCCGATGCCGGACTGCACGACGACTACCTGGGCGTCGTTTAAACTGCCCTCGCAAAACTCCATGCCCGCAACGCGGGTGACCTGGGTGTCTGCCATTTGCTCTTTAAGCGAGGCGACCTCGACCGCCATGGCTCCGATGATTCCGGTTTTCATGCATGCTCCTTCGTTGTAGGCGCGCTCGGGCGCGTCGGGTTTTGCCAAACTTTAGCGCCGCTAGGCGGGATAGTTCATGTGCGCCTCGTCGATATGGTCGAGCGTGTTGGTGAGGTAGCGGTTAGCCCACCAGTGCGCCAGGTTGAGGTCGGCGTCGTGCCAGTTGCCGCACTCGGCGGGCTTGGCGCCGGGGATCTCGCCCTCGAAGTCGCGGGCGAACTCGAAGATACGGCGCACCAGGTCGATGACGTCTTTGGACTCGTAGGCGCCAAAGAGCACCAGGTAGAAGCCGGTGCGACAGCCCATCGGCCCAAAGTAGACCACGCGGCTCGACCAGTCCGAGACGCTGCGCAGGAAGGTGGCGCCCAGGTGCTCAAGCGCGTGTGCGGCCGCCGTGTCCATCACGGGCTCGCGATTGGGGGCGCAAAGGCGCAGGTCAAAGGTGGTGATGACGGCGCCGGTATCGGGGTCTTTGTCCACACGCGAGACATAGACGCCCGGCTCGAGCGTCAGGTGGTTCACGGTGAAGCTGGCGATAAGGTCCATGGGGGCTCCTTAGCAAAATTGGGTCGGAAGGTTCAGGCGGTTCGAGGGGCGGTCGACGGTCAAGCGACGAGAAGTGCACGTCTCCCCTACTTGGGAAGCACCGTGGCGATCCAGGGCTTTCCCTGGATGGCGCGCAGGACCTTGTCGGCCGGGAAGTCCGGGTGCACGCCCGCGGCGGCGCGCAGCACGATGACGATCTTGGTGCCGTAGGCGTCCATGCTCTGGAGCAGCACCACGGGCTCGAAGGCGGGGTTCAGCATGTCGCCCGCGGCCTCTTTGGCGATCTCGACGATCTGCCAGGTCACGTCTTCGAGGTCGGCCTTGGGGATGATCTGGACGGGCACACAGATCTTGCCCACCTCGGACGGATCGAGGTGCGTGAGCGAGGTCTTGTTGAGCACCGAGTTGGGGATGACCTCGACCGATCCGGTGCGGTCGAGCACCGTGGTGCTTCTCCATGTCACGTCGGTCACCTTGCCGGAAACCGACCCCACCGTGATGTCGTCACCGGGCTTGACCACGCGGCCCAGCATGAGCAGCAGGCCCGAGAAGACATTGGAGATCGTGTCCTGCAGGCCCAGCGAGATGGCCAGCGAGACCACGCCCAGCGTGGCCACGAAGTAGGTGGGCGTGATGCCGAAGACGGGCTCCAGCACGCACAGCAGCGCGCAAGCCCAGATGACGGCGCGCACGATGTTGAGCAGGATCGAGGCCTTGGGGGCGCCGGACGCGGCGATGAGCTTCTTGGCGGCCCTGATGACGATGGCCTGCACCACCAGGGCGACTACCACGGCGACTACCAGGTAAATGCCGCCCGAGAAGAGTTTCTGGGCCAAAAAGCTCAACTGCTGCGCGTCCATGCGGCTACCCCTCTATCTTGACGATGGGAGCAAAACCGCGAAGCAGCTTCTTGGTCTTGCCGGTCCTGGTGAAACTGACCTCAAGGGTATCACCCGAGACGCCCACGATGACGCCGGGACCGAAGGTCTTGTGCGAGATGCGGTCGCCCTTGGCGAAGGTGTCGCTGGAAGACGTTGCGGGGGCAGCCGCCTCGCCGGCTCTCTTGGCGTGCGGCGCGATGGGGGCGCCGGCGCTGCGGGATACCTTGGGGCGCGCGGCCGGGGCCTGCTGGCCAAACGAGGCGCTGGCACGGCGGGTGCCGAAGGTGCCCGCGCCGCCGGACGAGGCGGAGCCGGAGCCGCTGCCGAAGGAACCGCTGCTGGAACCGAAGCTACCGAAGGACCCGGAACCGCGACCCGTGCCGGAGCCGAAGGCCGACCCGCTGCCGAAGCCTAAGCCGGAAGACGGCCTGCTCTGGGGAGACCCGCCGGTCGAGCGGGTACGCGAGCCAAAGACGTGGCCGCCGTAGACCTCGGACCCGCGGCCGGAGCCAAAGGTCCCGTGGCGGTCTCCGCGCTTCTCCCAGCCCACGCCCGAGAAGCCCGACGAGCCCACACCCACGCGCTCGATATCATTAGCCGGGATCTCGCCCAGAAAACGGCTGGGCGGGTTTGCCGTGGTGGAGCCGTAGGTGCGGCGCGTGGCGGCAAAGGTCAGGTAGAGGCGCTGGCGGGCGCGCGTGATGGCCACGTAGGCCAGGCGGCGCTCCTCCTCCAGGTTGGACGGGTCGGAGTCGTACATGGCGTGCGGGAAGATGCCCTCCTCCATGCCGGCCACAAAGACCACCGGGAACTCCAGACCCTTGGCCGCGTGGATGGTCATCATCGTGACGGCATGGGTCTGCCCGGCCAAAGAATCGAGGTCGCTTCGAAGGGCGAGCCATTCCATGAAGGCCGGGAGCTTCTCGGCCGCCACGTCGGGGCGCAGCGGCTGCGTGGCGGGCGCGGGAGCCGCCGCAGGGGCAACCGCAGCCGCGGCCGCGCCGGCTTGGCCGTCCTCAAGGGCGCCGGCGGCGCGAAGCTGCTCCAGGGACTCCAAGGTCTCGGCCACGTTGTCGTGCGTCTCGTCGAACTCGGCGGCGACGGCCAGGAATTCCTTGATGTTCTCGATGCGGCCGTCCGCCTCGACGGTATGCTCGGCGGCCAGGGCCTGGATAAGGCCCGCTTTGTCGACGATGGCATCCACCACCTGCACCAACTCGCCCGAGATGTGGCGGCTGGACTCGATGATGCCGCAGAAGTCGCCCAGGGCCTGGCGGACCTTAGCCGAGAGCAGGCCCGTCTCGCAGATGGCCATCTGGCAGGCCGAGAAGAACGAGATGCCCTCCTGGGCGGCCAGCCCCGCGATCTTCTGGATCGAGGTGGTGCCGATGCCGCGGCGCGGCGTGTTGATCACGCGCTGGACCGCCACGTCGTCGTCGGGGTTGCAGACGGCCTTGAGATAGGCCATGACGTCGCGCACCTCGGCGCGGTCGAAGAATCGCGTGCCGCCCACGATCTTGTAGGGCACGCCCGCGCGCAGGAACATATCTTCCAAGATACGGGACTGCGCGTTAGTGCGGTAGAAGACGGCCATGTCGTCGTAGCTCGTGCCGCCGTCGTGGAGTTTCTCGATCTCCGAGCCGATCCAGCGGCCCTCGTCGCGCTCGTCGGCGGCCTGGAAGACCTTGATCAGCTCGCCGTCGCCCGCGGTCGTGAACAGGCGTTTCTCCTTGCGGCGGGAGTTCCTGGCCACCACGGCGTTGGCGGCGTTCAGGATGTGGCCGGTCGAGCGGTAGTTCTGCTCGAGCCTCACCACGCGCGCGTCCGGGTAGTCCTTCTCGAAGTCCAGGATGTTCTGGATATCGGCGCCACGCCACGAGTAGATGGACTGGTCGTCGTCGCCCACGACCATGAGGTTCTTGTACTTGCCGGCCAAAAGGTTGGTGATCGCGTACTGGACGTGGTTGGTGTCCTGGTACTCGTCCACGCTGATCTGGCGGAAGCGGTCCTGGTAGCCCTCGAGCACCTTAGGGTTCTTACTGAGAAGCTCCAGGGTCTTGAGCAGCAGGTCGTCGAAGTCCATGGCGTTGGCGCGCGCGAGGCGGCGGTCCAGCTCGCGGTAAACGCGGGCGGCGGCGCGATCGGCCGGGTTGGTAGACGACTCCATCTCTTCGGGGCCGACCATGGCGTTTTTGGCCGAGGAGATCTTGGAGCGCACGGCGTTGATCGGGAACTGCTTGGTATCGATGGAAAAGTCGCTCATGATGGCCTTGACCAGGCGCTTCGAGTCGTCGTCGTCATAGATGGCGAAGTTGGGCTTGTAGCCGATGAGCTCAGGGTCTTCTCGCAGCATGCGCACGCACATGGCGTGGAAGGTGCACACCCACATGCCGCGGGTGCCGCCGTCGGGCAGAAGGACGCCCAGGCGCTCGCGCATCTCGGCCGCGGCCTTGTTGGTGAAGGTGATGGCCAGGACCTGCCAGGGGCGCACGCCCTCGTCGGCGATCATGTGCGCAATGCGGAAGGTCAGCACGCGCGTCTTGCCCGAGCCGGCGCCCGCAAGGACCAGCAGAGGGCCCTTCGTGCAGGTAGCGGCCTCGTGCTGGGCCTCGTTCAAACCGGAGAGGTCGAAATTCTGAGTCATGGTGCCATCCAAAGCGTCAAAGATGATTGTCCGTGCATGAGTGTAGCCGCCGCACCGGACATAAATTCGGACGGGCGTGCTGGGCGTTGCGGGGCGAGAGGGGCGCGGGGGCGGTGCCGGCAGCCCGCCGGAAACGGCCCGGCACCCACGCTCCGCCGCGCGGCCTACAAACTGGCGAGAAGGGCCTCGCACCCGGCAACGACGTCGCGGTAGGTCGCGTCGAAGTCGCCGGTGTACCAGGGATCGGCCACGTCGCGGGGAGAGTCCGTCCAATCGAGCA
Organism: Oscillibacter sp. ER4; assembly: GCA_963611755.1. Classification (GTDB taxonomy): domain Bacteria; phylum Actinomycetota; class Coriobacteriia; order Coriobacteriales; family Atopobiaceae; genus Paratractidigestivibacter. The sequence continues at coordinate 31,754 of CAVDTK010000001.1, forward strand.
GGCGGCTTACCTTGCCCTGGGGGTCGTCCCCCAGGATGCGTCGCAGGCCGCGGGCGTTCTCGGCGTCCATATAAACGATGTGGTCCCACAGGCCGTAGTCCGCGCGGCGGATCTGGCGGGCGCGGTGCTTGCCCACGGGCACCCCCACCTGGCGGAGCTTGGCCACCGTGCCGTGGTGGGGCGGGTTGCCGATCTCCTCGGTGCTCGTAGCGGCCGAGTCGATGAGAAACTCGTCGGCGCGGCCCGCGCGCTCAACCAGGTCCTGCATGACGAACTGGGCCATGGTCGAGCGGCAGATGTTGCCGTGGCAGATGAAGAGCACCTTGGTCACGTTGCGCATCCTTTCCCGCGGGCTAACCGTTGAAGTGGGCGCCGCGGCCGCCCTTCTTGCCGGCGTGGGGACGGCCGGCGTCGCCTGCGCCCTTGAGCTGCGAGTACCCGGTGTACTTCGCGCGCTGGGGCTGCTCCAGTCGAACCCCGCCGTAGCCGTGGGAGTAGGTCGTGCCGCGGCGCAGGCTCATCTGCTTCTCGCGGCGGCGGCTCGACGCGCCAGAGCAGGCAAGGCCAACCAGGCACACGACGGCCACGGCGACCACCACGACGATGATCAGGTGCAGCGGGTCAGAGAGCCAGTCCATGACGAACATCGGGATGGAGAGCTTGAGCTCGCTCGCCGTCTGGGCAGAAACGCTGCCCAGCTCACGGCCCTTATAGCTCACGCTCACCGTGCCGAGGTCGGCGCCCTTCTCCACAGGGGCGTCGACGGCAGCCGTCCAAGACGACTTGAAGGTAAGTGCCGAGGAAGCCGTGCCCGCAGGCACCGTCGCGCGCACGGAGCCGGTGGCCAGAGCCGCGACCGAGGTGCCCTCCTCAGACAGGCGGACGTCGGCCGAGCCCACGGTGTCGCCCGCGGCCACGACGTCTGCCGTGGTCCAGGACGCGTAGGCCCACTCGAGAAGCTCGTGCATCTCGGAGATGGCGGCCGTGTAGCCCTTGAGGTCGGTGTCGGCCCCCATCACGACGGCCACGAGATCCAGGCCGTTGTAGCTGGCGCCCACGGAAAGGCAGCGGCCGGCCGCGGGCGTGTAGCCGGTCTTTCCGGCAGTGACCGTGCCGTCCAGGTACCAGTCGGAGTCCTCGTTAAGCAGGAGATTCGTGTTGGTGAGGGTGCGCGCGGCGTTGCCCGAGGTTGCGGGCAGGTCCCACGTGGCGCTGCCCGAGACGCGCACGAACTCGGGCTGGCCCATGGCGGCCTCGAGGATCTTGGCCATGTCGGCCGCCGTGGTGTAGTGGTCCTCGTCGTTTAGGCCGCAGGGGTTCATGAAGTGGGTATCGGCGCAGCCCAGCTCCGCGGCCTTCTCGTTCATCATGTCAACGAAGGCCTGGTAGCCGCCGGCGACGTGGCGCGCCAGCACGTAGGCCGCCTCGTTTCCGGAGGGCAGAAGCAGGCAGGCGAGGAGGTTCTCGATGCTCAAGGTCTCCCCCGCCACCAGGCCCGCGGTCGAGCTGTCCGAGGTGATCTGGTTGAGGTCTTCCTGGGTCACGGTCTCCTGCTCGTCGACGGAGGAGTTCTCGAGCACCACCAGGGCGCACATGACCTTGGTCATCGAGGCCGGATAGCGGCGCTCGGTGGCGTTCTTCTCGTAGATGACCGTGTTGGTCGAGCGGTCGATGACCACGGCGGACCCGGCGGTGAGGTCGGGGCCGTCGACCTCGGACGCGGCCTTGGCGGCCGTGCCGTAGTCGAGCGCGGCGAAGGCCTGCGCGGGGCAGGCGACGATCGCGGCTGCCAGGGCCACGGCGAAGGCCAGGACGGCGCGCAGCGGGGCCGCGGGCGTCCTGCGGGCGGGCTCGTTCTTCTTTGACAGGGTCTTCTCGTCGAACACGGTTCTTAGTTCCTCTCGCCTAGCGGACCAGCGCGAAGTACGCGATGACCAGGATGCCCAGGACAATGCGGTACCAGCCGAAGGGCTTGAAGTTGTGCTTGCGGACAAAGCTCATCAAGAAGCGGATGACCAGCAGCGAGACCACGAAGGCCACGGCGCAGCCCACCAGAAGGATGGCCAGCTCACCGGCCGCGAAGGCGTTGCCTTTGAGGAAGAACTTGACCAGGCGAAGGCCCGAGGCGCCGGCCATGACGGGGATGGCCAGGTAGAAGGTGAACTCGGCCACTGCGGTGCGCGAGCAGCCCAGGAGCAGGCCGCCGATGATCGTGGAGCCGGAGCGAGAAGTGCCCGGGACGATGGAGAGCACCTGGAAGAGGCCGATGCCGATGGCGGTCTTCCAGTCGATCTCCTCGACGGTCTGGATGCGGGCGTCGGCGTCGGCCAGCTGCGAGCGGGTCGCGGGCTCGGCCGCGGCGGCGTGGGCCATGTGCTTGGGCGCGGGGCGCAGCGAGGAGGAGCCGTTGCCGCCGGGAAGGGCCGCGGCGGCTTTCTTCTCGCGGCTGGACTCGATGACGATGAACGCGATGCCGTAGACGATCAGGGCCGCCGCGATGACGAAGGGGCTGCCCAGGTGCTCCTCCATCCAGTCGTCGATAGGGATGCCGATGACCGCGGCTGGGACGCACGCCACGATGGTCTTGCCCCACAGCGTCCACGTGTTGCGCTTCTCGATGGCCGACTTGGACGGCGCGAAGGGGTTCAGCTGGTGGAAGAAGATGACGCAGACGGCCAGGATCGCGCCGAGCTGGATGACCACCAGGAACATGTCCCAGAAGTCGGTCGAGACGTTCATGGTAAGGAACTGGTTCAAAAGCAGCATGTGGCCGGTGGAAGAGATGGGCAGCCACTCGGTGATGCCCTCCACGACGCCAAAGACGGCCGCCTTCAGAAGCTCGATGAGATCCACGGTACCTCCTGTATATCCTGCATAGAGACAGATGGTTTAAGTTTCCTCTATAGGGGGTATCGGGTCGCGCAGAATTTCGCATGCGCAGCGAAAAACCATCTGGGGCGGGCGACGAGACGGACGGGGGTCACCCGGGCTTCTCGCCGAGCTTCTCGCCTGCGGGCGCACGGCTCACGCCGACCTTCTCGCCAGCGGACCCGCCGCTCACCGGAAAAGGCCGCGCACACATGTGGCTTTACTCCCCTGCGGCGTTTCTCGCCCGCGACTTGGGGTAAGAAAGCCGCGACCAGCCGTTTTATGCGGCCCGTTTGCGGTCGGCGGGACTCGGCCGCGCGAGAAAGGAAGAACCATGAGCGCCTCTGACACCTACCAAGACCTCGGTTACAAGAAAATCTTCGTCGCGCTGGACGGCTCGGACGGGCAGGGCAAGGTCCTCGACCGCGCGATCGCCCTGGCGGCAAACGACGAGGCCGAGCTTTACCTGGGCCACGCCATCGACACGACCGCGCTTGAGGGCACCGGCGCCTTCCCGGCCGGGGTCATGCGCGACCTCGAGAAGCAGTTCCGCGAGTCGATCCAGCCGGCCGTCGACCGCGCCGAGGCCAATCCCCGGATCAAGAAAGTCGAGGTCATGGTGGGTAACGGCCGCATCCGCGAGACCCTGAAGGACGACATGCTCGACGTCATCCACCCCGACCTGGTCATCTGCGGCGCGCGCGGGCTTTCCTCCATCAAGTACGCGATCCTGGGCTCCATCTCGACCTTCTTGACCAGAAACTGCGAGTGCGACGTGCTCATCATCAAATAACGGTTCGAGGTTTTACTTTGCTTGCGGCGGCGGCCGCGGCGCGTGGATAAACGGTGACAAACCCTCAAGTAGGTTAAAGTAGGAGCATTGCACGCCTGATCGCCCGGCGTTTTCCGGGACCCCGACTAAAAGGTATCGAGCCTTGACTTCTGTGAAACTCACCACCAGGGTTGCAAAGCCCGTCATCGCCGCGACCGCTGCCGCCGCCATCTGCGCCGGCATCCTTGGCCTGGGCAGCTGCCCCGCCGGCGCGGCCACGCTCGACGAGCTCACGCAGCAGATTGAGCAGACCAACGACTCCTACGAGAGCGCCACGCAGAAGGTCGCCGAGATCGAGGCCAAGATCCAGGCCAACGAGGAGCGCATCGCCCAGATCGAGGCGGAGCTCCCCCAGAAGCGCCAGGCCGCCGCGACGTGCATGAAGGCGCAGTACAAGCTGCAGCAGGGGGCGAGCGGCCTCATCGAGCTGCTTCTCTCCGCCGAGAACTTCAACGACTTCATCTCGACGATCCAGTACCTGGACGTCATCAATAACCACAACAACAACGCCATCGACGAGCTGGTCTCCGCCGACGAGGAGCTGGCCCAGACCCGCCTTACGCTCGAGACCGAGAAGCAGCAGGCCGAGGCCACCCAGCAGGAGGCGCAGGACTCCCTGAGCGCCGCGATCTCGGCCCGTCAGCAGCTTGAGCAGGAGATGGCCGCGCAGGCCGCCGCCGAGGAGGCCGAGCGCCAGGCCGCCGTCGCGGCTGCCGCTGCCGCCGCGAGCTCGAGCACCGATTCGGCCAACTCCGGCACGTCGAGCACCGACTCCAGCTCCAGCCAGACGACGTTCGACACCAACACCGGCAACTCTTCCGAGGTCAGCGTGCCCGAGAGCACCGACCCCGGCACCGTCGACTGGAGCAGCGACAAGTCAGCGTTCATCTCGACCTGGACCTCGCGCATCGACGCTTATCTAGCCGGCAGCCCGATGGCCGGCTGCGGCAAGACCTTTGCCGAGGCCGCCTGGGACTACGGCGCGGACCCGCGCTTCTCGCCCGCCATCGCCTGCATCGAGAGCGGCAAGGGCACCTACTGCTTCAAGCCCCACAACGCCTGGGGCTGGGGCAGCTCCAGCTGGCCTGACTGGGACACCGCCATCCGCGCCCACGTCAAGGGCCTGGCGTCCATCTACGGTGGCCACCTTACCTATGCCGGCGCACAGATGTACTGCCCGCCTAACGCCGACTTCTGGTACTCGTCGGTCGCGGCCCAGATGGAGCTCATCTAAGGGGTGCGCGATGGCCAGTGCGGCTGGCCGGGCTTTAACGACCCAAGGTCGACCAATCGATAAAGAGTTCGCGACGAAGCTCGTTTTGGGCCTCTAGCTGGCGCTTGCTCTTCTTGCGGCGGGGCAAGCCGGTCTTCTCGGCCACGATATTCAGCACCGCATCGAAAGAGGCGACGTCGAAGACCTGATCGAAGGTAAGAAGGATGACCTCGTAGCCCATGCTCATGAGCGCGGTCGTGCGGTTGGAGTCCGAGATCGAGGCGGCCTCGCCTGCGTGGACCGAGCGGCCCTGGCACTCGATGATCACGCCCGCGCTTTGGGACTTGCCCTCTATCAGGATGTCTGCGTAGCAGCATTCATGCGGGTAGATCCTCTTTGCCGCCGGGGTCAGGCGGATACGCTGGTTGTTCTTGATGGCCAGGCCTTCGCCGCCGACCGACCTCGGCAACCCCAGGAGCATGGACGTTTGCGCCTCGAAGGGCGACGCGGTCACGCCGGTGAGCTGTGAGGCGCACCAGCGCAGGTTCTTGACGCCGTGGAAGTTTGGAACTTCATCGCAGAAGCCAGCGAGCTCCTCGCGAGTGAGCAGCGGCGGACGGCGCCAAAGGTTTGTGCCAGCGTCATCGACGTTCTTGACGCGGCGCCAGCCCTCTCCCGGAAGGATAAAGCCTTGGCGCTCGGCCTCCCTGAGCTGGGCTTCCGCGCGGTCGCACGGGTTGAACACCGCGAAATCGCCTGTCATCTCGAAGGCGGCCATAAGCAGATCGATGCGCGAGACGCTTCGCGCCAGGGTGAGCAGGGTCGCCGCAGGCGAGGTCACCGAAAAGCCGAAATCGGTCTCAAACACCGACCCAAACGGCAGGTCGCCCTTGATGTAATGCGAGTCATAGAGCTTCGTCACCCCATGATCCGCCATCTTAAATACAACTCGATGGATCGGTGTTTCAAGAAGATCGGAAACTATCGGCGAAGCAGCCAACTTCAAGTGATTCGAATCCTCATACGCAAATGGCAACGGAGGATACAGCCCGACTATTTGGGGCGGAACTCGATAGAAGCGTAAAGCGGTTGGCCCGCAAAGCGTGATGTCCATAGCGCCCCGTCCCAAAGACCATTTTGGCTCACAGTGCCATCATTCTTACGAAAGTTGGGACCAGTTTAAGCAATCAGCAAGTAGAACGGTCGAATCAACCAAGAAACCGCAGGTCAATTCAAGCAAAAAGTACCGTGTACTCAGCAAACGGCTAAACTGATCCCAACTTTCGTTAAAAAAGTTAGCTTGGCCCCGAGTACGACCTACGCGGTGAGGTAGACCATCACCAAAATCATGACGAAACCCACGATGTCGGTGGGGGCGAAGGTCGCGCCCAGCAAAAGGACCGAGGACAGGGTCGCCGCGATGGGCTCGGAGGTGCCCAGAAGGGCCGCGCGCATCGAGCCCGCATCGTGAACGCCCTGCAGATAGAGGGCATAGGACCCAAAGGTTCCCACAATCACGCAGAACGCAAGCAGCGCGATGGCCGTGCCGTCGAGGGCGGGCATGTGCTCCCAGGGGCGATAGGCCGCGGACAGGATGCAGCCCGAGATCAGAAACGCCAGGCCGTTGACCGTGAAGTTACCCCACTTGCGCATGGGCTCGGCCGGAAGGATCGACAGGCAGGCCGAGGACAGGGCGCAGACCAGGCCCCAGGCAAGGCCTCCCAAGGGGATCGTGAGCTGGCCGAAGTTGCCGCCCGTCGAGATCAGGAACGTTCCCACAAGGGCCAGGGCCACGCCCGCCACCTCGCGAATGCGAGGGGCCCGGCGCAGGCGAACGCAGCTGTAGACCAAGACAAGCGCCACGCCCAGGCTCTGCATGACCGTCGCCATGGCCGAGCTGGTCCAGCTGATGGCCTCGAGGTAGGCGACCTGCGAGAAAAGGATGGCGCCTAAGGACACCGCCAAGACCTCGAGCATGCCCCGGCGGTCACGGACCACGCCCGCGAGCTGAGCGCGTCCGTCGGGCGTCGCCGCGGCGGCGGCCAAGAACAGCCAGCAGGCCAGAAGCTCCCGCACGCAGACGAGCCACAAAGGGTCGATGGCGTAGGTGTCCATCAAGAACTTCGCGGCCGTACCGTTGAGGCCCCAGAAGGTGCCGCCCACCAAGGTGGCCACAATACCGCGGCGGATCCTCGCGCGGCGCTCGGCATCGGTGGTCTGAACAGGCTCGTCTTGTGCCATACGTGTATCTCCTTCAACAAAGCGGCTCAGCTAGAGTAGCACCCCAAGGTGGGGTATGCTGCTCACGTACAAAAGCAACCTAAGGAGTACCCCCACATGGCATCCGCAGATTATTCGGCCGCCGACCCGGCCCTGGCCAACGGCAGCGCCCACTCCGGCTTCGAGGTCACCCGCGCCGAGGCCGTTCCGGAGATTTCCGGTTACGCCTACGTCATGAAACACCAGGCCACGGGCGCGCGCCTGCTGTGGCTCGCCTGCGACGACAGAAACAAGTCCTTTGCCATCTCGTTCAAGACGCCCCCGCAAGACGACACGGGCGTCTTCCACATCCTGGAGCACTCGGTGCTGTGCGGCAGCGACGCCTACCCGGTCAAAGAGCCCTTCGTGAACCTGCTCAAGACCAGCATGCAGACCTTCTTGAACGCCCTCACCTTCCCGGACAAGACCATGTACCCGGTGGCCTCGACCAACACGGCCGACCTCGAGAACCTCATGGGCGTCTACCTGGACGCGGTCCTTCACCCCGCGATCTACCGCCGCCCGCGCATCTTCGAGCAGGAGGGCTGGCACCTCGAGGTCCAGGGCGAGGGCCAAGACGCCAAGCTCGCCTACAACGGCGTGGTCTTCAACGAGATGAAAGGCGCCCTCTCCGATCCCGACGACGTCTTGTACCAGGCCCTGTCCACCAGCCTCTTTCCCGATACCGCCTATGGCTTCGAGTCGGGCGGCAACCCCCGCGCCATCCCGACCTTGACCTACGAGAAGTTCCTGGACACCCACGCGCGCCACTACAACCTGGCCAACAGCTACACCGTGCTCTACGGCGACCTGGACATCGAGCGCGAGCTGGCCTTCATCGCCGAGCGCTTTGACGCGGCGGCCGCGCGCGACGCCGGCGCCCCCAACACCCTGGCGCTCCAGGCCCCCGTACGACCCGAGCGCCGCGTGATCAAGATGGCGACCGCCCCTACCAACGCCGAGATCGGCGTCTCCTACGTCATCGGCGGCGCCGACGAGCGCGACCGCGTGATGGCCGCCGACATCCTGCTCGACGCCCTGTGCGGCTCCAACGAAGCCCCGCTCAAGCGCGCGATCCTGGACTCGGGCCTGGGCGACGACTTCGACGCGACGCTCATCGACGGCGTCATGCAGCCGCAGGTCATGTTCACCTTGAAGGGCTCCCATGAGGGCGCCGGCGAGAAGTTCCGCGACCTTCTCGAGTCCACCTGCGCCCGCATCGCCGAGGAGGGTGTGCCCAAGGACAAGCTCGCCGCGGCCCTGGCCCAGTCTGAGTTCAACCTGCGCGAGGGCGACTGGGGCGGCTACCCCGACGGCGTGGGCCTTTCCATGACCGTCATGTCGTCGTGGCTCTACGACGACGACCGCCCCCTCGACTATGTCCACTACGAGGGCGCCCTGGCCAACGCCAAGGCGGGCCTTGATACCGGCTACTACGAGGGGCTTCTCCGCGAGCTGGTGTGCGAGAGCGCCCACGCGGCCGAGGTCGAGCTGGTGCCGGTCGAGGAAGGCGACGCGGCCGAGGAGGAGGCCGAGCTGGCCGCGCGCCGCGCCCAGATGAGCGACGCCGAGCTGGTCGCCGTCGCGGCCGAGGTGGCCGCCCTTCGCGCCGAGCAGGAGGCCCCCGACACGCCCGAGGCCCTGGCCACCCTCCCCCAGCTGGGCGTCGCCGACATCGAGGACCCCAAGCCCGAGCCGCGGGGCTTCATGGCGGCAGCCCCCCTGCCCTGCATCGCCCACGAGCTGGACACCCACGGCATCGACTACGTCTATTACTACTTCGACCTGCGGCGCCTCGCGACGGACGAGCTGGTCTACGCGGGCCTTCTCTCCGACCTTCTCGGCAAGCTGGACACCGCGTCGCACACCGCCTCTGACCTGGACACCTTGGCCGAGACCAACCTGGGCAACCTAAGTTTTTCGGTCGAGACCTACGCGCCCAAGGACGACCTGCTGTGCGCCGTGCCGGCCTTTCGCGTGGGCGCGAGCGCCCTTTCGCAGAAGGCGCCCTTCCTGGCGAGCATCCCGGCCGAGGTCTGGTCGTCCACGAGCTTTGCCGACACCGACAGCGTCCGCGACATCCTGACGCAGCGCAAGATCGCCCTCGAGCAGTACTTCGTGGGCGCCGGCCACGCGGCAGCGATGGCGCGCGCCAACACGTACTTCTCGGCAGCCTCGCGCGCCACGGAGCTCATGGGCGGCCTGGACTACTACCTCTACCTGCGCGAACTTCTGGCCAACTGGGACGAGCGCAAGGACGCCCTGGTAGCCACGCTAGCCCAGGTATGCGAGAAGGTCTTCACCGCCGACGAGGTCACCGTAAGCTTCGTGGGCGACGCCGCCGACCGCGAGCGCTTTTGGGCCGAGGCCGGCGACCTGAGCCTTCCCACCTCCGCCGAGAAGCCCGCGCATGTCCTGGACGTGAAGCCCCGCGGCGCCTGCCAGGAGGGCTTTGCCATCCCCTCCAACGTGAGCTACGTCGTGCGCGCGCAGGCGAAATCGGCCCATGACCAGAGCACCCTTGGCTGCTGGGCCGTGGCCAACCGCGCGATCTCCTACGACTACCTGTGGAACGAGGTCCGCGTGAAGGGCGGCGCCTACGGCTGCGGCTTCCGCTACGGCGGCGAGACGGGCCTGCGCAGCTTCTGGTCCTACCGCGACCCCGCGATCGACGCCACGCTGGCCCGCTACGACGCCTGCGGCGCGTGGCTTGCCGGCTGGCAAGGCACCCAAGACGAGCTCGAGGGCTACATCGTGAGCACCGTGGCCGGCTTCGACGCGCCCGTGAAGCCGCGCGCGATGGCACGTCGCCAGGACCTCGCGCGCTTCAACGAGAAGCCCGAGAACCACCGCCAGGTCGTGCGCCGCTCCATGTTGGAGACGGGCCTGGACGACATCCGAGCCCTGGCAGATGCCCTGGCAGACGACGAGCCCGCGTGCGGCGTCTGCGTCTTTGGCGGCAAGGAGGCCCTGGAGGCGAGCAAGCTCGACCTCACGATCACGGAGCTTTGCTAGCGGGTGAGCGGGTTTCTCGCTTCTCGCCCTGGCCCCCGCACTGCATCGATGTTTGTAGGTCGCTTCCTCAAATGAACCGATGTTTGTGGGTTTAACGCCCCAGATTCTCAAAAAGAGCCGGCCTTTGTACAAAGGTCGGCTCTTTTGGTAACGCGAGGGATGGGTCGGCGCACAGCGCACGGCGCGCCCGCCCCCTAAACGAGAATCTCCTCCAACGCCAGCTTGGGCACGTGGTGCGAGCCGTCCGACTCGTGCCAGTACGTGAGCCCATGGGCCTCGGCCGCGCCCACGCCGGCCCGCTCGAGCACGACCTTCTCGCCGCGCCCGCCCACCGAGACGACCAGCGCCACGGCCAGGCCCTTCTCGGTCAAGCCAAGCTCGTCGCCGAGGACGGCGTCGTAGCTCTTGTGCATGCAGCAGCCCAGGCCCTGCGCCGCCGCGGCCAGGGCCACGGTCTGCGCGGCGATGCCCACGTCGAGCAGGCGCACCGGGTTCTTTGCCGCCTCGGTCGGCAGGCAGATGACCACAAAGCCGCCGGGGCGCTGGTAGACCTCGGGGCCGTCCCAGTCCTTGAGCGCGGCCGCCCAGTGCAGGTGCGAGAAGACCAGCTGGCAGCCGGCGGGGTCCTTCTCCCCCACCACGTGAAAGCGCAGCAGCTGCGTGTTGTTGCCGGTGGGCGCCATGCGCGCGGCCTCCACCAGCTCGAGCAGCACCTCGTTTGCCACGGGCTTGCCGTCGTAGCGCCGGTAGGTGCGAGAAGACCTCACCAGCTCCTGGAACTCCGTCTTGTCCATGCGCGCCTCTCCCCCTTTACACGTCGGCCGCGTCGATGGCGGCCACGGCCTCGCGAAGCTGGTCGGGCCCGAGCACGAGCGCCATGCGGCAGAAGCCCTCGCCCAAAGGCCCGAAGCTCGCGCCCGGCGTCACGATGACGCCGGCCTTCTCCATAAGCTCCAGCGCGAAGTCCATCGAGTCCTGGCGCCCGTGCGGCAGGCGCGCCCACACGAACATCGAGCCGTGCGCGTTGGGGCGCTCCCAGCCGATGGCCTCAAGGCCGTCGCACAGGGCGTCGCGGCGCTCCTGGTAGAGCAGCCGCTGGGCCTCGACCTGCTCGCGCGGGCCGGTGAGGGCGGCGATCGCGGCGTCCTGCTCGGGGTAGAACATGCCGAAGTCGACCTGGCTGCGCAGCTTCTTCGCCGCGGCCACGATGTCGGCGCGGCCCACCAAGAAGGACAGGCGGCAGCCCGTGACGTTGAAGCTCTTGGACAGGCTCAAGAACTCGACGCCCACCTCCTGGGCGCCGGGATAGGCCAAGAAAGACCCGCCGGCCGGGCCGTCGTAGATGATGTCGGAGTAGGCGTTGTCGTGGATGACCACGACGTCGTGGGCCTTGGCAAAGGCGATGACCTGCTCGTAGACCTCGGGCGTGCCCACGCTTCCCACCGGGTTTGCCGGCAGCGAGACGATCATGTACTTGGCGGCGTCCGCGACGGCGGGGTCGATGCCGTCCACGTAGGGCAGGAAATCGTGCTCGGCGTCCAGCGGGTAGAAGGCGCACTTACCGCCCGCGAGCAGCGTCGCGTTGCGGAAAACGGGGTAGCACGGGTCGGGCACGAGCACGGTGTCGCCCTCGTCGATCAGGGCCGCGCAGACCGAGAGCATCCCCTCCTGCGTGCCGCGGCAGCTCATGATCATGTCCGGGCGGATGTTGTCTACCCCGTAGCGGTCGCGGTAGTAGTCGCACACGGCGGCGAGAAGCTCGTCCTTGTCGTGCAGGGAGTACTTCCAGTTGTTGGGGTCCTGCGCGCTCTTGATCAGGGCGTCGACCACGTGCGCGGGCGGGCGAAAGTCGGGCGTGCCCACCGAGAGGTCGAAGACGCGCCGGCCCTGGCCCTCCAGCTCGCGGCGCTTCACGTTGAGGGCGGCAAAGACCTCGTCACCCAAAAGGTCCAGACGTTTAGAGAACTGCATGTACCGCTCCAATCGGCAGGGGTTTCTCGCGTCGCCGGCGGGGCCCGAGACGGGCCTTCTGGCCGGGTTTTCTCGCCACACCACTTTAGCCCACCGCAGCGGCCCGCGCGGGCCAGGACCCCGAGCGGCAAGGGTAAACGAGCCGCCGAGAACCCCTTGTCAAGCGTCTTCAAAAGTTTTCTTGCATAATGCAGACGCCGTCAACCAAGTCTTCACGCCGTTTGCGGGACGGCCCGACCGTTTACCAGAAAGGCCGTAAAAGATTTTAACCGGTGCCCCCCGGCCCACCTGCGCGGATGCCCGTTTCCTACAAAGCATTCTGTATGTCAAGACCCAATCTCGCAAGATATGGGGCTAATTCTTGCGCACAGACACAACAGGTTGTGCCATAGTATGCATGCACACAAGATCACGCACGAGATTTGCGGCGCGCCCCACGGCGCGTCGCTTTTTACGGGAACGGAAGCAAAGACTCATGAAGATCATCAAGCGTAACGGCTCGGAAGTCACCTTTGACAGCATAAAAATTGAAAATGCTATCCAAGCCGCCAACCTTGAGGTCGCGCCCGACCAGCGCATGAGCGACCGCGGCATCAAGTTCGCTACGGCAAACGTCGTGGACGCCTGCGAGACGGCCGGCCACACGGTGACCGTCGAGGAGGTCCAGGACATGGTCGAGGATCAGCTCATGGCCCTCGACCACTTCGAGGTGGCCCGACACTACATCATCTATCGCTATGTCCAGGCCCAGAAGCGCCACAAGAACACGACCGACGACAAGATATTGTCCCTCATCGAGTGCAACAACGAGGAGGTCAAGCAGGAGAACTCCAACAAGAACCCCACCGTGGTCAGCGTCCAGCGCGACTACATGGCGGGCGAGGTCTCCAAGGACCTGGCCATGCGCGAGCTTCTCGACCCCGACGTCGTGCGTGCCCACGAGGAGGGCATCATCCACTTCCACGACGCGGACTATTTTGCCCAGCACATGCACAACTGCGACCTGGTGAACCTCGAGGACATGTTGCAGAACGGCACGGTCATCTCGGGCACCTTGATCGAGAAGCCCCACAGCTTCTCGACCGCCTGCAACATCGCCACGCAGATCATCGCGCAGGTGGCCTCGTCGCAGTACGGCGGCCAGTCCATCTCGCTCACCCACCTGGCGCCCTTCGTCGACGTGTCGCGCAAGAAGATCCGCCGCCAGGTCTACTCCGAGATGGAGGCCATCGGCGCCCACCCCGGCACCGACAAGATCGACGAGATCGTCGAGCGCCGCCTGCGCGAGGAGGTCGCCCGCGGCGTCCAGACCATCCAGTACCAGGTCGTGACCCTTATGACCACCAACGGCCAGGCGCCGTTCATCACCGTGTTCATGTATCTCAACGAGGCTCGCAACGAGCAGGAGAAGGCAGACCTGGCCCTCTGCATCGAGGAGATGCTGCGCCAGCGCTACCAGGGCGTCAAGAACGAGGCCGGCGTCTGGATCACGCCCGCCTTCCCCAAGCTCATCTACGTGCTGGAAGACGACAACATCGAGCCCGACAGCCCCTACTACTACCTCACCAAGCTCGCCGCCAAGTGCACCGCCAAGCGCATGGTGCCCGACTACATCTCCGAGAAGAAGATGCGCGAGTACAAGCTGTCCAAGGGCGAGACCGAGGGCAACGGCGACGTCTTCACCTGCATGGGCTGCCGCAGCTTCCTGACGCCCGACCGCTCGGGCAACGGCTACGACAACGTGGCGCGCGCCAAGAACTACGATCCCGACAAGCCCAAGTACTACGGTCGCTTCAACCAGGGCGTCGTTACCATCAACCTGCCCGACGTGGCCCTTTCCTCGGGCCGCGACATGGACAAGTTCTGGGAGATCTTCGAGGAGCGCCTGGAGCTCTGCCACCGCGCCCTGCAGGCCCGCCACAACCGCCTGTGCGGCACCTTGTCCGACGCCGCCCCCATCCTATGGCAGTACGGCGCGCTGGCCCGTCTCAACAAGGGCGAGAAGATCGACCCCCTGCTTTACGGCGGCTACTCCACCATCAGCCTGGGCTACGCCGGCCTCTACGAGTGCGTGA
>CAVDTK010000002.1:0-45548 GCA_963611755.1 Oscillibacter sp. ER4
GCTCGCCCACGCAGGTGGTCCGGTCGTTCGTGCCCGAGAAGAGCCACGAGTGCGTCCGCGTCGAGGGCGGGGTCGCTGAACAGGCGGCGTTTCTCGCCGACCTGGTGAGGGGGATGGAGTAATGGCAGGCCTTCTGATCGATACCGAGAAGTGCGTCGGCTGCGGCCGCTGCGTCCGCGCGTGCGCCAACGGCGGCGTGCGCATCGAGGGCGAGAAACGCGAGCGCCGTGCGGTCGCCACCGGCGACTGCGTGTACTGCGGCGCCTGCGTGGATGCCTGCCCGGTAGGCGCTATCGCCATCGACCGCGGCGAGGCGGCGGGCGACATCGACCTTGCGGCCTACCACGGGATTTGGGTCTTCGCGCAGGTCACGGCGGACGGCGCGGTGGCCCCGGTGGCCTTCGAGCTGCTTGCCCGCGCCCGTGAGCTCGCGGCCGTGCGCGGCTGCGACGTGACGGCCGTGTTGGGGGAGGGCGGCACGGACACCGCTGACGCCCCGAGCGCAAATGCGGCCCAGCTCATCGCCGCAGGAGCCGACCGCGTGCTGCGCTGCCGCGACGCCCGCTTGGCGGGCAACGACGCCGAGTGCTTTGCTCGGCTCATCTGTGACCTCGCGCGCGAGCACCGCCCCGAGATCATCCTCTACGGCGCCACGAACTTCGGCCGCGAGCTCGCCCCCGGCGTGGCCGTGCGCCTGCAGACCGGCCTCACCGCCGACTGCACCGTGCTTTCCATCGACGAGGAGACGGGCCTGCTCCACCAGACGAGGCCCGCATTCGGCGGCAACCTCATGGCCACGATCATGTGCCCTGCTCACCGGCCCCAGATGGCGACGGTCCGCCCCGGCATCTTCAAGGCAGCGGAGCCCGACCCCGCACGCACGGGCGAGGTCGTCGACGTCGAGCTGGCGGCCGACGTCTGCCCCCGCGTCGAGGTCCTTGAGCACGCCAAACCTTCCGACGAGCCCTCCATCACCGACGCACGCCGCCTGGTCGTCGTCGGCCGCGGTATCGGCAGCAAGAAGAACCTCAAGCTCATGCGCCGCCTGGCAGACACCCTGGGCGCGGAGCTTGGCTGCACGCGCCCGGTGGTCGAGGCCGGCTGGCTGGAGTATCGCCACCAGGTGGGGCAGACGGGCGTCTCCGTCGCACCGGAGCTGCTGGTGAGCGTGGGCGTCTCGGGCGCCATCCAGCACCTGGCGGGCATTTCCGGCGCCGAGTGCGTCGTGGCCATCAACGAGGACCCGGACGCCCCCATCTTCGGCGCGGCCAACTACGCCGTGGTGGGCGACGCCGTCGAGGTCGTCGAGGCCCTTCTCGCTCAGCTGGGAGCGTAAAGGCCGCGCGCTCTTCTCGCTTTCGGCAAGCCCGTTTTTCGCAAGCCGTCCCAACACGCAAAAGCGCCGCCCCGGGGAAGAGTCGGGGCGGCGCTCAGAAAGGGGAGGGCTCGATTGGGGGCTGCGGCCGTCGGCACTGTGGTTCGTGGCCGTCGGTCGGCGCTGCGGCCGTCGGCGTTTTGCTCGCCCGCCTCTGGCCTACAGCCAATCTACCAGCGCGTTATTTCCACTCGCCGGGCTTCACCTCGGTCTCGGGCTGCGTCAGGGGCGCGGCCTTGTACTGCTTGGTGCGCTCGTCCTCGATGACGCCGGACCAGTTGAGACCAAAGCCAAAGTCGTAGACGTTGCCGGCCGAGTCGGTGTAGCACGTCACGTCGCGCGGCACGTCCTCGAGCTGGGCCTCGACCTCCTCCATGTCCTTGGGCATCTGGCAGGGGAGAAGGGCGCTCGGCTCGACCTCACCCTTGAGGATGCGGCCGTACGCGGGGCCGAAGGCGCGGCCCGAGCTTGCCCACGACCACAGGATGGCGTCCGCCACGGACTCGAACTCGTGGAAGCACTGAGCGTTGTTGGTGGCCTCGACGATCACGATGAGCTTGGCGCCCTCGGGCAACGCGGCGCGGGTGTTGAGCACCAGGTCGAGGTCGCTCTCGTTGGAGGCCGTGATGGTCTTGCCCTTGTAGCTGCGGTTTTCCTTCACGCCGCTCACTACGTCGCCGGCAAGCGAGGGATCGCGGGCGGTCAGGGCGGTGTAGGGCCGGTACTGCAGCGAGATGGGCAGGTACTTCTCGTCCTCGGGCGTCTCGTCGGTGGACGAGCCGAACATCCCGGACCCGCCGCCCTCGCCGGCGCCCGTGTCGGGTGAGGCGATGAGAAGGACGGCGTACTGGCAGTCGGCCAGCTGCTCGGCGCTGGCGCGGGTGCAGTCGCTTTCCTGGTAGACGGGCTCGGACGAGGCATCGTCGGCCGCACTTGCCCCAAAGCCCGACGACGACTTGCCGGTGGGCTCGCCCACGGTGTCGGTCACGACGTCGAACAGCTCGTTCGCGATCGTCTCGTCAACAGCCAGCGAGAAGCTCGAGGTCCCGCCGCCGAACATGCTCGCCGCGGTGAACTTCTGCGGGATGTAGCACTTGGGCTTGCCGGTGATGCCCGCCTTGGAGATGACGTTGCCGGCGTTTTTGAGCATGACGATGGACTTGTTGGAGCACTCCTGGCCAAAGTCGAGCGCCGCCTGGTCGCTCATGACCTCCTTGGCGTGGGAGCGGTCGGAGTAGGGGTTGTCGAAGAGCTGCACCTGGTTCATGACGGTGAAGATGCGCCGCGCGGAGTCGCGCACGCGGGCCAGCGCCTCGTCGGTGCCGTGGTCCTTCTCGTAGAGCTTGTAGCCCTCAAGGCCGATCTCGGGCGCCCAGTCGCCGCCCACCTGGTCGACCGTGGCCTCAAGCAGCTTGTCGAAGCGCTCGGCCTCGGTCATGTCCTGCACACCGTGGGCGCGGTTGCCAAAGTCGGTCGCGCGAAGGATCTGCCAGTCGGTGGTGACCATGCCGTCCCAGCCGGCGTTTCTCAGGATGCCGATGTTTCGCTTGTTGTAGGCGCCGCCCCAGATGGGGCCCAGCGACTCGTCGTCGGTGTAGGCGATGCCGTAGTTGGGCATGATCGCGGCCATCTGGCCGGTCTTGGAGTCAAGGTGCAGGCCGCCGTCCAGGAAGGGGATCAGGTGCGCGTTGAAGTTATCGCCGGGGAAGACGTCGTACTTGCCCGCGTCGTTGTGGTCGTTGCGGCCGCCCTCGACCGCGCCCGCGCCCACGAAGTGCTTGAGCATGATGGCCACGGAATCCGAGCCCCAGCCGTCGTCTTTGGTGCAGTCGTTGTCTTCCCAGGTAGACTGCATGCCGCCGCCGAAGGCCTTGCAAAGGTCGCGGTTGGCCGCCGGGTCCTCGCAGATCGAGCCGCCCAGGCGCGTCCACACGATGTTCGTGCCGATGTCGACCTGCGGGCCCAGGTTCACGCGGGCGCCGCCTGCGCGCCAGGCGCGGCCGGTGTAGCGCCCGGACTTCTTCCACAGCTCCGAGTCGAAGCTCGAGACCAGGCAGTGGTTGTCGGGGATGTCGTAGACCTGGTAGGGGTCGGTGGAATTCATGTAGGGGATGCCGTGCGGGTCGTTCTTCTCGCACCATTCCTGCACGGCGTTGATCCAGCTGACGGCGCTCGCGTAGCTGTCGGCGTCCGCCATGAGGCGAGAAACGCCCGCGCGCATGCCTTCCTTGAGCGTGGCCACCGAGTCGTCGTCGAGAGGGGAGGTCGTGCTCGTGAGGCCGTTGTGCCACATGAGAGGGATGATCTCCTCGGCGGAAAGCTCCTGCGCCAGGGCCTGGGCGCGGTCGGAGTCGGACTGGCGCCAGTCCTCGTAGAGGTCGAGCTTGCCGTCGCCGTTCATGTCGCGGAAGGCGTAGCCGTCGACCTGGATGATGCGGGAGGTCTCCATGACGCCCAGCTCGGCGCCGCCGTCGGGGTTGGTGACGCGGGTCCAGCCGTCGCGGGTTTCCTCGCTCGTCCACTTGGCCTCGGTGCCCTCTTTGTCGGGCTCGATGGGGTACTTGTCGGCCGCTGGCGCCGCCAGCGGGTCGGCCGTCGAGGTGGCGTTGCCGTTGCTCGCCGATGAGCAACCGGCCAGCCCTGCCAGCCCGGCCGCGACGGCGCTGCCTGCGACAAAGCCTCTGCGGGTGATGTCTCTCATGTTCGTCTCCTTGTCTCTTCCCTGCGGGCAGGCCGCCCGCGTCTTCACCTCGATTTAAGCCGCGGGCCGCGACGGCGCGCGCACGCCCGCACCGTTGGTCGTTCTCGCCGCACGGTTTGCAGCCTCACCCGGTCAAACGTCCACAGGCCCGCGCTTGCCCTCCCGCCGCGTGCCGGGGTGCGCGCCCTGCTACCATCTGGTGAGGGGAGAGGAGAAGCTATGTCTTACAAGATCGCGGTGGTCGAGGACGAGGCCGCGGCCGCCGACACGCTGGCCGCGTTCATCGGGCGCTACGCCGCCGAGAAGGGCCTTGAGCTCGACGTGTCGCGCTACTGCGGCGCTATGGACTTCGAGCTGAGCCACCAGCGCTTTGACCTGGTCTTCATGGACATCGACATGCCGGGTATCAACGGCATGGAGGCTGCCCAGCTCATGCGCACCTACGACACCGAGACCCCGCTGGTCTTTGTCACCAACCTCGCGCAGTACGCCGTCAAGGGCTACGAGGTCGACGCCCTGGACTTTATCGTCAAGCCCGTGAGCTACTTCGACTTTCGCATGCGCATGGACAAGGCGATGCGCCGGGTGCGCCGGTGCGCGCGCAGCTCGGTGGCCATCTCCACGCGCGACGGGATGCGCGTGGTGCCCGTCGCCGACATCGAGTACGTCGAGGTCTCGCGCCACGACCTGACCTATCACCTGCTGGGCGGTCAGGAGCCCATCGTGGTCTACGGCAGCCTCAAGGCCTTCGAGGAGTCGGTCGAGGGCGGGCCGTTCGTGCGGATCTCAAACAGCTGCATGGTCAACATGGGCCACATCCGGTCGCTTCGCGCGGCCGAGCTGCGCACCTATTCGGGCACGGTCCTCTACCTCAGCCGCTCGCGCCGGCGCGAGGCCACGTCGACCATCACGCGCTTCTTCGGCGGGAGCATCTGATGACCTACGAGGCGCCGCTTCTGTCGGTCTTCTCCGTGGCCAAGTACGCTCTGGCGGTCTGGCTGTTCTCAAGGACGCTTCCGCATCGCGGGGGCCGATGGCGCGCGGCGGCGGCCGTGGTAGCCGTGGCGGCCTTGACCGGCGCCTGCTACGCCGCGGGCTTCTCGGTCTTCCCAGAGCTCACCGACGACCTGTCGCTTCTTTTCGCGGTGGCGACGTTCATGGCCGAGCTGGCGGGCGCGGTGGTTATCCAGCGCGTGGTTTACGACTGCCCGGTTCTGACGTCGGTCTTCTGCTGCTCGATGGCCTACTCGCTGGAGAACCTGTCGTCTGCCGTCGAGCGGGTCTTCTCGCAAGCCGTGCCCTTCTCGCAAATGCCGCCGCCGGTGGTCGAAGGGTCCGCCCGCTACTGGGCCGTGACCTGCGTCGTCTATGCCCTGGCCTGGTGGCTTTTGGTCCGGCGCGTGGAGAACAACGGCCTGCTCAAGATCTCCGACCCGGTCATGGTACTTGTCGCCGCGTGCGCCGTGGTGGTCAACATGGTCTTGGACCTGGTGGTCAAGGACCTAACGGTGCCGTCTTTGGGCGTGCCCGGCTACGATTCGGTCACGCTTACGGTTGTCTACCTGCTGGTTTGCGTCTACGTGATGTACTCGATGTTCGAGATCGTCTACAACCGGCGCCTGCAGATGGACGTCGCCGCCATCGAGCGCCTGCGCGCCGCCGAGGCCCGCCAGTACGAGATGCGCCGCGAGAACATCGACGCCATCAACGTCAAGTGCCATGACCTCAAGCACCAGATCCGCGAGCTGGCCGAGGGCAGGGCCGTGGTGGACAAGCAGGTCTTGGACGAGCTGTCGCGCGAGGTGGGAATCTACGACTCGGTGGTCAAGAGCGGAAACGACGCCCTGGACACGATCCTTACCGAGAAGAGCCTCTACTGCGAGAAGCACGCGATCACCCTGTCGTGCATCGCCGATGGCACAGCGCTGGGGTTCGCCGCTCCCGCTGACCTGTACTCCTTCTTTGGGAACGCGCTGGACAACGCCATCGAGGCGGTCGAGCGCCTGGACGACCCCGAGCGCCGAAGCATCGGCCTGGTGGTGAGGCGTGCGGGCGACATGGCCTGCGTCCACGTGGAGAACCACTTCGACGGATGCCTTGAGCTGGGCGCGGACGGTCTGCCGCGCACGCGCAAGGGGGATGCGGCCAACCACGGCTTTGGCGTGCGCAGCATGCGGATGATCGTCGAGGCGGCGGGCGGCTCCCTGACCTGCAGCGCCGCGGGCGACGTCTTTAGCCTGGACGCGCTCATCCCCATCCCGGAGTAGCCGGGCGCGGCGGGGTTCCTGCAAATCCCGGGGTTGTCTGATGCCCGCGAGGCCCGCTCCTTTCATTTTGCGGACTTGTCTGATGCTCCGAGGGTCTTTTCCTTTCAATTTCCGGGGTTGTCTGATGATTCGGAATCAGACAACCCTTGATTTTGAATGCGAGAAGCCCTTGGAGTATCAGACAACCACGGGTTTTGAAAGTGGGAAGCCCTTGAGGTATCAGACAACCTTCGGATTTGAAAGCGGGAAGCCCGCGGAGTATCAGACAACCCTGATTTCTACAAGGGACCGTGGCCGCGAACGGGGTTTAAGGGTTTCAAATCCCTACGCCAGCTCGCCGAGAAGGGCGATGGCTCGCTCGGTTAGGGGCGAGAGGGTCCGTTGCGCCTGCCAGACCACGGCCGCGCGCGACTCGAGCTCCTTGGCGCGCAGCTCCTTGATGAAGCACTCGCCGGTGTCCATCACGCGGATGAGCGAGCGCGGGACCAGCGCGATGCCCATGCCCTCGCGGGCCCACAGGGCGCAGCTCTTCTCGTCGCTGGCTAAAACGGCCGGGCAAAAGCGCGCGCCGCATCCAATAAAGGCCTGCTCAAGGGCATCTTTGTGCGTCGCGGCAACAACCAGCGGACGTCCGTCGAGGTCTGTCGGCGAGCAGTCCATCTCGCCGCCGGCCTCAAGCTCGGGCGGCATCACGGCCACCAGCGGCTCGGTCGCGGCGTAGCGGCAGCGCAGGCCCGCCGTGGCAAACGGCGTGCGCACGACGGCGACGTCGGCCAGGCCGGCGTCAAGGAGCTCCAACGCCTGGGGCGTCTCGGCCTCGCGCGCCTCGATGGTCACGTCGGGGTAGAGGCCGCACAGCTCCCGCAAACGAGCCGCAGGTACAAGGCCTGCCGCGCTGGGCACGCAGACCAGGCGTAAGGTCCCGGTCATGCCCTTGCCAACGTGGGCCACCTCAGACTTTGTGGCCTGGGCCATGGCGAGAAGACGCACCGCGCGCTCGTAGAGAAGCCGTCCGGCCTCGGTCAGCGTGCAAGCGCGCGGCCCGCGGACCACGAGCTTGGTGTCCAGCTCTTCCTCAAGGCGGGCCAGCTCGTAGGAGAGGGGCGGCTGCGAGATGTTCAGGCGCTTTGCCGCCGCGGTGATCTGGCCCTCCTCGGCGATGGCGACGAAGTACTCGAGCTGCTTGAGGTTCACCGGGCGCCCTCGCAAGCCACCGTGCCGCCGCCCTCCCCGGCAATGCACCCCAGCATAAGCCCCATGATGAGCGCCAGCCCCGGCTCCAGGCTGTCCTTGTCCACCCACTCCTCGCGGGTATGGAGAAGGTCGCCCTCCACCGTCCCCACGGTGTGCGCGCAGATC
Organism: Oscillibacter sp. ER4; assembly: GCA_963611755.1. Lineage (GTDB taxonomy): Bacteria > Actinomycetota > Coriobacteriia > Coriobacteriales > Atopobiaceae > Paratractidigestivibacter. The sequence continues at coordinate 7,703 of CAVDTK010000002.1, forward strand.
CCCAGCGACAGCGGGATGTTGGCGTCGGTCGAGCTCTCCTGGTGCACGGGCTCGACCCCGCCCAGCTCGCGGATGGCCTCGTCGGCGGCCGCCACCAGCGCGTCTTGCCCCTCGGGCACATCGCTTCCGCTGGCCGGTCTCGTGCCGATAAGGTCCACGTCGATGCGCGTGCGCTCCTTCAGGTGCTCTTCGACCAGCGCCACGAACTTGCCGTACATCTTCTCCAGGCATTTCTCGGATGCCGAGCGGTACTCCACCAGCACCGACGCCCTCTCTGCGATGGAGTTGATCGACGTGCCGCCCACGAAGCGCCCCACGTTGACCGTGGTCTTGGCCTGGGTCGGCCGCTTTAAGGCGTACAGGTCCTCGATGAACGAGCACAGCGCCTCGATCGCGTTGTCGTGCCCAAAGTCTTCCCAGGAGTGGCCGCCCTCGGTGGCGCAGCGCACGCGCCAGCGGTGCGAGCCCACGGCGCTCGTGATGTGCATGCCCAGGTACAGGTCGAAGCTCGTGAACTCGCGCACGCGCACGCGGCGGGCCTTCAAAGACGAGAAGAGCGTCTTTGTCCCAAAGAGGTTCCCCAGCCCCTCCTCGCAGGAGTTGGCGACCACGTAGACATCATGCTTGAGCTGCGGTTTATTTCGAATGAACCAGCGAGCCGCCATAAGAAGCCCCGTGAGGTTGGCCGTGTCGTCGCCCACGCCGGGCGCGTACATCTTGCGGTCGTCCTCGTGAAAGGGCAGCTCATCGGTGTCGTCGAAGACAACATCCGTGTGGGCCGAGAAGACCGAGCATTCGCCGTGGTCAACCCCCGGCAGCAGCAAGATGACGTTCTTTGCCTGGTCGATGCGCACGTTCCAGGGGCTGGCGCCTTGGGCTATAAGCCACGCGCGCACGGCCTCGGCGCGTTTCTCCTCGTGGTGGGAGGGGGCGGGGATCTTGGCCAGCCGCCGCAGGAGGTCGAGCTCTTCTTCATGGCACTCGCGGGCATAGGCGCGCGCGAGGTCGATCGTCTTTTGGTCCACGGCTCCTCCAGGGCGCCTGGCCTGCGCGCCCGCGCGGCCGGCGACGGCTTGGCTCTTCTTGCCCTTGCAGTCTAGCCCCAAACTGTTTCGTTTGCGTTTAGAAGCTTGATTTGGGTAGCGGGCGCCGCCCAGCGGTGGTAGGGTGTTTCTCATCGACAGAGGAGCGAACACGAAGGGTCCTAAGCTAGCCGGCGGGCGATAATCTTAGGACGAGGCGAGGTTCGCCGAACTTCCGTTGTTGGGCGCAACGCGGTTGTGGGCCCAGGGGAAAGACTCCTGGGACTGTCTGCGGGAATCCTCGCAGGAGCGCTGGCGTGTTGGTCACGAGAGGCCTTTGGCGGCCACGTGCCCGCATCTTGCGTAACTGCTTTGCAAGATAAGGACGGGCAAGGAGAAAGGCGCCATGCAAAAAAGGCCGTTCGTCACAAAAGAGCAGCTCGAGGCTATCTGCGAGCAATACCCCACACCCTTCTACCTCTACGACGAGGCGCAGATCCGCGCCCGTGCGCGGGCCCTTAACCAGGCGTTTTCTTGGAACCCGGGTTTCAAGGAGTACTTTGCCGTCAAGGCCACGCCCAACCCCTGGGTCGTGAGCATCCTGGCCGAGGAGGGCTGCGGCTGCGACTGCGCCACGGCGACCGAGCTTTCGCTGGCCGCGGCCTGCGGCGTCACCGGGCAAGACGTCATGCTCAGCTCCAACGACACGCCCGACGCCGACTACGCCCAGGCCGCCCAGATGGGCGCCGTCATCAACCTCGACAGCCTGGACATGGTCGACTGCCTGGTCAGGGCCCTGGACGGCAAGCTGCCCCGCCTGGTCTGCTGCCGCGTGAACCCCGGCGGGACCTTCTCGTCTGCCAACGGCATCATCGGAAACCCGCAGGACGCCAAGTTCGGCATGACGGTCCCGCAGCTCATGGAGGCCTTCTCGCGCCTGTCCGCGCTGGGCGTCCAGGAGTTTGGCATCCACGCCTTTTTGGCTAGCAACACCCAGGAGAACGACTATTATCCCCGCCTGGCGCGTCAGCTCTTTGAGCTGGCCGTTCGCGCCAAGGACGAGCTGGGCGTGCGCGTGGTGCTGGTCGACCTCTCCGGCGGCATCGGCGTCGACTACCGGCCGCAAGACCCTGCTGCGGACATCGCCGCCATCGGCGAGGGCGTGCGACAGGCCTTCGAGGAGGTCTTGGTGCCGGCAGGCCTGGGAGACGTGCGCGTGTGCTCCGAGCTGGGCCGTTGGATGCTGGCGCCGGCGGGTGCCCTTGTGACCCGCGTGATCCACGAGAAGATCACCTACAAGGACTACCTGGGCGTGGACGCCTGCGCGGCTAACCTCATGCGCCCGGCCATCTACGACGCCTACCACCACATCACGGTCATGGGCAAGGAAGACGAGCCCGCTACCTCGACCTACAACGTGGTGGGCCGCCTTTGCGAGAACAACGACCAGTTCGCCCACGACCGTCAGCTGCCTACCTGCGGTATCGGTGACCTGCTGTTTATTCACGACGCCGGGGCCCACGGCTTCTCGATGGGCTACAACTACAACGGCTCTTTGCGCTCGGCCGAGCTGCTGCTCCATGAAGACGGCTCCGTCCAGCGCATCCGCCGCGCCGAGACCCCCGCGGACTACTTCGCGACCTTCGACGACGACCCTCGCTTCTCTGGCTTAGCAAGCCTTCGATAGAAAGGACAGATCATGGACATGAACAACCTGCAAGGCTCCGTTGTGGCGCTCGTCACCCCCTTCAAGAAGGACGGATCGGTCGACTTCGAGAAGCTCGAGGGCCTGGTCGACTTCCACCTGGCCAACAAGACCGACGGCATTCTCGTTTTGGGCACCACCGGCGAGTCCGCCACCATGACCGACTCCGAGGACCTGTCCGTGGCCGAGTGCGTGGTCCAGCGCGTGGCCGGCCGCGTGCCCGTCATCGGCGGCTCGGGCTCCAACTGCACCGGCGAGTCCCTGCGCAAGTCCCTTGAGCTGCAGAAGCTTGGCGTCGACGGCCTTCTCATCATCAGCCCCTACTACAACAAGTCCAACGAAGAGGGCATGTACCACCACCTGGCCGACGTCATGGACGCCGTCAACGTGCCCTGCATCCTGTACAACATCCCCGGCCGCACGGGCTGCAAGATCAGCGTCAACAACGTCGAGCGCTTGTCTCAGCACCCCAACGCGTGGGGCATCAAGGAGGCCTCGGGCGACATCTCCTATGCCGCCTCGATCGCGCACTGCCTGTCCGACGAGTTCCGCATGATGAGCGGCAACGACGACATGGTCGTGCCCCTGATGAGCCTGGGCGCCGTGGGCGTCATCTCGGTCTGGGCAGACGTCGCGCCGGCGACCGTCCATGATATGTGCGAGAAGTTCCTGGCGGGCGACGTGGCGGGCGCGCGCAAGATCCAGATCGACAACCTGGAGCTCATCCACTCGCTGTTCTGCGAGGTCAACCCCATCCCCGTGAAGGCCGCGCTGGCCAAGATGGGCCTCATCGACGAGTACTACCGCAAGCCGCTGTGGCCGATGGCCGACGCCACCCGCGAGCGCCTGTATGCCGCCATGGAGGGGGTTGGTCTTCTTGGCTAGCGTCGTTTTGGTGGGCAAGGGCCGGATGGGCACGCTCATCCGCCAGGCCCTGGAGGCCCAGGGCGGCTACGAGGTCCTGGGCGCCTACGACGTGGACAACGCCGAGGAGCTTGACGCCGCCGCACCCGCCGCCGACCTGGTGATCGACTTCTCCAACAAGGCGTCGCTGCCGCACGTCCTGGCCTACGTGGGGCGCACGGGAGCCGCCTTGGTGAGCGGCACCACGGGCTACACCGCAGACGAGTTGGCGGCTGTCAAGGCCCTAGGCGAGAAGACCCGCGTGATCCACTCCGCCAACTACTCGCTGGGCGTGGCCGTGCTCGCGCGCGTGGCCCGCGAGGCCGCCGTGGAGCTTTCCGGCTGGGACGCCGAGATCGTGGAGACCCACCACAACCAGAAGGCCGACGCGCCTTCCGGCACGGCCAAGCTGCTGCTTTCCGCCATCGACCCCGACGGCGAGTGCGCGGTCGCCCATGGGCGCGAGGGCATGGTGGGCGCGCGTCCTGCCAAGGAGATCGGCATGCACTCGCTGCGCGGCGGCACCGTGGCCGGCACCCACGAGGTGCACTTCTTTGGCACGGACGAGGAGGTCTGCCTCACGCACCGCGCGACGAGCCGCCAGATCTTCGTGAACGGCGCGGTTCTGGCCGCGGGCCGCCTGCTTGCCCGCACCGAGCCCGGCTTCTACACCTTCGACCAGCTGATGTTTGAATAACGCGCAGGTCAGCGCTGCTGTTTTACCCCGCTTTTCCGCTTTGCTCAAAGGAGAGATACGCCCGATGGACGCACAGGAGATCATCAACTACATCGCGACGGCCCCTAAGAAGACTCCGGTGACCGTCTACGTCGCCGAGAAGGACGGCGCCACCGTCGACTACGGCGACGCCGAGGTCTACGGCGGGCCCGAGGGCCGCGTCGTCTTTGGCGACTGGTCCCAGCTCGAGGGGCTTCTCGCCGACCAGGCCGACAAGATCGAGCGCTCCCACGTGGAGTGGGGCGGCCGCAACACCGGCGTGCCGATGCTCGACACCCGCGCCGTCAACGCGCGCATTGAGCCGGGCGCGATCATCCGCGAGAAGGTCGAGATTGGCGACAACGCGGTCATCATGATGGGCGCGATCATCAACATCGGCGCCGTGGTGGGCGAGGGCACCATGATCGACATGGGTGCCGTCCTGGGCGGCCGCGCGATCGTGGGCAAGCACTGCCACGTGGGCGCGGGCACCGTGCTGGCGGGCGTCGTCGAGCCGGCGAGCGCCACCCCGGTCATCGTGGAGGACAACGTCATGATCGGCGCGAACGCCGTGGTCATCGAGGGCGTTCACGTGGGCGAGGGCGCGGTCGTGGCCGCCGGCGCCGTCTGCGTGGAGGACGTGCCCGCCCACAGCGTGGTGGCCGGTTGCCCCGCGCGCGTGATCAAGACCGTGGACGAGAGGACCGCGGGCAAGACCGCCCTGGTAGACGCTCTGCGCGCGCTGTAGGCGGACAGCGTCGGGTCTTCCGGCCCGCCGCTTTTCTCGGCCGCACCCGAAACATCGCATGTCTGTGGATTTCGCCGGGGGATGCACCGGATCGGGCGCATGTCGGTGCCGACGGGCTGCGAAGCGCACCGAAACGCACCGAAACCGGGTCATGTCTGTGGCGTTTGTGGCTTGAAGGCGCCCTTTTCCACAGACATGCCCACTTTCCGGTGCGTTTGAAGCCTTCCCGGCACCGACATGCGGCGATCCTGGTGCAGGGCTGCCCGAAATCCACCGACACGCCCCGGATCCGGTGCGGCGGGTATGAGGGGTGCGCTGTGGGGAGATATCGTATTTCGTGGTCAGCGGTCTCGTGAACCCCGGCCGCCTCGGTTTTTAGGTGCTACACCCACGGCCATATCGCGGAACTCCGGCGCGGGCTGTCTCGCAAAAATGAGACATCTTGGCCGACTAAACCGGATCTTACAAGTAGCTCAAAAAATCGCAAGCCGTCTACCTGGGCAAACGCAAGAGTGCTGCGGCTTGATACTCACCGAACCCGGTTTAGTCGGCCAAGATGTTGAGTTTTTCGTTTTCCAGGCCCCGACGCCGCAGGAAAATCGCGCAAGTATGCCATCAAAACCGGGATGGGCGAGTAGCCAACCCAACCGAATTAAGAAAACCGCAGGTCAGAGACTTGCGGTTTTCTCGGTTATCCGCCCATTCCAGTTTTGATGGCATACTTGTCGGCTTTTTGCCTTATGGGAGGCCGCCTGTGAGCTAGTAACGCTCTCCCGGGCTCTCGTATTGCTCCTTGGTGATCTCGACCCATGTCTCGGGGTTGATCTTGAGGCTATACTCCATGACCCACCATTCATTGCAGTGGTCGCAGTCGTACCTAAATCCCCAGTCGCTTTTCACCGGGCGGCCGCATTTGGGGCAGAGAAACTTATGGTTGTAGTCCGACCCTTTCCAGCGGTAGTACTTGCCGGTTGCCTCGTCGTGATATTTGTAGTTCCCGCCCTGAGCTTCGGAGAGATCCTTGTCGGCAAGCGGGGTGGCCGTGCTCTTGTCGTTTTCCATGGGGGTTCCTCTCATCCGGGCCGGGCAGGCGGGCCTTGCCCGCGTGGGCATCGGCCGTGCATGCCCTATGATAGTCCCGGTCATCAAGTTTACGGCGCCGATATGGGGGTTCGGTTTTGGGAGACGTGCGCGACTATCTTGAGTGGAGAGGCGACATCACGCTGGCAGAGCGCCCCTTCAACGACATCGACAACGTCATCATGGCGAGCCTCTCGTACCTGGACCTCACGGGCATCGCCCCGGGGCCGGGCGAGGGCATGCGCACCCTGCGCGACTGCCTACAGGACCTCCTTGCCAAGGCAGACGGCGACCTTTCGCCTTACGTTCGCTCGCTTGCCACCATTGACCTGCGCTTTGTTGAGGCACTGGCCGCGAGCGAGCGCTTTGGCGCGGCGACGGTCCGCGACTACGTGGACGTGGTCGACGCCGATGCGGTGCTGCAGTTCGCGGCCCTGACGGTCGACTTGGCCGACGGCCGTTCGCTGGTGTCCTTCCGCGGCACCGACGCCACCCTCGTGGGCTGGCAAGAGGACTTCATGCTGAGCTTCACCGTCATGGAGTCGCAGGTGGCGGCCACGCGCTACCTCTCGGCCGAGCTCGAGGCGGCCCTGGTCGACGGCCGCGAGGTCTACGTGTGCGGCCACTCTAAGGGCGGCGTCTTGGCCACGTACGCCGCGGTGAGCGTCGACGAGCGCCTGCGCGGCGCGATTGCCCACGTCTGGAGCGATGACGGCCCCTGCATGGACGCCGAGGTCGTGGGCGCGCGGCCGCACGAGGTCTTTGGCGAGCGCTTCACCCACGTGGTGCCCGCCTACGACGTGGTGGGGATGCTCTTCGACGACGGCTGCCCGCGTCTGATCGTGCGAAGCTCCGCCGAGGGGACCTTGCAGCACGACCCGATGTCTTGGCAGGTGGGGCAGCGTGCGCTCACCGAGGCCGAGGGCCTGGATCCCGACAGCGTCCGCCTGTCCGAGGCGGTCCACGCCTGGGTGTCGCAGATCCCGCTGGAAGAGCGCGAGCGCTTTACCCAGGAGTTCTTCGAGGTCCTGGCGGCGGGTGGCGCCACGACGCTGGGCGAGGTCACGGGAAGCGTCGCCGGCGCGCAGAAGATCCTGACGGCGCTCTCGGGCGCCGACCAGCGCACAAAAGACCTGGTAGGAGCCCTTCTCGCCGGCGTTTTAGGCGCGCAGGTGGACGTCACGTATCAGCGCCTGAGCACCGGCATCGCCGAGGCGGCCTCCGCGGTGACGGGCGCCCTGGCCAAGATCACCACCGGGTAGGCGTCGGCTCCCGCGACGGCCCGCCCGCCTGTCGGGGCGAGAAAACCGGCCGTTAACCAGGCAGTTACGCGACGCGTGTCTCGTTGCCTGTAGAATCCCTTAAAAGCCCGCCCGCGCACCTCGATCTTTTAGGGAGACACGCATGACTCGACCCTTCCGCCCGCTCGGCCGCCACGCCGGCCGCCCCCTGGGCCGCGCCGCCGCAACGGCGGGCCTGGCGCTTCTTCTCGCCGCGTCCTTCTCGCCCGTGACCGCCCGCGCCGCCTCGAGCGACGCCGAGGCCTGGGCCGCCGCGGTCGAGAAGTCCCTGACGTACGGTTATCAGCTGTACAACCCGTCTGACGGCGCGGCCGCGGCCTACGCGGACACCGAACAGGCCGCCGAGCTGCCGTCCAAGTTCGACCAGCGCGATCCCAACGGCGACGGCGACCGCTCAGACAGCGTCGTCACGCCGGTCAAGAATCAAGGAGCCTGGGGCACCTGCTGGGGCTTCGGCGCCATTTCCGCGGCGGAGACCACGATCCTGGCCAAGGGCGGCACGACCTATGCCAAAACGGGCCTCGATCTCTCTGAGCTGCAGCTCGCGAGCACGGTCTATCTCGACGGCGGCGTTCCGGAGAGCATCGCGGGTTCCTCGCAGGCAGGCGAGGGCTTTCATATCCTGAACGGTGACCGGAACCTAGGGCTTGATCTTGGAGGCACTTCCGAGAACTTCGCCACCTCGTCCTTCTCGCTTGGCTTTGGCCCGATCCTGGAGAAGGACGCGACCTACCGCAATACCGGCGTCTACGCCGACGGTGCCGCGCATGAGGATGATCCGGTCTATGAGGTCTGGGTTTACCGAAAAAGCCTTGAGGGCGCCGATGGATACAGCCGCACGACCGAGTATCTAAACCAAGCCCAGATAGACGCCCTTTCCAACGACGAGGACGTCGACCACTATGAGATGCTGTACTACGCCGCCAACTACACCGATGCCGATGGCAACACGGTCTACACCGACTGGTCGATTGCCTCTCAGAAGGGCCTTTCTGCCGACGAGGACGACCTGTCCTGGATGACCTCCTCCCTCCTCGAGCTTGAGGCCGAGAATTACCTGCCCGACACGCGCATCGTCGACAGCGACGGCAAGTGGGTGGGCGTCAACTGGAACGCCGTCGCCAACATCAAGAACGAGCTCTACGACAGCGACGGCGAGGGTGGCTCCGACTACAGCCGCGGCGTCACGTTTGGGTATCTCGCTGACAACGGGTACCTGAGCGACGAGTACGCCGAATATGCCTATGAGTTCACGCGGCAGAGCAACCACCAGGTGACCCTCGTGGGCTGGGACGACGACTATCCGGCCGAGAACTTCTCCGTCGGCTTCGACGAGTCTAAGAAGGAGCTCCACACCCCCGAGGGCAACGGCGCTTGGCTCGTAAAGAACAGCTGGGGCTCGCAGACCGGCGACTCCGTCGACTCGCAGATGTTCCCAAGCGATTTTGGCATCGAGGAGAACGGCGAGCACACGGGCTACTTCTGGATTTCCTATTACGACAAAACGCTGTGCGACTGGTCGACCTACGACTTCGACCTTGACTCGACCCCGGGCGACGGCTCGCGCGTTATTGAGCAGTACGACTATCTCACCATGGGGGTTTATGCCGATATGGAAAGCTATGAGAAGCCGTACTATCAGGCGAACGTCTTCACGGCGGACTACGATACCGACATCGACACGCTCACCTGCTGGACCGCCAAGCCCAACACTACCGTGACCTTCCAGGTCTACCTGCTGGACGACGCGGCGCAAGACCCCACGGACGCCGAGCACAGCAAACTGGCCTACACAGGCGAGAAGACCTTCTCCTATGGCGGCTATCACCGTCTGGAGCTGGGCGAGGCCGAGCGGTTGGCGGTTCGCGAGGGCCAACGCTACGCGGTGGTCACCCTGCAGCACTGCGAGGATGACGGCCGGTACTACGCGGTCTGCAAATTCAACACCCGCGGCTGCACTCAGTACGGCGACGAGGAAGCTGACCTCTCGTGGGCCGAGGACCAGTCCTTCTACGTTTTGACGCGCATCAACCCAGGTGAGAGCTGGTGCGCGGGGTACTCCGAGGACGGCCAGATGAGCTGGTCCGACTGGACGACGATCGCCAAAGAAACGCACGACACCCTGAAGGAAAAGCCTAACCTCAGCGCTAACTCCTATGCCTTCGACAACCTGCCGATCAAGGTCTTGGGCACCAAGGCGAGCTATGCCTCGGTGGACGAGCTCGCTGGTTTGGAGAGTGAGCTGGCGGCGGCCAAGACGCTTCTCGCCGGCGCGCACGTGAGCACGGACGGCTCTGACGTGGCCGTGGCCGAGCGCTGGATGACGCAGGCCGACTACGATGAGCTTAAGGCGGCCGTCGAGGCTGCCGAGAAGGCCATGGAGGCCGCGGGCGAGGGGTACAAGGACGAACTTGCCGCGGGCACGGCCTCTTCCGAGGAGGTCGAGGCCCTGGTCACGAGCCTCAAGGCCGCGTCTGCCAAGGCGGCTGCCGGGACCTACGTCGCCCCGGCGGACGAGGAGAAGCCCGGGGAGGACGGCGAGAAGCCTGGCGAAGTCGTAAAGCCTGACACCGAGAAGCCTGACACCGAGAAGCCTGACACCGAGAAGCCCGATACCGAGAAATCCGACGAGGGCGCCGAGAAGCCCGACGCCGAGAAGACCCCCGAGACCGTGACCACCGTCACCACAACCACGGTGACCAGGACCGCCGCCGCGCCCGAGCGAGCCGCCGCCCGTCGCGGCACGCCCTCGACCGGCGACGTGGCGACCGCGGGCGCCGCGGGGCTTCTCGCCCTGTCCGGCGCGGCCTCCGTGGGAGCCTTTGTTTCTCGTCGCCGTTCGGGCCGTTAAATCCTGGCTTTGCCTAGAGACAACAGGCCTTCTCGATGTGAAGATGGGGGACGGCAAATTCACCGTAAAGGCACCGGAAAGGGGTCTGTCATGAGCATCGAGAAGGTCGCGATCATAGGAAAGGGGGCCGTCGGCCTGCTGTACGGCTCGATGATCGAGCGGGCGCTGGGGCCGGGCTCGGTCGAGTTCGTGATGGACGACGCTCGCTTTTCTCGCCATGAGGGCGACCCCATCACGGTGAACGGCGAGCCCTGCGGCATCGCCACGGTGCCCGCGAGCCGCGCCCGCGTGGCCGACGCCGTGATCCTTACCATCAAGACCACGGGGCTCGAGGCCGCGCTCGACACCATGGAGGCGGTCGTCGGGCCTTCTACCTGCATTGTTTCTCTGTGCAACGGCATCCGCAGCGAGCGCCGCATCGCCGAGCGCTTTGGCTGGGAGCGCGTGGTGCTCTCGGTCGCGCAGGGGATGGACGCGGTCTTCATCGGCAGCAACATGACCTACACGCACACGGGCGAGATCCGCTTTGGCGCGGCGGCGGGAACGGCCGCCGGTGTGGTCGACGAGCTGGCCGACCTTTACGCGCGCTCCGGGATCTCCCATACCGTTGAGCAGGATATCGTTCGCCGCATGTGGACCAAGCTCATGCTCAACGTGGGAATCAACCAGACGTGCATGGTCTTTGGCGGGACCTACGGCTCGGCGCTCGAGCCGGGCGGCGAGCAATTCCGCTGCTTCGTTGCGGCCATGCGCGAGGTGCGTGCCGTGGCCGAGGCCGAGGGCGTCGTCATTACCGAGGCCGACCTCTCCCAGATGGCCGAGCTCATGGCGAGCGTTGACCCGGCGGGCATGCCCTCGATGGCGCAAGACCGCGTGAATCGCAAGCGCACCGAGGTCGAGGAGTTCTCGGGCACCATCTGCGAGCTGGCCCGCGCCCATGGGATCTTGACGCCCACCAACGACTGGCTCTACGCCCGCGTGAAAGAGATCGAGGCGGAGTTCTAGGACGGCCGGGCCGCGGACCCAAGGTTGGAAAACGCAGCCGTTTTGGGGAATATCGCGATTCCTGGTTGGAAAACGCAAGCAAAACAGCCAACAACGGGGTGGAAAACGCATCAAAACACCTCGTTTTACGGGTGGAAAACGCAAGTAATTCTCGCTAAAATCGGGTGGAAAAGCGTATTTCCCCAGTTGAAAGCTGTGTAGTTATGCTCTATAGAAAAGCTATGGCTAAACTTGAGGCTTGGAAAGCCGAGAAGACCCACCAGGCCCTTCTTATCACGGGTGCACGGCAGGTAGGTAAGACGACCCTTGTCCGTGAGTTCGCCAAGCAAAACTACGCCTTGCTCGCGGAGATCAACTTTGTGGAGAACGCCGATGCGGCGCGTACGCTTAACGCCGCGAAGAACACCGAAGACCTGCTCCTTCGCATGTCAGTTCTCACGGGCGTCGAGATAACGCCCGGCAAAACCCTGCTGTTCCTTGACGAGATCCAGGAATGTCAGGACATGCTCACGTGGGCAAAGTTCTTGTCGGGCGACATGGGGATTGACCTCGTGCTATCTGGGTCGCTTCTGGGGATCGATGCTTTTGTCGACGTTCGATCCTTCCCGGTTGGCTTTTTGAGCATCGTCGAGATGTTCCCGCTTACGTTTGAGGAGTACTGTCGCGCGCGGGGGATCGGCGCCGTGGTATGGGACGCCGCGACCGTGTGTGTTATCGAGAATACCGAGGTGCCCGACTACATAAACGACGCGCTTCTTCAGCGTTTCAAAGAGTACCTGCTTGTTGGTGGCATGCCGGATGCCGTCCAGGCGTTTATAGATATGGGTCAGCTGCCTGCCGTGCGTCACGCCCAGCAAGGAATATGCGACCTTTATAAGGCCGATATCGTTAAATACGTGGAAGACCCTACCGAAGCCCGGCAGATCAAGATGGTCTACGAGGCGATTCCTTCGCAGCTTAACTCTCCCACGAAGCGATTCAAGTACGCGAGGCTTGAGAAGAACCTGCGCTTTGCCAACCTTGAGACGGCCTTCGACTGGCTCGTCAATGCGGGGATCGCTATCGAGGCGACCCGCGTGGGCGACCCCACGTACCCTCTGACGCTAAGCGAGGACCGCGCGTCCTTCAAGTTCTTCATGAACGACATCGGCCTCATGACCCTGCAGATTTTGGGCGATGCCGCGCTTGAGATCTTGAACGGGAAAGGCAACATCAATTACGGGTCCTTGTTCGAGGCGTTTGTGGCGCAGGAGTTGTTAGCGGCCGGTTTCATGCCGCACTACTACTCGTCGAAAAAGCGTGGCGAGGTCGATTTTGTCATAGAGAAGAAGCGCGAGGGAAAGACGAGGCTCATCGAGGTCAAGTCCGGAAAAGACTACAAGCGCCATAGCGCCCTGTCCGCCTTGATCGATAGCGGTGAGGCGAGCGATCCCGTGGTTCTGCACAACGGCAATTGTGAGAAGGCCGACAACAGGCTCTACCTGCCGATATACGCTGTGTCGATGATCTCGAGCCTGTTTTAGGAGAAGGGGCCTGACAGGGGATGGGTCGCGTCCCCGGATATGGCCCGGCTTGTTTTAGAAAAAAGGGGCTGCCCGAGGTTTGTTGCTCGGGCAGCCCCTTTGTGTGGTCGCGTGGGTTTGACCTGTGCGCTAGATGACCTTGCCGACGATCGAGCTCACCAGCGAGATGACCAAAGCGCCCAGGATCGCCGCGCCAAAAGAGCTGATGGTGATGCCGGCGTGGAAAATGTTCCTCGAGAAGTAGCTTGCCAGCTCCAGGATGACCGCGTTCAGGACAAGCTGGAAAAGGCCCAGCGTCAAGAGGGTGACGGGCAGCGAGAAGAACTCGAAGATGGGCTTGACGGTGGCGTTTAGCAGCGCCAACGCCAGGGCGCTCACAGCCGCGGCCATGATGTTGCCGCCCACGATCTCGATTCCGGGGACAAGCCACGCCGCGACGGCCACGGCGATGGCGGTTGTAAGCCAGTTGCTCACGAAGCTCATGATGAAGCCTTTCGTTTGGTTCCAGACGCTCAAGATTATACGGCGTTTTGGATCCCACGGCCGCCGCCCCACTTTAATGCGCTAAAGTGCTAAGGGTAAAACGGACGATAGGGGAGAGCATGGCGGAGGCCGCACACGACAAGGACCTTGAGCGGGAAAGGCTGATGCGAGCCATTTGTTCCCTACAAACGGAACAAGAGGTCGAGGCCCTTCTCAGCGACCTTCTCACCGCCAAGGAGATCGAGGACCTCTCCCAGCGCCTTGAGGTGGCCACGATGCTGTCGTCCGGCCACTCCTACCTGGACGTTTCTCGCTCGACGGGTGTCTCGTCCACCACGGTGAGCCGCGTCTCCAAGTGCCTGAACGGGCCTTGCGGCGGATACCGCCTGGTGCTGTCGCGCCTGGGGTAGGCCCGCGGCCGGGCGAATTTATGTCCGGCGCTCTTGTTACCATATCGATAGCTGTTGGATGCCTGCGGGGGACGGTTTGGCCGGCCCCTCGCTTTTCTCGAGGAGACCTTCGCGCATGCTTCGTATCCACACAACCTCCCAAGAAGGGTGCCTTTCGCCCGCGGCGATCGAGGCCCTGACCGGCGCCGCCGCAACGCAGCCGGCGGTCTACCTGGCCGCGCCGTCGTTCGAGCAGGGTCTCCAGATGCAAAAGGAGCTCGCCGCGCGCGGCCTTTCGCTGGGCGTCGAGACCTGCACCCTGGCGTCCCTCTCGCAAGACCTGTGGCGCCTGTGGGGAGACGGGACGACCTGTGTGGACCCCGTGACCCGGCGTATCCTGGCGCGCCGTGCCATGCGCTCGGTTCCGGCCGGGCTTTTGGGCAAGATGCAGGACAACCCTGGCACGATCGACGTGGTGGCCAAGCTGGCGAGCAGGGCCTTGCCCTGGCTGCCGCTGGACGAGGAAGGTAACCCGCAGGAGGCGCTGTGCTCGGCCACGGGATTGAGCGAGTCCGAGGTGGCGGCCCTTCGCGTGGCGGGCGCCTACCGCAAGCTGCTGCATAAGGCGGGCTACCTTGAGTCCTCCGAGATCCTTGAGCGCGTGCCGCGCGCGTTGCCGGAGAAGGTCCGCGAGGAGGCGGCGCTGGTCGTGTGCGATCACGTGAGCCTCACGCGCGCGCAGCGCGAGTTCATCGTGGGAATGGCCGCGTTTGCGCAGGTCGACGTATGCGCGCAGGTGCCGGAAGGCCCGGCGGGCGAGCTGGCGAGAAACTCGCTGGCGTGGCTGCGGGCCGACGCCAAGCGCGCGGGCGTCAAGATCGCGGTTGAGGAAGAGGGCTCGTTGGGGTCGACGGCTGAGGCCGTCGCGCCTGCTGACGTGCCCGCCCGCGACCCCGAGATCCAGGGGCTTCTCGACGCGCTCTTCGACCCGCGCAGCACGCTTGCCTCAACCGGGGCGGTCGAGCTGCTGCAGCCCGCGGGCCCCGTGGCCGAGCCGGAGCTGGTGGCGAGAAAAGCCCAGGAACTGGCGCAGGCGGGCGCCCGTCGCGTCACCGTGGCCGTGGCCGATACCCAGGCCGCTTGGCAGGACCTGGCGCCCAAGCTCGCGGCTCGAGGCCTTACCGTCAAGGCGCGCCTGCGTCGTTGCGTGCCCGAGATCTACGCCGGGCGCGTCTTTATCGCCTACCTTCGGCAGGTGGCGCAGTTGAAGGAGCTGGCCGAGAGCTGGCCTGCCAAGGAGGCCTGCGAAGAGGGCGAGCTGGTCCACCTGGGCGACATGGGCTGGTGGCCTCCCCAGGCGTTGATTGATTTTCTTATGCACGATATGGCTCGCCTCAAGAAGGGGCGCGCCTACGACATCGACAAGGCGTGGCGCGGCAACCGCCTGCTCACGCCCGCGGCCGTGCTCGACGAGCTCATGAGCCCCAAGAAGACCTCGAACGCGTGCGCCAAGGCCACGGCCGAGCTTATGCTGGGCCGCGTGGGCTCGTGCGCGAGCAAGCTCATGGACGCCTATCGCGTGAAGCCCGGCGCGCCCGCGGCAGATATGCCCGCCGATGAGCTTTGCCGCCAGGAGGCGACGGGCGTCCTGCAGGCGGCCATGATGGTCGCCGGCGCCTTGGCGCAGCTGGGCGTCACGGCGGCCTCTCTCGCCGACAACGCGATCGCTTTGTCTTCCCTGGTAGAGCAGGTGGTGGACGAGCTTGAGCACATCTCGCTCGTCCTGACGCCGAGCCTTCCCGCGGCCGGGCAGGGCAAGTCGGGCAAGGACCCCGCCGCCGCGAACGGCCCCTGCGAGGTCGTGATCTGCTCGCTCACGGACGCGGCTCGCCTGCCTCGCCTGGGTACCGACGCCCTTATCTACTGCAACCAGACCGCAACGGAAAGCCCCATCGGCCGCTCAGACGACGTCTTGTCGCGCGTGCTCGAGGCCGCGGGCGTGGAGCCGGCCTGCGACCGCCTGGCGCTTTCCCGCTCGAACTTCTGGCACGCGCTGCGCTCGCCTCGCGAGAATCTTGTCCTGGAACGTTGCCTTTTTGATGCGGACAGCGCGCCGACCTTTCCCTCCGTCATGCTCTGTGAGGCTCTGGCCGCCTACGGCGTGGCCGCCAGCGCAAAGCCGCTCGACATCACGGCCGTGCCCCACGCCGAGCGCGACGAGGCCCTTCTCGCCGAGAACCTGCTCGACCCCGGCCGGACCGCCACGGCACAGCAGGTCGACAACCCGTCTGCCGCCGGCGCCATCGACGACGCGGCCCGCCCGCTCATCCTGGTGCCGGGCGCGGGCCAGGCAAAGCTCCCGGGGAGCCTCCCCATGCTCTCGGCCTCGCAGATCGAGTCCTACCTGGAGTGCCCCTACAAGTGGTTTAGCCTGCGCCGCCTGAGCCTGGACAACGTGGACGCCGGCTTTACCGGCACCGAGATGGGCACCTTCGTCCACCGCGTGCTGGAGCTCGCCCACGCGCGCTTTCTGGCCGAGGGCCTTGAGCGTATGACCAATGAAGACCAGGTCATCGACCTTGACGCGCATCCCGAGACCCGCGTGCCCGGCTCGCGCGTCACGGCCGACAACGTCGAGGACGCCAAGGCCATAGTCGCCGAGGAGTTCGACAACCACCTGCGCCACCAGTTCCTGGAGCGCAAGCGCGTGAACAAGATGGACCAGCTGCTGGTGCCCCACGCCATCTACGAGGAGCAAGACATCGACCAGGCGCGCGCCGACCTGCTGTCCCTTATGGACTACGAGGCCGGGGTCCTGGTGGGCTACGAGCCCCGCTGGCTCGAGTGGGGCTTCGGCGGGCCTAACGAGGAACCCGTGACCTACGCGGGCGTTCTTCTCAACGGCAAGATCGATCGAATGGACGTCGACGACCAGGGCCGCGCCCTTATCATCGACTACAAGCACAAGAGCCCCAACGGCTTCAACCAGTACGACGCCTTCAAGGGCGACTTCGACGCGGGCGTCCTGCCGCGTCATGTCCAGTCGCTCATATACGCGCAGGTCGTGCGCCGCACGCATCCCAATATCCGCCTGGAGGGGGCGCTGTTTCTCTCCACCAAGGGCAACCACGCCTTGGCAGGCGCCTGTGCTGAGAGCCAGGTCGAGCGCGTCTTGGGCACCGAGGACGTGACGCTCTCGCGCCGCGAGTCCATGGGGATCGTGGGCCCGGGCGGCGGCACCGAGGAGTTTTGGGAGTACCTGGACGACGTCGAGGCGATGGTGGCCGAGAAGATCGGCGAGCTTCTCGCCGGCAAGATCGACGCCCGGCCCATCGACGCCGACGCCTGCTCGTACTGCCCGCACCTTCACTGCGAGAAAAGAATGGGGGCCTAAAGGCCATGGGTATCGACCTGTCTTCTTTGAACGAGTCGCAGCGCGCCATCGCCTGCGGCCTCGACAAGCCGCTCTTCGTCGAGGCGGGCGCGGGGTCGGGCAAGACCTTCACCTTGACCCGGCGCATCGCCTGGGCCTTGAGCGAGGGGTCCGCCGCCGACGGCTCGGCCTTCATCGATAGCCTTGACCAGGCGCTTATCATCACCTTCACCAACGCCGCGGCCTTGGAGATCAAGGAGCGTGTGCGCTCGACCCTGCGCGAGAACGGCATGCTCGAGCAGGCCTTGACCGTCGACGACGCGTGGATCTCGACCATCCATGGCATGTGCTCGAGGATCCTGCGCCGCCACGCGCTTGACCTGGGCCTCGACCCCGCGTTCAAGATGCTGCCGGACAACCTGGCCGACGCCTACCGCGGCCAGGCCACCGAGGCCGTGATGAGCCGCTGCTCGCATGACCCGCAGGTGGCAAGCCTGGCCGCCCTCGTGGGCTCGATGTATCCCAAGGCGTCCGGCTTTGGCCGCCCCGCCCCATCGGTTGTGGGCCTGGCCTGGGACCTGGTGGACACGGCGCACCGCAGCTCGGCGGGGTTCGACTCCCTCGTGTGCCCCAAGCCGGCCGGCGCCCTCTCGCGCATGGACTGGCTACGCGACAGCTACCTGGGCTTTATTGCCGAGAAGCGCCGCGTGTGCAAGTCCGAGAAGGCCATCGCCGAGGTCGAGGCGCAGCTCGCCGTCCTTGACGCCTTCTGCGAGCTGGCGCCCGGCGAGAAGACCGAGGAGCGCGCCTACCAGGCCCTGTGCGACCTGGGCCGCGGTCCCAAAGCCACGAGCAACCCCAAGGAAGAGGCCAAGGAGCTGCAGGCCACCATCGCGCGCATGCGCCTTGAGTCGGGCTGCAGCGTCCTGCAGGACCGCTTCCCGGTGCTGCTTGAGCTGGCGCGCGCCCTTGACCAGGCCTTTACTGCCCTCAAGGCCCAGGGCTCCTACTTGGACAACGACGATTTGGTGAGGCTCTGCCTTCAGGCCCTGAAGTCCGACCCCGCGCTCGCCGCGCTCTATTCCGAGCAGTTCCGCCTGGTCATGGTCGACGAGTTCCAGGACACCGACGCCCGCCAGGTCGAGCTCGTGCGCCTGCTTTCCGGTGACGGCGCGCGCCTGTGCACGGTGGGCGACGCACAGCAGTCGATCTACCGCTTCCGCGGGGCGGACGTCGAGGTCTTCCGCCGTCGCGGCGCCTCGGTGGACGAGGACTGCCACGTGCGCCTGGATGTCAACTACAGGAGCCACGCGGACATCCTGGCCTTCGTCGACGCGGTCTTCGGCGGCATGGGGGAGCGGCCGGGCATCCTGCCGCGCTTCATGTCTTTGGCTCCCAATCCCAAGCGCCACGACGGCTACAATGCCTCTGACCTGCCGCGCATTGACATCGAGATCGCCCAGGCCTCGTCTGCCGCCAACCGAGCGGCCATCCAGGCCAACGAGGTGGCCGACCGCCTGGCCGCCTACGTGGCGGCGGGCGAGGACCCCGACGACATGGCGCTGCTCCTTGGCCGCACGAGCCAGGCGGCCGCCTACGTGGACGCCCTGCGCGCCCGCGGCGTCAAGTGCGTGGTCACGGGCGGCTCGACCTTCTCGCGGCTGGACGAGGTCAAGGTCGTGCGTGCGCTGGTGCACACGCTGGCTAACATCCATGACACCAAGGAAGGCCTCTTCTCGCTGCTGTCGAGCGACATGTTCCGCCTGGACGCCAACGATTTCTGCGCACTGGGCACCGGCTGGCAGGAGAAACACGAGGTCTTTGGCAAGCGCCGCATCGACGCCGGGGTGACCGACGCCGCGATGGCGCCGGGTGTCGAGGCGTCGCCTCGCCTTGCCCGCGCGCTCGAGGTGCTTGACCGGGCCTTCTCGCGCATGGGCACCTGGGAGCTGGCCGACGTGGTCAAGGCTGCCCTCGTCGAGTCTGGCTGGCTTTTGCGCCTGGAAGGGCAGGGCGCCCAAGGCCGTTCCTGCGCGGCGAACCTTCTGGCTGCCGTGCGCTACCTGCGCGATCTCACGCATGACCTGGGCCTGGGCGTTTCTCGCGCCTGCCGCGAGTTCGACCTGTGGCTCGAGGTCGCCAAGGCCCACCCGGCGCTGCTTTCCGGCGGCAAGGGCGACGCCGTGCGCGTCATGACGATACATGCCTCCAAGGGCCTCGAGTTTCCCATCGTGGCCGTGGGGGAGTGCTGGTCGGATGCCAAGGCGCCCACAGGCGTGCTCTCGCGCGAGCTCGAGGACGGGCAGATGCTTTGCTCGCTGGCCTTGAAGGACGTGCGCGACGCCACCCCGGCAGAGGAGCTGCCGGACGACTTCTCGGCCCGCATGGAGGTCTCGGACTTCGTCTGCATGGCACAGGGCATGGGACTCGACGCCGAGCAGGCCGAGAAGGTACGCCTGCTCTATGTGGGCCTCACCCGCGCCCGCGAGGCCCTGATCCTGGCGCTGCCCCTGGCGGGCGGGCGCACGACGCGTCTTGCTAAGGGCGTGGCCGACGTCTTGTTCGGCGACCTTGAGTTGACCGCGGGCGAGACGAGCCTCGAGTACTGCCTGGGTCACGCCCCGGCCCGCGTGCGCTGCGTCTCTATCGACGTGGACCGCGAGGACAAGAGCGTGGTCTTTGCCAACTCGGGCGACACCTTGCCCGGCTTCGACGGGGTGCTCGATGCTTATGAGGGCGTGCTTAAGCAGGAAAAACCTGCCGAGAAGAGCGATTTCACCCTCTATGAGCTGCCGGGCGTCCGGCCCGTGCCGGGCTTCTGGAGCCCGCGCGAGGGGACCTACAGCTATTCGTCGGCTCATGCCGCCCTTGACGCCTCGCAGGCCACCGCCAACGCCGCTACAACCGCAAACGAAGCCCAGGTCATCGGTGGTGTCGACACCGATGCCAACGCCAAAGAGTCCACGGCCCCCGTAAGCCTCCTCGCCCCGGACGTGGCCATCCCGTCGCGTGTCCTGGACGAGGACGATGACGACGCGGCCCCGTTTTGCGCCGACGCCGACAAGGCCACCAACCTCGGCAGCGCCTTCCATGAGCTTGCCCAGGTCATGGCGCTGGCGGGAGAGCTGCCGGAAGGCCGCATGGAAGCCCTCGCCCGCGCCTGGCATCTCTCGGAGCGCCAGCAGAAGCGCCTTGCCGCCGCGCTCGCCCTTTGGGAGGGTTCCGACATCCGCCGTGAGGCCCTGTCGTACGAGCGCGTCGTGCCCGAGGCCCCCTTCTTCACCCACGCGCCGTCCGACTTTGGCGAGTGGCTCGAGGGCGCGATCGACCTTCTCTGCACCGACGCCGCGCGCACCCGCGCCCTGGTCGTCGACTACAAGACGGGCGACGCCAACCTCACCCTCGACCAGATCCGAGACCGCCATGCCATGCAGGCCAAATTCTACGCCGGCGTCCTGCGTGACCAGGGCTTTATTGACGTTGAGTGCGCCTTTGTCTGTGTGGAGCGTGAAGACCCGCAGGCGCCCGGCCAACCTTTGCAGGTCCGCTACCGCTTTCCATTAAACTAGAGAGGTTTTCCCGCGTAAGAAAGGCACCGCGCACACATGGCTTTCGTTCACCTGCACAACCACTCCGACTTCTCGATCCTGGACGCTTCGACCCGTATCTCGGACATGGTCAAGCGCGCCGTCGACCTCGAGATGCCGGCCCTTGCCTTGACCGACCACGGCTATATGTTCGGCGTGCCGGACTTCGACCTGGAGTGCCGCGGCTACAACGACAAGCAGGCGGACATGAAGCAGTGGAAGCACGACGTCGAGTGCTTCAAGAAGGAGTGGGAGCTGGAAGAGCCGCCGGCTGACGCCCCGGACACCAAGCCCCACGACCGCGCGCATGCCCAGTGGGCCTCCGACGTGGCGGTCTGGGAGGAGTCGGGCCACGACCTGGCGGCCGTCCAGACCAACCGCCCCGAGCTTCTCATCAAGCCAATCTTTGGCTGCGAGGCCTACTTCATCACCGACGACTGCATCGAGAAGGGTACCAAGCAGCACCGCTACCACCTGATCCTTCTCGCCAAGAACGAGACCGGCTACGTCAACCTCATGAAGATGATGAGCGAGGCGGCCTCGGCGGACATGTTCTACTACTACCCGCGCACCACGCTCGACATGCTGCGTCGCTACCACGAGGGCATCATCTGCAGCTCGGCCTGCGTGGCGGGCATCATCCCGCGCATGTACTTCGCGGGCCGTCCCGACGAGGCCAAGAAGTGGGCCTTGACCTACAAGGAGATCTTTGGCGACGACTTCTACCTCGAGGTCCAAGACCACGGCCTGGCAGACCCCAACTGGGGCGGCTTCACCGACCGTACCCTGTCCGAGCAGATCGTGCGCCTGGGCCACGAGCTGGGCATCAAGGTCATCGCCACCAACGACAACCACTACCTCACCAAAGACGACGCCCCCACGCAGGACATCCTGTCGTGCATCGGCACGGCCTCGCGCGTCGACGACGTCAACCGCAAGCGCATGACCGGCACGGACTTCTACATCAAGACCGAGGCCGAGATGCGCGAGCTCTTCTCGTGGGCGCCCGAGGTCATCGACAACACGCTCGAGGTCGCCTCCAAGTGCAACTACGAGCTGGACTGGTCCAGCATGTACCTGCCCAAGTTCCCTGGCCTTCGCGAGGGCGAGACCTCTGAGCAGCGTTTTCGCGAGGAATGCGAGAAGGGCCTGGCGCGCCGCTACGGCGAGGACTGGAAAAACGTCGAGATCGGCGGCTGGAACGTCCTTGACCGCTTGAACCACGAGTACAACATCATCTGCACCAAGGGCTTCGCCGACTACTTCCTGATCGTCCAGGAGTACGTCCAGTGGGCCAAGAGAAACGGGATCGGCGTAGGCCCGGGCCGTGGATCTGCGGCAGGCGCCCTGGTTGCCTACGCCATGGACATCACGACCTTCGACCCCCTGTCGAACGGCCTCATGTTCGAGCGATTCCTCTCGCCCCAGCGTTCCGAGATGCCCGATATCGATATGGACTTCGACGATGAGCGGCGCCTGGAGGTCGTGCAGCACGTGCGCGAGCTCTACGGCCCCGAGCGCGTCTGCCACGTCATCACCTACTCGACCATCAAGGCCAAGCAGGCCATCAACGACGCCTGCCGAGTCCTGGGCTTTCCCGTGTGGCAGGGCCAGAAGCTCTCCAAGATGATCACCAACGACCCCAAGGCCAAGCTCAAGTTCGTCCTCAACAAGACCGAGGGCAAGGAGGACATGTACTCCGGCGACTTCGAGAAGGCCTACAAGGAGAACCCCGACGACCACCGCATCATCGACGCGGCCCTTTCCATCGAGGGCCTGCACCGCGGCGAGGGCGTCCACGCCTGCGCCGTCCTGATCGCGCCCACTCCGGTGAACGACCACGTTCCCACCAAGGTCGACACCAAGGGCGGCGTCGAGATCACCCAGTACGAGGGCCACTCGGTGGCCGACATGGGCCTGCTTAAGATGGACTTCCTGGGTCTTCGAACCCTGACGGTCATCTCAAAGGCCCTGGCCAACATCCGCGCGGCCTATCCCAACGCCTCTGACATCGACGCCATGCCCGAGGCCGTGAGAAACACCATAAAGCCCGGCGCCACCAGCGTTGACATCGACGTCGACAAGATCCCCTTCGACGACCCCAAGATCTTCGAGCTCATGGGCAAGGGCCACACGGCCGGCGTCTTCCAGATCGAGTCCGCGGGCATGACGGCCACCATCAAGGGCATGCAGCCCAAGGAGTACCGCCAGGTCGTCGCACTTATCGCCCTCTACCGCCCCGGCCCTCTGGGCGCGGGCATGGTCACCAGCTACATCAACCGCATGAACGGCAAGGAAGAGGTCGCCTTCTACGACGACCGCCTCTCCGACATCCTGGACGAGACCTACGGCACCATGGTCTACCAGGAGCAGGTCATGCAGATCTCGATGAAGATGAGCAACTTCACCCCCGGCGAATCGGACTCGCGCATCCGTAAGCCGGTGGCAAAGAAGAAGATCAAGATGCTCACCGACCAGATCTTCCACTGGGAGGGCAACGGCGCCGACGAGACGATCTACGACCACTGGATGAACGGCGCGGTGGACAACGGCTACAAGAAGGAGGTCGCCCAGCGCATCTGGGACGACGTCTTGGAGTTCGCGTCCTACGCCTTCAACAAGTCGCACTCGGCGGGCTACGCCATTCTCGTCATGCAGACGGCGTGGTTGAAGGCGTATTTCCCCAAGGAGTACATGGCCTCGGTCCTTACCTCCTACATGGGCAAGACCGACAAGATCGTCCACTACGTCACGGCCTACCGCCGCGAGGGCGTGGCTATCCTGCCGCCTGACATCAACGAGAGCGGCCGCGACTTCACGGCAACAGCCGAGGGCGTGCGCTTTGGCTTCGCCGGCATCCGCGGCGTGGGCGAGGCCGTGGGCGAGGCGATCGTGCGCGAGCGCGAGCTGGGCGGGCCCTTCGCCAACCTCCACGACTTCGTCGACCGCATGGACTCCGGCCAGGCAAACCGCCGCGTGGTCGAGGCCTTGATCTGCTCCGGCGCCTTCGACTCGACTGGCTACCCCCGAAAGCAGCTCATGGGCTTTGTCGACAAGACCAGCCCGGATAACATCATCGACGCCGCCACGCGCCGCCAGAAGGTGCGCGCCACGGGGCAGGTCTCGATGTTCGACATGTTCGCCGACGTCGAGGGCGCGGGCTTCGAGGACGAGGTCCCGGCCCCCAACGGCGACGAGTGGGAGCGCACGATGAAGCTCGCGCGCGAGCACGAGGTCTTGGGCCTCTACGTCTCTGACCACCCGCTGCGCCCCTACGAGTACGCCTTGAGCGAGGCGCGCGACTACTCCCTGGGCGACATCGAGGTCTCCGAGGAGGAGGTCTTGCCGGGCGGCGCCGTCCACGAGAAGTACAAGGTGCCCGAGGACAAGGTCCTGCGCTTCGCGGGCATGGTGTCTGCCATCCAGAAGAAGACCACCAAGAGCGGCGACCCCATGGCCATCGTCACGCTCGAGGACATGGAAGGCGAGGTCACGCTCGTGATCTTCCCCAAGTCCTACAAGAAGTACGAGTCGGTGCTGGCAGGCGAGGTCGACCCCGAGACGGGGGAGAGCTCGGGCGACGTCTTTATCAAGGTCACGGGCAAGCTCGAGAGAAGCGACCGCGGCAACCAGGTCAAGGTCATGGAGCTGGAGCCCCTGATCCTAAGCGAGAAGAACAACCGCCCGCGCGTCCTTGAGATCAACATCCCGGCAGACGCCCTCACGCGCTCGCGCATGAACGACCTCTCCGGCGTCATGGGCCGCTACCCGGGCCTTGACCTGGTGGAGCTTCGCGTGGAGGCGGCCTCGGGCGATATCATGCGCATGGAGCTGCCCCTGAAGGTGGACACCAAGAACATGGTGCTTCTCGCCGAGGTGACAGACGCCGTGGGCCGCCGCGGCCACGTTGAGGTCGCGTAAGGGGCACCAGTTCCACCGCGCAAATAAAGTGCAGGTCAAACACGTTGGGAAGAGCTTCTAAGGGGGAGCGATGAGAATAGCGATCGCGCAGATGACGTCTGTCGCAGGGGATTTCGAGACCACGGTGCCTCGCATGCTGGAGTTCGCCGAGCGTGCGAGCGAGCAGGGCGCGGAGCTTGTCACCTACCCCTTGTGCGTCCTTACCGGCACGGGCCTGACCTGCGCGGGCGACGCCGAGGGGTATGCCATGGACGTGGCCGAGGTCTTCTCGCGCCTGGCAGACGAGCTGCCCCTGCCGGCGATCCTGCCCATCACCATCCACCAGAGCGGGACGACCTACATCGATGCCGCCATCGTGGAGAACGGCGAGGTTCGCCCCGCGCGCCTGGACCACATGGCCAAGCGGGCCGCGGCGGGCGACCCGGTCGACGAGGGCGACCCCACGCTCATCGAGCTGTGCGGCCGCAAGCTGGGCCTGGCCTTCACCTACGAGGACCTCGACGACCTCAAGGAGTCCGACGAGGAGATGGACGCCGTCCTGTACTTCTCGAGCTACGGCTACGCCATCGACGACTCCGGCTCTGGCCTGGCGGCGTCCCTGGAGATCAGCCGCTTCCGCGGCGACGCGGCTGAGATGGACGCGTGGCTTATCGCGGTGGGCTCCGTCGGCTGCTACAACCTGCAGGTCTTTAGCGGGTCGAGCTTTGTTTTGGCACCGTGGGGAGAGCTTGCGGCCCAGGCCCCGGCTCTTGAGGAGGCCCTTCTCGTCTGCGACATGGACTTTGGCTCGGAAGGCCCGCTGGCCTCGCCCCAGCACTTCCAGGTCATGGACGTGCCCCTGTCCCTGTGGAGTGCCGTCACCTATGGCCTGGCTGCCCTTGCCGAGCAGCACGGGGCAGACGGTGTGGCCGTCATGGTGGACTCCTCGCCCGAGTCGATGACCTTGGCGGCCGTGGCCACTGACGCCCTGGGCCCCACGCGCGTCACTGCCTTCGTCTCTGCCGAGGAGGAGAAGGCCTTCGACAGCCGGGTCATGCGCCTGGTCAAGAACCTGCGGGTCGACGTCGTGCCGGTCGAGCCCGCGGGCGCGGCGTCGAGCGTCCTTGCGCGCGGTGGGATGCTGCTGGCCATGGCGGCCTATGCGGACGAGCACAACCTCTTGCCGCTGTCCTACCTGGATAAGACCACGCTGGCCGTCGAGGGCGTCTCGCCTTTCGAGGCCGGTTTCGCGATGCCTTTCGGCGACGTCTACAAGTCGGGCGTCCTTACGCTCACCTACTTTAGGAACACGATCTCGCCGGTGATCCCGCACGAGTCGAGAAACGATTGGCGCCTGCCCGCCATCGAGGGCCTGCAGGAGTGCGCGACCACCGACGAGGGCCGCCTGGCCTTTGTTGACGGCGTGCTGGCCGGCTTCATCGAGTGGCAGCACGGCGTCTCCGACGTCGCCAAGGAGCGCGGGCATGCCGAGGTCGCCCGCGCGATCGTGGACGCGGCGCGCCACAACATGGCCTATATAACGGCGCGGCCCTTCGCGCTGGCGCTGTCCACCCGCACCCTCAAAGAGGCGAGAGGCGCCGTGGGCGACGTATGGCACGACCGCGTGCGCGCCGACGAGGAGCGCGTGAGCCACGAGGCCTTGGCCGAGGTCGTGCAGGACATGCTGGACGACGTGACCGGCGGCAACGGCGCGGGCGCCTCGGGCGCAGCTTCCGACGAGGACGTGCAGGGCCTGACGCCCAGCGAGCAGGCGCAAGTCCAAAGCGACCTCCAGGAGATCCTGGGCTACCTCAAGGACTTCGCCCTTGAGCAGGGCCTGGGCGAGATCAAGGAAGCCGGCGGTGAGAAGGGCGGGCCCGACGGCGACCCCTTCTTCGGCAGCCCGTTTTCTGAGAACTAGGAACTCTGGGGCTGGACACGGCGGCGGCTTGTGCTATCGTGTACAGAACGAACGTTCTAAGTTTTTAGCGAGGGAGGTCTCCTTGGTCATTTTGGGCATAGACCCCGGCTTGGCGCATACCGGCTGGGGCGTGGTCGAGACGCGAGGGGGGACCTGCCGCGCCCGTGCGTACGGCTGCGTGGCCACCAAGGCCCAAGAGCCCATCGACCAGCGCCTGGGCAAGATCTATGACGAGGTAGCCGGGGTCATCCATAAGTACGGCCCCACCGAGCTCGCCATAGAGAACGTTTACTTTGGGGACAACACCAAAAGCGCCATCGCCACGGCCCAGGCGCGCGGCGTGGCAATAGTGGCCTGCGCAAACGCCGGCTTGAACGTGGGCGAGTACACGCCTATGCAGATCAAGCAGGCGGTCGTGGGCACGGGAGCGGCCGATAAACGCCAGGTCATGTACATGGTGAGAAACGTGCTCGCGCTCGACCACGAGCCGCACCCCGATCACGCGGCCGACGCCTTGGCCGCGGCGGTCTGCCACGCAAACCTCACGCGCACGCTCGCGCTCGGGCAGTCTAGGAGGGCCCTCACGTGATAGTCCAGCTAACCGGAACGCTGCTCGAGGTGAACCCCGCCTCCATCGTGCTCGACGTGGGCGGGATGGGCTATGAGCTGGGAGTCTCCGCCAACACCATCGCCGCGCTGCCCGCGCAGGGCGAGGCCGGCGTCACCGTCTTCGCGCGCCTCATCGTGCGCGAGGACGCCATGGAGCTCTATGGCTTCTCGACCAAGACCGAGCGGGCCCTCTTCGACCAACTGCGCGCCATCTCGGGCGTGGGGCCAAAGCTTGCCCTTGCGGTGCTGTCGACCTTCTCGCCGGCGCAGCTTGCCCATGTGGTGGGCGCGCAGGATGCCAAGCGCATGGCCCAGGTGCCGGGCGTGGGCGCCAAGAAGGCGAGCCGCCTTCTGGTCGAGCTGTCGGACGTCTTCTCAAAGAACGCCGAGCTACGAGGCTTGGTGGGCTTGGGCACGCCCGAGGCCGCGCATTCCGCCGTGGTGGGCGGGCCCGCGTCCACGCTTGAATCCGAGGCCACCGAGGCGCTGCTCTCCATGGGCTTCTCGCCGCAGGAGGCAGAGCTTGCCCTTGAGGGCGCAGCCGAGGCCGGGGCCGTCACCATCGAGAAGGTCGTTGCCTACGCGCTTCGCCGCCTGGGGA
Organism: Oscillibacter sp. ER4; assembly: GCA_963611755.1. Taxonomy (GTDB): domain Bacteria; phylum Actinomycetota; class Coriobacteriia; order Coriobacteriales; family Atopobiaceae; genus Paratractidigestivibacter. The sequence goes on from CAVDTK010000002.1 coordinate 35,419, forward strand.
GTGGTAGATGATGTGGGAAGCCAGCGAGAAGGACCTCTTTGCCGATACCGGCGCCGGGTCCGGCATGTCGTCGCTTTTGGGTAGCCGCCGTGCGGCGGCGCCCGCGCGCGACGTCACCGGCGAGCTCACGGGAGAAGACCTCGACCAGGACCGCACGCTGCGCCCCAAGACCCTGGACGAGTACTGCGGCCAGGAGCGCGTCCGCGAGAACCTGCGCGTGCTTATCCAGGCCGCCAAGGAACGCCACGAGCCGCTTGACCATGTGATCTTCTCGGGCCCTCCGGGCTTGGGCAAGACGACGCTGGCGGGCATCGTGGCAAACGAGATGGGCTCCAAGCTCCATACCACGTCGGGCCCTGCCATCGAGCGCGCGGGCGATTTGGCCGCCATCCTCACCAACCTCGAGGAAGGCGACGTCCTGTTCGTCGACGAGATCCACCGCCTCAACCACCAGATCGAGGAGGTTCTCTATCCCGCGATGGAGGACTTCTTCCTGGACATCGTCATCGGCAAGGGCCCGGCGGCGCGCTCCATTCGCATCGACGTGCCGCGCTTCACCCTGGTGGGCGCCACCACGCGCACAGGTCTTCTCACCGGCCCCTTGCGTGACCGCTTTGGCATTTCGTGCAGGCTGGACTACTACACGCCGGAAGAGCTGGCCGTCATCGTCTGCCGCAGCGCCGCCATCCTGGGCGTCGACATCGACGAGCAGGGCGCGCAGGAGATCGCCTCGCGCTCGCGCGGCACGCCGCGCCTGGCAAACCGGCTGCTCAAGCGCGTGCGCGACTACGCGCAGGTGAAGGCCGCGGGCTCGATCACCTGGGAGGTGGCGGCCGAGGCCCTGGGCTTTTTCGAGATCGACGCCCTGGGCCTGGACACCATGGACATCAAGATCCTGCGGGCCTTGTGCCAGACGTTCCGGGGCCGCCCAGTGGGCCTTACCACCGTGGCCTCCGCCGTGGCCGAGGACCCCTCGACCTTAGAGGACGTCTATGAGCCCTACCTTTTGCAGTGCGGTCTCATGGTGCGCACGCCGCAGGGGCGCCAGGCCACGCCTGCGGCCTTTGCCCATCTGGGCCTTCAGGTCCCGGTCAAATAAGGCGCAGGTAGACAACGAGTTTATCTGCAAAGAGAAAGAAGTACAGATGCTTCAGCGCGACTATATCCTAGAGATCGTGGCGGACTTCACCCAGTCGGTGGCCCGCGCCTTCAAGCTTGCCGTCACCAAGAAGGACCTCGATTCCTGCACAGAGATCGAGCAGGAGATCGGTGAGCTTCTCGACCTCGACCACAAGACGGCCCTGGCCCTGGCGCCCGACTCGCTGGTCACCATGATGGTGCTTTCCGGCATGGGAGACTCCGTGGCCTCCTATGTGTGCTGGTCGCTCGAGCGCCTCTCGCGCGTCTACAAGGACATGGGCCAAGAGGACCTTTCCGGCATGAGGCACCTGCAGGCGCAGGCCGTGGGGGAGTCCTTCGGCTGCGACCCGGCCGACGTCCCCGCCGAGCTGGTCGAGCTCGAGCAGGAGCTTTTCCAGGCTTAAGGCAAGAAAAGGGCGCCCGGCCGTGTAAACGGTGCCGGGTGCCCTTCTCGCTTCTATGTCTGTCCGGACCTACCGGTCCGGCTCATCCTCGAGCGAGCGGTAGACGGAGTGCAACACATCGTCTTTGGAGAGAAGACACAGGAAATAGAGCGAGCCTTTGGCCGCGTAGAAGATCTCCTCGTCCAAGGCGGCGCGCGCGATCTCGCCCATGACCTCGATCACGTCCTCGTTGGGGGCATAGGGGATGCCCTGCGCGCCCAGAGCCTCGCGAATCTCGGCCTCGGACATGTCCTGCGACAAGGACGAGCAGTTGGCTCCCAGGTGGCTCGCGACACGCGTGCCCAGGTCAAGGATCTGGCGCGGCATCCATTTGGCCGCCATGTGGTAGCAAGCCTGGCTCGCGCGCGCGTTGCCGTCGCGCCACTCGTCCACGATGAGCTTGGAATAGGTCACGCCCAGGGTCTCTGGGTCGTGGGCCAATGATAGCATTCGGTAGAGCTCTCCCTTGGACGCGGCATGGTCGCCCGCGGCCTGCAGGCACTGCGCCAGCTGCATGCTGGCAGGCATGGACAAAGGAGCCACGCGCGCGGCCCTGCGGGCATAGCGCAGGCTGTCCTCCTTCTTGCCCGCGGCAAACAGCAGTCCGGACAGCAAGATGTTGGCCTCGACATAGGCTTCCGGAACCAGGCGCACCTCGCCGGCCCAGCCCACGGGGGCGACCATGCGGTTCCACAGCAGGCGGTCGATGTAGCGGTCGAAGTGGCGGCAATACCTAAAGGGGCCGTCCTCGTAGAGGCCCGTCTCGTCGATGGCCTGGACGGCGTCGCGAAGGTCGCCTATGGCCTCGTCGACCGCTCCCTTGGTGCAGAGGCCCTGTGCCTTCTCAAGGGCCCGTACCAGGTCGGTATTGGTAAGAAGGTCGTCGCTTATGGCTTCCGGGTCGTCCTCCAGCTCGCCTTCCAGCAGCTCCGAGATCACGCGGTTGATGTTCTGGACCGTGTAGGGGTCGCTCGCCTGACCGCGCATGGAGAGCAGCTCGCGCACGTTGTTCTCGGTGGATGAGCTAAAGCGGCTCAATGAGCCCTTTACCAGCTCGTTCATCTCTCGGCGCTGGTCGCAGCCGAGCTCTGCCACGGTCTGCACGCCCAGGCCCGCGGCCGCCTTCGAGGACAGCCGCTTGGTCGAGGTCTCCGGCGGGTCCCAGCGCCGTGCCGGGCAGAACTGCTCGGAGTTCAGCGAGAACCCCTGCTTCACGGGGGCAAGCCCGCCGTTCTCGATCTTGATGGCGGCGCCGATGCCGCGCATGAACTCGATCGGGTCGAAGTCGGCCAGGTTGAGCTCGGCGATGTCGGCGCGGGCGATCTCGGCCGAGCAGAGGCAGGCGTAGCCTGCCGGCGAGTCGTCGACCGTCGCCACAAAGACGCGGTCCAGATCGGGGCAGCGCATGAGGGCATGGCTTGCCGCCAAGACCATCACGCGGGTGTCGTAATCGGCCGCGGCAACGCGGCGCATGTCTCCGGTGGTTTGAATGACGCCCAGGTCAGGCAGGTAGCAGGTCTCAAGCATCAGGCGCGAGCCGATGGAGTCCGTCTCGATGGCGCAGCAGCGGCCGGCCACGTTCACGCGCAGGTTGTAGGAAAGGCGCCACGGCAGCCTGAAGGACTCGAACCCCTCGCAGATGGCGTAGCGCGTGTCCCACTCGCCGCCGGTCCTGGGGTAGGCCTCGCCGGACCCGTCGACGGGGACGGCATGCCCCGCCTGCGCCGCGACCGACTTGACGAGCGCGCCCTCGAAGCGCACCAGGTCCTCCTCGCTGGCGTTGTTCACGTCCTCGATGCGGCCCTGGGCCAGAAGGGAGAGGTTCAGCGCCGCCTCGATCGCGATGAGGCGCGTCTTTGCCAGATAGGTCATCTCGCTGTCCTGCGAGCGCAGGTAAAAGAGGCCGGAGGTCTTGGTGCGCACCGCCTTGACCTCGGGAAACTCGGTGTCCTTCTCAAGAAGCCCGGCCTCGCTCAAGCGGTCGCACAGGTGGATGGCGAACTCGCTGGCACACGGCGCCCCGTAGACCTCGCTGCCCAGGTTGCACAAGAGCGTGAGCGGCTGGTCTGAGGCCGCAAGGCAGCGGCCAAAGCGCAGCATGTCGAGGTTGCGGCCGTCGAAGCCCTCGATCTTCTCGATGGTCGGCCGCGGCTCGGGCCGGGTGAGGCTTTCCATGAAGCTCGAGAGGATGTTTCCCAGGTCGTCGCCCGTGGGCTCGTGGTCGAAGGCGTCTGCCATGGCTGCTACTTTTCCTCTTCTTGGGGCTTGGCGGCGACGGGGGCCGCGCCGTCCAGAAGCGAGCTCTTGGACGTGATGCGGCGGATGAACAGGCCGCTTCTGAGCTTGGGCTCGAACCACGTGGACTTGGGCGGCATGAGCAGGCCGGCGTCTGCCACAGCCATCATCTCGCCCACCGAGGTGGCGCGAAGCGTGAAGGCCAGGCCGTCCTTACCCGCGGCGCGCTCAAGGTCGCCCAGGCCGGCGTTTCCGCCCACGAAGGAGATGCGCGGGTCCTCGCGCGGGTCGCCGATGCCCAGGATGGGGCCCAAGACCTTGTCCTGCAGCATGCTCACGTCAAGGCTCTCGACCGGGTTGTCGCAAGGCGCGGCCCCCCGCAGCTTGAGCTCGCGCCAGGCACCGAAGGCATAAAGGCCAAAAACGCCTTGCTCAGCGGGGGAGACGCCTGTCTCCTGCGCGGCGCCCACCTCAAAGCCCGCCGCGTCCAAGGCGGCGAGAAGCCCTGCCTCGTCCAGGCCGTTGGTGTCCTTGACCACGCGGTAGTACGGCAGGACCGTGAGCTGGCTTTCCGGGAACATGACGCACAGCAGGTAGTTGTAGGCCTCGCGCCCGTCGCAGTCCTTATCGGCGCTTCTCATCTCCTGGCAGACGCGGGCGGCCGACGCCGCGCGGTGGTGGCCGTCGGCGATGTAGGCCTTGGGGATGTAGTCGAGCATCATGCGGAAGGCCTCGACCGCGGCCGGGCGGCCCACGCGCCACAGGGTCTGGCGCACGCCCTCGCCGTCGGTGAAGTCGTACATGGGCTGGGCGGCCTTCGCGGCCTCTACCAGGGCCTCAAGCGCGGGGTTGTCGCGGTAAGCCAAGAAGATCGGGCCCGTCTGGCAGCCGGTCGCGCGGATGTGGCGAACGCGGTCCTCCTCCTTGTCGCGGCGGGTGTTCTCGTGGCGGGCGATGACGCCGTTGTTGTAGTCGTCCAAAGAGCACGCGGTCACGATGCCGGTCTGGGCATGTCCGTCCTGCTCCAGGCGGTAGAGGTAGTAGCAGCGCGAGCCGTCGCGCAGCAGGGTCTTGTCGGCCACGCGCTCGTGCAGGATCTCGGCTGCCTTGGCGTAGACGTCGTCGGCGTACATGTCGTGGTCGGCGTCGAAGGCCGTCTCGGGCCGGTCGATGGCCAGAAAGCTCTTGGGGTGAGCGGCCACGTAGTCGGCCGCGCTCTTGCGGTCGAAGACGTCGTAGGGAAGGCTCGCGAACTCGGCCGCCGCCTCGGGCGTCGTGGGCCGGTAACAGGTGAAAGGCTCTGCGTGCATGCATGCTCCTTGTCGTTGGGGTGCGTCTATCATACGCCGCCGATGTTGCAGGGCAATGACGCGGGAGGGCAAACGGCGGCAGTGCCTGCGCCCCGCATGGTATTCTCGTTGGCGAGAAAATCCGCTTTCCAGGAGGGTATCTATGGCGCTTACCGGCGTTGACGTCACGGGCAGGAAGCTCGTGATCTTTGACTTTGACGGGACCTTGGCAGACTCCATGCCGGGCATCACGCGCACGGCTCGCCACGTCATGCGCGAGCACGGCTGGACCGACGAGGCCCTAGGCGACATGCGCCGCATCGTGGGCCCGCCCTTCCCCGAGGCGTTTTGCCTGGTCTACGGCGTGTCCCGCGAGGAGGCCGAGTCCATCACCGAGGACTACCGCGCCATCTACAAAAACCTCGGCCGCGACGGGTGGCCTTTGTTCGACGGCATCGAGGGGCTGTTGCGCGACCTGCGCGCCGCCGGCAAGACCTTAGGTACCGCCTCTTCCAAGCGCGACTTCTTGTTGGAGCGCGGCCTTAAGACCAACGAGGTCTACGACCTCTTCGACTACCCGGCGGCCAAGCGCACCGACGACGGCGAGTCCAAGGCCCAGATCATCGAGCGCGTCATGACCCTTGCGGGCGTAGGCTCCCAGGACACCGTGATGGTGGGCGACCGCCGCTTCGACTGCGAGGCCGCGACGGCCGTGGGCGTGCCCTGCGTGGGCACCCTCTACGGCAAGACCTGCCAGGAAGACGAGCTGGTCGAGGCTGGCTGCTGCGCCATCGCGCGCACGGTGGACGAGCTTCGCGGCCTCCTTTTGGGGTAGCGGCTGCCCGCGCCCGGCCGATTGGCTGAAACTTCCGGCCCCATGAGGGGTAAAGTGGCGTCATGGTTTTAAAGCGGCGAGAAGAACGCCGCACACGAAAGGAGAAACCCATGGCTGGCATCGACATCGTTGAAGGTTTGAACAAGGCGTTTCTCGCCAGCGTCGGCGCGGTGGCCGTCACCGCCGAGAAGTCCCAGCAGGTGATCGACGACTTCGTCAAGAGGGGCGAGCTCACCGTCCAGCAGGGCAAGGACCTCAACGCCGAGCTTACCCGCAAGGCCCGCGAGGCCTTCGACTCCACCGTCAACTCCGCCTCCGACGCGGCCCTTCGCGCCAAGCTCGAGACCATGACCCCCGAGGAGCGCGAGGCCTACGCCGCCAAGGTGGCCGACATCGCCGCCCAGATCGCGGCCGAGAAGACCGAGGTCGAGGTTGAGGCCGAGACCGAGCCTGCCGACGAGGACGCCGAGGCCGTCGAGCCCGACGAGGCCGAGTAACGCCGAGAAGGACTTCGCGTAGTGGCGGACGAGCAGAACAACAAGAACGTGGGCACGGAGCAGGGCGGCGCCGGAGACGACGCCGCCAAGCGCCGTGAATATGACCAGATCCTGAACGCCTGGTACGAGGAGGTGGCCAAGGGCTTCACCTCCGACGACCCCGGCACCATCGGCCTGTTTGGCGGCCGGGCGCAGGGCTCGGATTCCTACGACCTGTCGCGGGTTTCTCGCCTGCGACGCCTGGGCGAGATCCTGCAGATCGTTCGCCACTACGACATCTTCCACGGCCTCACGCCCCAAAGCATGCGCCGCATGCTCGAGGAGCTGGGGCCGACGTTCGTCAAGGCCGGGCAGATCCTGTCCATGCGCTCCGAGATCCTGCCCGCGGCCTTCACGCGCGAGCTCTCCAAGCTGCGTACCAGCGTGGAGCCCATGGATCGCGAGACCGTCCTCGAGGCCCTGCGCGCCGAGTACGACACCCCCATCGAGGACATCTTCGACGCCATCGACGACAACCCGCTGGGCTCGGCGTCGGTCGCGCAGGTCCACAAGGCCCGTCTCATCAGCGGCGAGATGGTGGCTATCAAGGTCCAGCGCCCGCATGTCCAGGAGGTCATGGCCAAAGACATCTCCATCGTGAGGTCGCTGGCCCGCCGCCTGGGCGGTTTTCTCGGCGCCGACCAGTTCCTTGACCTGCAAAGCGTTGTCGACGAGCTGTGGCAGTCCTTCCGCGAGGAGACGGACTTTCTCGTCGAGGCCAGAAACCTCGAGGAGTTCCGCCGCAACAACGCCTCGTGCAAGTACCTGGACTGTCCCAAGCCCTACCCGGAGCTGTGCACCAAGCACGTCGTGGTCATGGACTACGTCGAGGGGGTTGCCATCGATGACACCGTCGAGCTGACCGCGCGCGGCTACGACCTGTCCGAGATCGGCGAGAAGCTCATGGAGAACTACACCGCACAGATCCTGGACAACGGTTTTTTCCACGCCGACCCGCACCCCGGAAACCTGGTGGTCGCCGAGGGAAAGATCGTCTACATGGACCTGGGCATCATGGGCAGGCTCTCGGCGAGCGATCGCCGCTGCATGTCCGACATGCTCTACTCCGTGGCGCGCTACGACTCCGCGGGGCTGGCCGACGGCCTTCTGCGCTTCTCGGTGGGGGACACCTCCGAGGTCGACTACGCGCACCTGCTGGGCGAGCTTGACATGATCATCGCGAACTTTGGCTCGGCCGGCCTCAACGACCTTGACCTGGGCGCCTTTGTGAACTCGCTCATCAGCATGGCGAGCAAAAACGGCATCGAGCTGCCGAGCAGCGTCACGATGCTGGCCCGTGCCCTGGTCACCCTTGAGGGCGTGGTGGACAACCTCTTGCCCAACGCGTCGATGGTCGACATCATCCGCCGCCACCTGCGCGCGCACGAGTCCTACGAGGAGCTGGCCAAACGCGAGACCAAGCGCCTGGCGCGCGAGAGCCTGGCCGCGAGCCACGGCCTTCTCGAGGCGGCGAGCGAGGCGGGCCACGCCATGCACATGCTCACGCGCGGGCAGCTGCGCATGAACCTGGACGTGGCGGGCACCGAGGACCCGCTCGAGGACCTGTCGCGGATCGCCAACCGCCTGACCTTGAGCGTTATCGTGGCGGGCTTGTTCATAGGGTCGTCCGTCGTCTACTACGCGCGCATCCAGCCGGTTATCTTCGGCATCCCGATCATCGGTTTCGTGGGCTACATGCTGGCCTTTTTCCTGGGCATCTATGTGGCGCACGACATCTTGCGAGACACCCGCAGAAAGCGGCGGCGTTAGGTTCGCCGGCTGCGGCGTCTGGTTTGTTGTCCCTTGGGGGCTAGATAAAAAATGAAAACGCTTGGAAGTAAAGAGGGACCCAACATGTGGCTGCTTTTTGCCTTGGGGTCTGCGGTCTTTGCCGCCCTGACCTCGATCCTGGCTAAGGTGGGCATCGACGGCGTGAACTCGAACCTGGCCACAGCCATCCGAACCGTCGTGGTGGTGGTCATGGCCTGGGGCATGGTCTTTTTGGTGGGGGCGCAGTCCGGCATCGGGCAGATCAGCCAGAAGAGCTGGGTGTTTCTCATTTTGTCGGGCCTGGCTACCGGGGCCTCGTGGCTGTGCTACTACAAGGCCCTGCAGATCGGCGACGCGAGCAAGGTCGTGCCCGTGGACAAGCTGAGCGTGGTCATCACCCTGGTCCTGGCCTTCGTCTTTTTGCACGAGGAGTTTACGGTCAAGTCCCTGGTGGGCTGCGTCCTTATCGCCGCCGGCACCCTGGTTATGGTGGTGTAGGGATGCCCGGGATTTTCTCAGCGCCGAGAAGGACGGGTTATTTGGGCAAATAGTGTACATAATTATAACGAACGCTCCGAAATGACCCTGTTTACAGAGCGTTCGTTATATTTGTGTACGTTAATCAGACCACAACAAAGCCAGATCCACTTAAATGGCCCGGCCCCAAATGGAGCCGGGACCATCTGTGCCGGCAAAGCGACCCAGGCGTTCGATGATGTTCACGTGCTGCTGGCGCACGACGTAGCCGGCGGGCAAGACGGTGCCGAGAAAGGTCTTCTCGCCGAGAAAACCATGCGTGCACTGGATCGCGGTCATGTCGGTGGATTTCGCTGAGGGCTGCACTGGATCGGGGCCATGTCGGTGGATCTTCTCGGCGTATTGACGTCTGGGAGGCTCAAATCTACAGACATGACTGCTTTCCGGCGCATTTCTTGGCCTGAGGGCACCGACATTCCCCGCTTCCAGTGCAAGGATCTCGGAAATCCACCGACGTGCGCCGATTCCGGTGCATCTGGTCGTCCCGTCGCCATTTGCTCTTTGGGGCGTGGGGTATGATAGCAGCACCTCAAAGCACATGGAGAAAGGCAGGGCCGGATGGGCGTGTTTCTCAACCCGGGGCCGCAGATGCTCAGGCGCGGTCGGGCCTCGAGCATCTACGTCGACAAGAGCATGCTTATCGCGCAGCTCAACTCGGTGATTAACACCGAGCGCCTGTACGTGTGCGTGAGCCGCCCGCGCCGCTTTGGGAAATCCATGGCCGCCAACATGGTGAGCGCTTACTATGACCGAACGGTGGACGGCTCCGTGGAGTTCGCCGGGCTCGCCGTGGCCTTAGATCCCTCCTTCGACCGTGAGCGCAACCGCTATGACGTCCTTAAGCTCAACATGCAGGACTTCTGGACAAAGTCGCAGCACGACATCGACACAGCGATCGCCGATCTGGGGAAGTCGGTTCTTTTCGATCTGCTGCTTGAGTACAATGACCTGCGATTTCGTGACGAGAAGAGCCTGGTTGACGTCATGGGCGACCTTTATGCCCAGACCGGGCGGCAGTTTGTGGTTGTCATCGACGAGTGGGACTGCATCATGCGCGAGAGCGCCACTGACCACGATGCCCAGAAGAAATACCTCGATTTCCTGCGCGGTTGGCTTAAGGACAAGCCTTTCCTCGCTCTTGTCTATATGACGGGCATCCTGCCCGTCAAGAAGTACGGCACGCACTCGGCACTCAACATGTTCGATGAGTTCAGCATGCTCGATCCGCTCGAGATGGCGCCCTTCACGGGCTTCACCTCAGACGAGGTAGCCGCGCTGTGCCGCGAGTGGGGCCGCGACTTCGACGAATGCAAGGCCTGGTACGACGGCTACCGTCTTCCCGGTG
>CAVDTK010000003.1:0-41238 GCA_963611755.1 Oscillibacter sp. ER4
TCGACCTCGAGTTCTTTGGCTCCCAGACCGCCGAGGGCTCGAGCGCGAACACCTTTGTCGCTAAGACCAGCTCTACGGCCAACGTCGACAACTACGACATCACTTATATCAACGGCACCCTTACGGTGACCAAGCAGACCATCGACCCGGGCACCGATCCTCAGAACCCCGATCCGTCTTATGGCGGCGTGACCATCAACGACCCGAGCGACGCCACCTATGACGCCGCCGAGCACAAGTGGGTGCCCGCGGTGGCCGATAAGAACGGCAACACCCTGGTCAGCGGTACCGACTACACCGTCGTCTACCAGCGCGACGGCCAGCCGACCACCGACTTCACCAACGTCGGCACCATCACCGTGGTCATCACCGGCACCGGCAACTACACCGGCGCCGTGACCAAGACCTACCAGATCGCGCCCGCGGCTGTGACCCTTGCGTCCAACACGCATGAGTTCACCTACAACGGCAGCGAGCAGAGCGACGCGACCGTCACCGTGTCCGGCGCCAGCGGGCTCTTCAAGTCCCAGGTCGAGGGCCTGACCGCCACCGGCAAGGTGACGAATGCGGGCGACACCGCCGAGAACACCATCGCCTACACCTGGAAGGATGGCTTCTCCGCCAGTAACTTCACCATCACGACCCAGCCCGGTGCCCTGTCCGTCGTGGCCAAGAGCATCGAGACCGGCGCGGAGATGAACGTCTCGCAGCCCGGCAATGTCGTGTACAACGGCACTTCTCAGCAGCAGAAGCCTGTCGTCACCGACGGCAACAAGACCCTGGTCGAGGGCGTTGACTATACGGTGACCTTCTCCGAGGACACCACCAACGCCGGCGGCGTGACCGTGACCGTGACCGGCATGGGCAACTACACCGGCTCCGTGACCCGCACTTACGAGATCACCAAGCGTGCCGTTACCCTGACGTCCGAGTCCCACGCCTTCACCTACAACGGCCAGGCTCAGAGCTGGAACGTCTTCGACTGCTCCGATGAGCTCTTTGCCAGCCAGGTCGACGGCCTTGGCTGCACGGAGAGCGTCACCAACGTCGACGACGTCGTGACCAACACGGTGGGCTACACCTTCAAGGACGGCTTCACCGCTGACAACTACAGCATCACCAACCAGTTTGGCACCCTGTCCGTCAAGGACAACGACGAGCAGATCGTGGTCACCACCACGGGCGGCGAGTTCACCTACGACGGCCAGGTCCACGGCGCTACCGTCAGCGTGAGCGAGCTGCCGGCCGGCTACACGCTTGAGGCCGCTGCCTCCAGCGCGACCGCGACCGATGTGACCTCCGTCGACGTGACCGCCACCGCCGACACCCTGGTTATCAAGAACGCCGCCGGCGCCGACGTCACCGGCAAGCTCAACATCAAGAAGGTCGACGGCACCATCAAGGTGACTCCCGCCACCTTGACCGTCTCTACGCCTGACGCCGAGAAGGTCTACGACGGCGAGGCCCTTCTCGCCGCCGGCACCATCTCCGGCTTCGTCAACGGCGAGACCGCGACCTTTGCCACCACCGGTTCCCAGACCCAGGTGGGCGAGAGCGAGAACAGCTACAGCCTGGTCTTCGATGGCTCCGCGGACGAGAAGAACTACACCGTCGCGGCCACCCTTGGCACCCTCAAGGTGACCGAGCCCGCCGCCGACAGGGTCGTCACCAAGACCCACGAGGCCAAGGCCTACGGCCTGGGCGACACCGTGACCTTCACGATCACGGCCACCAACGTCTACGACGAGCCCAAGACCGTGACCATCGCGGAGCTCCCGGGCGTCACCCTCGACCAGAGCATCTTCGAGGGCGTCCAGCCCGGCGCCACCGTCACGGCCACCGCTACCTACACCGTGACCGAGGCCGACCTCCTGGCCGGTGGCATCACCAACACCGCCACCGTGTCCTTCTCCGGCGCCGACAAGACCTACCCGGGCGAGGACAAGGTCGACACCGACGAGGCCAAGGCTCACCTGACCGTGGCCAAGTCCGCCACGAGCAAGCCCGCCAACGGCAGCACCTATGCCCTGGGCGAGACCATCTCTTATGACGTCACCGTGACCAACGACGGCAACCTGACCGCCACCGGCGTCGTCGTGGACGACACCCTGGCTGGCGCGACTCTGGCCGAGGGCCAGAACGCCGAGGTCGGCACCCTGGCTCCCGGCGCCTCCGTAACCGTTAGGTACACCTACGCCGTGACCGAGGCCGACGTCCTGGCTGGCCAGGTCGTCAACGGCGCGAACGCCAGTGGCATGACCGACGGCGGCACCCCGACCGTCACGCCCGGCTCCGACACCCAGGAGACCGACTCGGCCCAGGGCGACCTCACTGTGACCAAGACCACCGTGAGCGCCCCCGCCAACGGCGTGTCCTACGGCCTGGGCGAGACCATCCAGTACAAGATCGCCGTCACCAACACGGGCAACATCACCGTCAACGGCATCGAGGTCAGCGACCCCAACGCCGACGGCTTTGAGACCCAGGCCGTCGAGACCCTGGCCCCCGGCGCGAGCGTCGAGTTCGACGCCGCCCACGTCGTGACCGAGGCCGACCTGCGCGCCGGCTCCGTCGTGAACGTGGCCACTGCCAAGGGCACCGGCTCCGACGACAAGCCGACCGACGGCACGGGCGAGAAGACCGACCCGACCGCCACGCCGGACTCGCACCTGACGGTGACCAAGACCGCCGAGCAGAACGGCTCCGCCGCTGACGGCGCCTTCAAGCTGGGCGAGACCATCAACTACACCATCACCGTGACCAACACGGGCAACCAGACCGCGACCGACGTCAAGGTCAGCGACCCCAACGCCGACGACTTTGGCGAGAAGGCCGTCGAGTCCCTGGCCCCCGGCGAGTCCAAGACCTTCTCCGCCACCCACAAGGTGACCGAGGCCGACGTCCTGGCCGGCACTGTGGTCAACACCGCTACGGCTAAGGGCATCGATCCGTCCGGCAAGGACGTTGACGGCGACGGCTCTGATACCAAGACCGTCGAGAACCTCAACACCACGCTCGACGTTGAGAAGACCGCCAGCGCGCCTGCTGACGGCAAGGCCTACAAGCTGGGCGAGACCGTGACTTACACTGTCACCGTCTCCAACAAGGGCAACGTCGCGTACAGCAATGTCGTCGTGAACGACGCCCAGACCGGCTTGTCCGAGACCATCGCGACCCTGGGCGTGGGGGAGAGCAAGACCTTCTCTACCACCCATGTGATCGATGAGTCCGACATCGTGGCCGGCGCCTACGCCAACACCGCCACCGCTACGGCCGACCCCGTGACCGATCCCAAGTCCGGCGAGCCCGTGACCCCGTCCGGCTCCGACACCGAGACCATCGGCAACGATGAGCCCGGCAAGGACATCGTCGACGGCGCCGCCGACCTTCTCGTCACCAAGACCGTGACCAACGAGGGCCAGGGCTCCGGCGAGAACGGCGCCTTCGAGCTGGGCGACGTGATCGAGTACAGCATTACCGTCACCAATAACGGCAACCTGACCGCCAAGAACTTCCAGGTCGTGGACAACAATGCCGACGGCTTTGAGGCCGTGACCGTCGAGAGCCTGGCTCCCGGCGCCACGACCGAGGCCATCGCTGCCAAGCACACCGTGACCTCCGCCGATATCCTGGCAGGTAAGGTCACCAACGTGGCCACCACCACCGGCGGCTCCACCGACGACCCCAAGGTCGTCCCGACTCCCGAGCCCGGCGAGATCCAGACCGACGTCGACAAGCTCGACGCCACGCTTGAGGTCACCAAGGTCGCCGGCGCTCCCGCGAGCGGCGCCTACAAGCTGGGCGAGACCGTGACCTACACCGTCACCGTCGCCAACAAGGGCAACGTCGCCTACAGCAACGTCGTCGTGAGCGACGCCCAGACCGGCCTGTCCGAGACCATCGCGACCCTGGGCGTGGGCGAGACCCGCACCTTTACCACCACCCACGTGATCGACGAGTCCGACATCGTGGCTGGCACCTACGCCAACACCGCGACCGCCACGGCCGACCCGGTCAAGGATCCCGAGACCGGCAAGGACGTCACGCCTTCCGGCTCCGCGACCGAGACCATCGGCGGCGACGAGTCCAACAAGCCCGTCGACCCGGCCGACCCCAAGCTCGTCGTCACCAAGGTGAGCGACGTGGCCGAGGGGCACCTCCTCAAGGAGGGCGAGACGGTCAACTACACCGTGACCGTGGCCAACAAGGGCAACCTGACCCTGACCAACGTTAAGGTCGACGACCAGCTGGCCGGCGCGGTTCTCACCGCTGGCGAGTCCGCGACCATCGAGAGCCTGGCTCCCGGCGCCACCGCCACGCTGCACTACAGCTACCTGGTCAGGCAGTCCGACGTCGTGGCTGGCTTCGTGGCCAACACCGCCACCGCGACGGCCGACAACCCGTCCGACAAGACGACCGACGTCACGCCCGGCACCCAGACCGACCCGACCGAGTCCACCGAGCCGTCCCTCTTTGTTGAGAAGACGGCCGACAAGACCTCCGGCGTCAAGGCCGGCGACGTGATCACCTACACGATCACCGCCACCAACAACGGCAACGTCGACCTGACCGGCGTCACCGTGACCGACGAGCTCACCGGCTTCACGAGCGAGAAGGTCGACCTGGCGCGCGGCGAGTCCCGCGACTTCGCCACCACCTATACCGTGACCGAGGCCGACATGGTCGCCGGCTCCGTCAAGAACGTGGCGACCGCCACCGCGACCGACCCCAAGGGCAACGACGTGCCCGGCTCCGGCGAGACGACTTCCCAGACCGAGGCCGTCGACGGCGCGCTGACGGTCGAGAAGACCGCTGCGGCAGGCTCCTACGCCGCGGGCGACAAGGTCACCTACACCATCACGGTGACCGGCTTCACGAGCGAGAAGGTCGACCTGGCGCGCGGCGAGTCCCGCGACTTCGCCACCACCTATACCGTGACCGAGGCCGACATGGTCGCCGGCTCCGTCAAGAACGTGGCGACCGCCACCGCGACCGACCCCAAGGGCAACGACGTGCCCGGCTCCGGCGAGACGACTTCCCAGACCGAGGCCGTCGACGGCGCGCTGACGGTCGAGAAGACCGCTGCGGCAGGCTCCTACGCCGCGGGCGACAAGGTCACCTACACCATCACGGTGACCAACACCGGCAACGTGACCGTGAGCGACATCACCGTGGCCGACGCCAAGACCGGCTTCAACCAGTCCGGCGTCACCCTGGCCGTGGGCGAGTCCAAGACCTTCTCCACCAGCTACACCGTGACCGAGGCCGACCTGGCCGCGGGCAAGGTGGACAACCTGGCCACCGCCGACGGCACCGACCCGGCCGGCAACGATGTCCACGGCGAGGGCACGGCCACCGTCGACAACCACAAGCAGTCCGACCCGTCCAACCCGGACGACGCGACCCTTAAGCGCACCTTCACGGTCGAGGAGCTTGACGACGTCGTGTACAGCGGCGTCGAGCAGGCCCAGAAGCCCGTGGTCCGCGACGCCGACGGCGCCGTCCTGGTCGAGGGCGTCGACTACGAGCTGACCTTCTCCGGCGACACCACCAACGTCACCGAGGCCGGCGTCACCGTGACCGTGACCGGCAAGGGCAACTACACCGGTACCGCCGAGGTCTCCTACCAGATCACCCCGGCCCATCTCACCGTGACCACCGGCTCCGCCACCAAGCCCTACGACGGCACCGCGCTCACCAACAGCGAGCTGACGATCGAGGGCCTTGTCGGCGCCGATTTTGTGGTGGGCGCCACGACCGGCACCCAGACCGAGGTCGGCAGCTCCGACAACACCTACGAGATCGACTGGCGCAACGCCAAGGCCTCCAACTACAGCATCACCGAGGACCTGGGCACCTTGACAGTCACCCCGGCGGCGCCCACGCCCACCCCGACGCCGGATGACGGCGGCGACACGCCGACCCCGACCCCGACCCCGGACGACGGCGGTACCACCCCGACCCCCGTCACCCCCAACGACAACGGTGGCACCACGCCGACGACCCCGGACAGCAACGCCGACACCACGCCGACGACCCCGGTCATCCCGTCCGGCACCGCTACCGCGGACGTGACCCCGCTGCCCGAGCCGCTTGAGACCGTGGTCGAGGCCATGGAGGACGTGGCCGAGGCCGTCACCGGCGAGTCCGCCGACGGCGAGGTCATCTACGACGAGGCCAACCCCTTGGGCCGCACGCAGAACACCTGCTGGGTCCACTTCTGGATGTTCGTGGGCATGGCTGTGACCGCCATCTACGGCATCGCCGTCTGGCTGCACCGCACCAACCACACCCGCAAGCTCCGCAAGAACATGAACGACCTGCTCGGCGGCAACGATGATTCCGCCGCCGAGCCGGCCGGCTCCACCAACCCCGCCGGAATGGAGGCGTAAGCCATGAAGAAGAACAACTACATCGTCATGGCTGTGGCCGTACTTCTCTCGGCCTTCCTGCTCTGGCTTTGGTTCCGCCTTGGCTTCAACGAGGTTGACAACCCACTTGACCTCGTGGTTTCTGTGCTGTGGTGGGTGGTCGACGCCCTGATCGTCGTGGGCATCGTCCGCTTTGAGAAGGCCCGCCAGCGCCAGATCCGCACGATCTACGTGGCGCCCAACGCCCTGTTCAACTCCGAGCGCGGCGTCGTGGCCGTCGAGGATGCGCGGGACCGCGTGGACGTCATGCAGTCCATCCTGGAGCAGCTGGCCTACGACTTCTCCAACGAGGACATGCCGGGCAAGGACGACTTCGAGTACCGCTATGTTGTCCAGACCGACTCGTACGAGAAGGCCGACGAGGACGCGCCGCAGGTCGAGGCCTTTGACCTGCCCGAGGGTCAGGCGACCGACGAGGCTGCCGCCGCGGCCACTACGGCCGCTGAGACGAGCGAGAAGCCCGCGAAGGCCGCCCAGCCCAAGTGGGAGGGCAAGGTCATCAAGATCGACCGCCAGAACGGCAACGTCGAGACCAAGTTCTCTGATCTCGAGGAGCTCAAGGCCGCCCTGGCCGCGTAGGGGCTTCTCGGCGACATAAGCACCGCACAACGGGCGGGCATCGGAAACCCCGGTGCCCGCCCGTTTTCTAACCCTTCCTTGAGGCATGCGTCACGGGCATGAAGAAGATCATGGGTTCGTATGCGAAGGAGTCAAATAAACCGCAGGTCATTGCCACAAGCAACGCCTTCAAGATCGTGCTGCCCAACGTTAACGCGCGGAAGGAGACCCGGATTGCGGTGGCCGAGTCCGTTGAGGGGCCAGTCGAGAAGCCTGTGGTGCAACCCGTTGCATACGACCTGGACTCCAGCGAAGGCAAGATCATGGCATACCTTGCGACTAATGATTCGATAACAAGGCAAGAGACCCAGGATTTGCTGGAGGTCGGCCAGTCCCAGGCGGGTCGAATCCTCAAGGCGATGGCGGAGAAGGGCCTGATAAAACGCCATGGCGGAAGCCGTTCCACTCATTACGAGAAGGTCTAGCGGGGAACTTCTCCCCATGTGCAGACTTTTGCATGCCATGACGGTGTGCAAAAGTCTGCACAAGTTAAATCCAAGGTACTTCGGTGGCCAAAAAACCGCCCAAACCCTGTTTTTGTCTCGTTTGGCTTAAATTGCCCTTGCCAAATATATACGGGGGGGGGGTAACATCTGTGCGTCTACCTGCATTTTTAAGCTTCTCGCAAGAGAAGCAGCCGAGAAGGGCGCACACATGAAGCAGAAGTACCAGCCCCAGCACATGGCTCCCAAGCAGCCCGTCGTGAACCTGCGCGACATCGCCATGCGCTCCGTCACCACCGTCACACTGGCCGCTGTCATCAGCGGTCAGGCCCTCGCGCCCGTGAGCGCCTTTGCCGCCACGTCCGGCGACGCGACGACCGACCAGGCCGCCCAGACCACGCACCCGGCGACCACCTCGGGCCTCAACCTGACCTCCGCCGGCGACGACGCGGCCACTACCGACGCCAAGAAGGCCCAGCTCCAGGCCGAGCTGGACGCCGCACAGGCCAAGGTCGACGCCGCCGAGAAGGACCTCGCGGAGACCCAGGCCACCTATGACGAGGCCTCCAAGCTCGTGGAGGAGAGGACCCAGACCTCCGACCAGGCCAAGGCCGACTGGGACGCCGCCTATGACGCTGCGACCGACGAGTTCGCCGCCCAGATCGCCGCCGCCCAGAAGGCCCTGGACGATTCCCAGGCCGCCATGGACGCCGCGAGCAAGGACCTGGACGCTGCCAAGGCCGACGCTGAGGCCAAGCAGAAGGACGTGGCCGACGCCCAGAAGGCTGCCGACGAGGCCGCAGACGCCCTGGCCAAGGCCAAGGCAAACGCCGACATCCAGACCGACGGCAAGGACCTGGACGAGACCATCTCCGCCAAGGAGAAGGAGCTCGCGGCCGCCATGGCAGACCTCGAGACCGCCGAGAAGAACCTGGACGACGCCCAGACCAAGCTCGACGCCGCCGAGAAGGACATGAAGGCCGCCGATGAGGCCCTAACCACTGCGACCGCCAACGCCGAGGCCGCCAAGAAGGCCGACGACGAGGCCAAGGCCGCCGTCGCTTCCTCCGAGACCGCCCTTGAGGAGGCTCAGGCCGCGCTCGACAAGGCGATGGATGGCCAGGATGCCGAGACGATCGCCGCCGAGCGGGCCAAGGTCGATGCCGCCAAGAAGGCCTCCGACGAGGCTGCGGCTGCGTCCGACAAGGCTGCTGCCGCCGCCGAGACCGCCAAGGCCGCCGCCGCCAAGGCCGCTGCCGCAAAGGCCGCTGCCGCAAAGGCCAAGGCCGAGGCCGACGCCGCTGTGACAACCGCCGATGCTGACCTGGTCGCCAAGAAGACCGCCGCCTCCACGGCGCAGGGCTATCTCGACATGGCCAAGGAGCTCAATGCCCAGGCTGTGGACAACAAGTCGGCTGCCGACGGCGCCGTGGCTGACGCCAAGAAGGCCGACGACGAGGCCAAGGCCAAGGTAACCGCAGCTCAGAAGGCCAAGGAGGACGCTGACGCCAAGGTCGCCGCGGCCCAGAAGGCCTACGACGACGCCGTGGACGCCGCCGCCAAGGGCACCGCGACCGCCGGCAAGACCATCATCGATTTCTGCAACTATATTGGCTACGAGGACGCCGAGAAGTACCTGGGCATCGCCAAGCAGGGCACGATTGACGCGGGTGGCGTCTACAACCTGGAGTACGGAAACGCCAACGACCCCACCTCTCTTGCCAATGTCCGCGCCTCGCTTGAGCAGATCAAGCAGCTGAACGAGTACCGCAAGGGAATCGGCTCTAATGAGCTTAAGGTGAATCTGCAGGTCACCATGGGTGCGACGGTTAACGCCGGGCATTCGTCCCAGGTGCTTGGGCACAATCCTGGAAGTTATGCGGTAGGCGGCATTTCCGCGGAATGCGCGGCGTGGAGCTACAGCACTAAGACAGACTTCACGCACCAGTGGCGCGATGAAGAGAAAGAGCTATTCGATAAGACTGCCGCCGAACTCGGTCTCGGCGAGGTGGCCGAGAAGGATGCCTGGAGCACCTTCTTCAACAATTCGACTAAGTTCGAGGCTCGAGACGTCACGTACTATGAGGTCGGACACTATCTTGCGGTGTCTAATGAGCGTTTTAACTCTGTCGGTTTCGCCCTTACCTCTGAGAACCGCGGCGCGCGCTTCCCTGTAACCGCCGTGGCGGATTTCAGCTATCAGGCGGGCGATTACACCGCGGACGAGCTTCTCAGCAAGCTCGACGCCTACGAGGACTACCTCAAGAACGGCGCGGTGAACGAGGCCAAGACCGCTCTCAACGAGGCCAAGGCTGCCGCCGCGACCGCCGCTTCCAACCTGACCGCCGCCCAGACCACCTACGCCAACGGCAAGACGGCCGAGAAGCTCGTCTCGGCGCAGGAGGCCGCTGATAAGGCCGCCGATCTTGTCGATTCCACGGCCGAGGACGTCGAGGACTGCCAGTGGGCGCTGGACGTGGCTAACGATGCCGTAAAGGAAGCCGAGGAAAACCAGGCCGACGCCGTCGCAAAGGCTGCCGAGGCCAAGACCGCCTACGACTCCGCCGCGGCTACCGCCACGCAGGCCAGCGACGCCTCCGTCAAGGCGTCCGAGGCCGCCACGGCCGCTGAGTCCGACGCGACCAAGGCTGAGAAAGCCTACACCGACGCCAAGAGCGCCTTTGACTCCAAGTATGGCGATATCACCGCAGCTACCGAGGCTGTCGAAAAGGCCCAGGACGCCTACATCGCGGCCAAGGACAAGTCCGAAGAGACTGGCGAGGCCCTTCTCGCCGCCAACGACGCCAAGGCTGCGGCCCAGACCAAGGCCGATGCCGCCGAGAAGGCCTACGATGCGGCTGACCAGGCCGTGACCGATGCCATGGACGTCGCCTACGCCAAGCAGGACTGGGCCGAGAGCCTTGAGAGCCACGTCAAGGACCTTAAGGACCTCAAGGCCAAGATCGAGTCCGCCTCCGCTGCCAAGGATGCCGCCGACAAGGTTGTGACCGATGCCAAGGCAGCCAGCAGCGCTGCCGACGCCGATTACGCTGCCAAGCAGGCCGCCTACGATGCGTCCAAGAAGACCGTCGAGGCAAACAAAGCCCAGCTCATCACCCTTAAGAACATCAACATTGAGCAGGCCATCGAGGAGGGCTCCTGCGACGCGGTCGACAAGACCTTGAACGGCTACATCGCCGACGCGCACGCTCAGCTCCTTGTGGCTGAGGAGGCCGAGAAGCTTCTGACCGAGGCCAAGGCCGAGCTTGGCGAGGCGGCTCCCGCCTACATCGCCGCCAAAGACGCCTACGACCAGGCCGTGGCCGAGCGCGACGCCGCCAAGGCCGCGCTTGAGGCCTACGTGGCCGAGCAGGAGGCCGCCAAGAAGCAGGAAGAGCAGGTCAACCAGGCCGTCGACAAGTCGACCGCCGCGACCGACAAGGGCGCCGCGCCTGCGAAGGCCGCTGGGACCGCCACCTCGACCGCTAAGAAGGCCACGACCGTGCCTTCGACCGGCGACGAGTCCGCCGCCGTGGTCGGCGCCGCGGCTGCCACGGGCCTCTCGATGGTCGGCGTGGCCGAGATCCTGCGCCGCCGCCGTGCCGCCCAGCAGAACTAGCCCTTATCGCTAGTAGGGAAGCTCCAACAAACGCCAAAAAGGGCCGCCCGAGCTCAAAATGAAGCTCGGGCGGCCCTTGAAGTCGAACCCGCGAGCGCGGGGCGGTGACGCGCCCCGCGCGGCGCCTTACTCCGCCTGGTCCGTAAGCGCGAGCAGGTCCTCCTCGCCGGTACGAACCTTGACGACCTTCTCGACGCCGTACACGAAGATCTTGCCGTCGCCGATGTGGCCGGTGTACAGCACGCGCTTGATCACGTCAACGATCTCCTGGTAGGGGATGTTGCCCACCACGATCTCGACCTTGACCTTGGGCAGCAGGCGCGCGTCGACCTCGACGCCGCGGTACTTCTCGCCGGCGCCCTTCTGCAGGCCGTAACCGGTGACCTGGCTCACGGTCATGCCCGTGATGCCGGCCTTGTTGAGCGCGACCTTGAGCTCATCGAGCTTGGACGCCTTGCAGCACACCGAGATGTTGTGCATGCCGGTGGCCACGGGCGCGGCGACCACGGGGACAGCCGCGTTGACCTTGGCCTCGGAGGCCTTGTCGATGTCGTCCTCGCCCAGGTCGGTGCCCTCATAGGGGTTGACCAGCTCAAGGTTGGCGTAAGTGGGGTCAGAGATCGCGAAGCCGGCGTAGGCGGTGGGCAGGCCGTGCTCGGCGAAGTCCAGGCCGTCGATCTCGATCTGCTCGGAGACGCGCAGGCCAACCAGCTTGTCGATCACCTTGAAGATGATGAACATCGTGACCAGGACCCAGGCGCAAACGGCCAGAAGGCCCAGGACCTGGATGCCCAGCTTGGCCACGCCGCCTCCGTAGAACAGGCCACCGTCGGTGGCAAACAGGCCCACGCACAGGGTGCCCAGGGCGCCGCAGCAGCCGTGGACAGAAACGGCGCCAACGGGGTCGTCGATCTTGGCGACCTTGTCAAAGAACTCGACGGCGAGAATGACCACAAAGCCCGCAAGGATGCCGGTGACGGCGGCGCCAAAGGGATCCATGACGTCGCAGCCTGCGGTGATGGCAACAAGGCCGGCCAGCGAGGCGTTGAAGGTCAGGGACACGTCGGGCTTGCCGTAGCGGCACCAGGTGAAGATCATCGCGGTGAGGGTTGCCAGCGCCGCGGCAAGGTTGGTGTTGAAGACGATGAGGCCGGCGTTGGTCATGACGTCGTCGCCGGTCATGCTCACGGTCGAGCCGCCGTTGAAGCCAAACCAGCAGAACCACAGGATAAAGACGCCCAGCGCCATGGCGGTCATGTTGTGGCCCAGGATCGCTCGCGGGTTGCCGTCCTTGTCGTACTTGCCGATGCGGGGGCCGAGAAGGGCCGCGCCAAGGCAGGCCGTCACGCCGCCCACGAAGTGGACCGCGGTGGAGCCGGCGAAGTCGTGGAAGCCCATCTGGGAGAGCCAGCCGCCGCCCCAGATCCAGTGGCCCGAGATGGGGTAGACCACCAGGCTGATCATCGCGGAGTACAGCACGTAGGCCTTGAAGTTGGTGCGCTCGGCCATGGAGCCGGAGACGATGGTGGCCGCGGTGGCGCAAAAGACGGTCTGGAAGACGGCGTAGACCCAGGTGGGCAGGGTGCCAAAGTCATAGCTGCCCTGGATAAAGGGGTCAAAGCCGCCGATAAGCGCTCCGGTGCCGCCAAACATGATGCCAAAGCCGATGAACCAGTAGCACGGCGTGCCGATGCAGAAGTCCATCAGGTTCTTCATCAAGATGTTGCCCGTGTTCTTGGCGCGGGTGAGGCCGGCCTCGCACAGCGCGAAGCCCGCCTGCATGAAGTAAACCAGAAACGCCGCGACCAGCGTCCAGGTTACGTCCGCAGAGCTGAACATAAGTGTCTACCTCCTTTGGGAGTCCTTCTTTCCAAGGCGCCGAGAAGACCGTTTGCCGACTGGATGCGCGCGCTTGCCGCATAGATCTTCTCGTCCGCCAGAAACAACTTGACAGACGGGACTTGCGTTAAGTGGCCGGGAAATAGTTCGTTACCGGCCGACAACAACTTGTGAGAAACACGAAACGCGTCGTTCTTTTACGGGCGCTTTGGGCGCCGCGCGGCTCGTTTAGCGCTATAAGAGAAAGGCGAATCCCAGGTTTTGGAGGCTGTTTCATGGAAGTTAGCGAGAAGAACGCGCAGGTCGCAGGCGGTGTTGAGGTCACGGAGGCCGGCGGCGCGGCGGCCGGCCCGGGTGCCGGCACCCCGGCCGCCCCGCCCCTGTCGCCCATCGTGGCGGTGCCGGCCGTGGCCAAGCGCTGCCAGCGCAAGAAGGGCCTGGCCCGCATCACCCACAACGGGACCATCGCCGCGGCCGTCATGGTCGTGGCCGCGGTGGCCGCCGTCATCGTGGCCAACACCGACGCCTACTATCCCGTGGCCGAGCTTCTGGAGCAGCCGCTGGGCCTAACCCTGGGGCCCTTCTCAGCGACGCTTACCCTCGAGAGCTTTATCAACGACTTCCTGATGGCGATCTTCTTCCTCTCGGTGGGCATCGAGCTCAAGTACGAGCTCACGGCCGGCGTCTTGACCAACCCGCGCCAGGCCATGATGCCTATCCTGGCCGCGTGCGGAGGCGTGGCGGCCCCGGCCATCATATACACCCTGCTCAACTGGGGTGGGGCGACCAACGGCTGGGCCGTGCCCATCGCCACCGACATCGCCTTCGCGCTGGGCATCATGTCGCTCGCGGGCGACAAGGTGGCCCCGGCGGCCAAGGTGTTCTTCTCGACGCTGGCCATCGCGGACGACCTTCTGGGCATCATCGTGATCGCCCTCTTCTACGGGCAGTCGCCCAGCGTGTTTTGGCTTGCGGTGTCGGGCGTGGTGTGCCTGGGCCTGTGGGCGCTCAATAAACTGCAGGTATATCACGCGCGCTGGTACATCGTGCTGGGCCTGGTGCTGTGGGCGTGCATGCTTAACTCCGGTGTCCACGCCACGCTGGCCGGCGTGATCCTGGCGTTCTTCTTGCCGGTCAAGTCCGACATCAAGCTCGAGGGCGTGCAAGCCTGGCTGGACGAGCGCGGCAGTGAGCTGGACGACGAATACGACTCTGAGCTGCACATTCTTGGCCAGCACGGCTTTACCGCCACGGCTCGGCGCGTGGAGAACATCATGCACCGCGTGACCCCGCCGCTCCAGCGCGTGGAGACGGCCATCGCCACGCCGGTGAACTTCATCATCTTGCCGCTCTTCGCCTTTGCCAACGCCCAGCTGCGCGTCGTTGGGGTGGACCCGGCGTCCATCCTGGGCGATCCCGTGGCGCAGGGCGTCTTCTTTGGCCTGGTGCTAGGCAAGCCCCTGGGTATCGTGGCTGTGACAACGCTGCTGGTAAAGATCGGTTTCTCGCCGCTGCCCGAGGGCTCCACCTGGGGTCAGCTCATCTGTGTGGGCGTCCTGGGCGGCGTGGGCTTCACGATGTGCATCCTGATCTCGGGCCTCTCGTTTGGCGCGGGGGCCGAGCAGCTGGCTGCCAAGTGCGCGGTTCTGGTCGCCAGCGTGACCGCGAGCTTGTTGGGCCTGTTGCTGCTTAACGTGGCCCACGCGATCGAGGGAAAGGCCGCGGCTGCTGGGGAGTAAGGGACGTTTTTGCCGCCCTCGAGAGAGAAACTTCCGCCAATTTACCTCTTAATTTAGAACCCTCGAGTAGCCGGCCTTCTGCCGCTCGCGTTTGCCCAGTTGGCAGCGTTGAGCGGTTGGCTGCTACTCGGGGTTTCCGCAACAAGAGGTAAATTGGCGGAAGTTTGATTGCGCCAAGGCATAGAAAAGCCCCGCAGAGGCCGGTTTTCGGCTTCCGCGGGGCTTGTTGGTGCGTTCGGGTGCCTTTTGCTTAGCGCTGGTTGCGGCGCTTCGCAGCTGCGGCGGCCAGGCAGACGGCTGAGGTGGCGAGAAGGGCCACGGGCACCGCGAGGGAGGTCGCGTCGCCGGTCGACGGGGTCCCCTTCTTGGCGGTCTTGGCCACGGTCGTGGTCGTGGTGACGGTGGTCGTGACCTGGGGCTCGTTTGCCTCGGCGTCGTCGGACTCTTCGGCCTTGGCGGTCTCGTCGGCTTTGGTGTCGTCCGTCGTGTCGCCGGGCTTCTCGTCCTCATCGGTCTTGCCGGGATCGTCGGGCTCCGCGGCCTCGTAGGCCGTTGCGGGGAACGTGACGGCCAGGCAGAGCTTGCCGTCCACGACCGTGAAACCGGCAGCGGTCGCCTTCACGCCACCGCAGGTCACAACCGCGTCGGTGGCCATGACGTTCTCGACGCCCTCAAAGCCGCCGGCGTCGCAGACCTCGATCAAAGCGGTGTAAGCGGTGCCATAAGCGGCCACGCCGTCCTCGGCTGCGGACGGCCAGGTTACCTTGAAGCCGGCCTCGCCCTTGCCCAGGGCCTCGGCAAAGCTTCCGGTCTGGCCATCCGAGCAGGTCAGCTGGATGTCATCGGCCGCCTCGGCCAGCTTCTGGCCGGCTGCGGGCGCATCCATGTCAACCTCGATCGCGGTCGCGACGGGGGTGTAGACGGCCGTGAGCGACGTGATGTTGACCAGCCTCGAGGCCGGGATCTCCACGGTCTCCTCGTCGTCGATGCGGCCGGAGCCGGTGCCGTCCCAGTAGCAGAAGTTGAAGCCGTCGACGTGGGGCGCGATGATGGTGACGCTGTCGGCGTCCTTGTCGTAGACGACGTCGACGCGGCCAAGCTCGACAAGCCCGTCGTCCTCGGCATCACCAGCCTCATCGTCGTCCAGCGCGGCAACCGCCGCGTTGGCCAGCGACCTGGAGGCGACCAGCCCCCGGCCCTTGAGGCTGACCTCCAACTTGCGCATCTGCGCCAGGGGCTGGTCCTGGTGCTCGCCCTCGGTCGTGTACTCGGGGGTCGTGACGGTCAGCGCGCCGGCGGCGTCCACCGCGGCCGAGGCCGCCGCCACGGCGCCCGCGCCGTCCGGCGAGACCGACACGTTCACGTCGCCGGCCGAGATCCCGCGGCTAAAGAACAGGCCGATCTGCGGCGTCTCGGAGCAAGAAACCGTGGCCTGGTAGGTGGTGCCGGAGGTAGCCACGCCGCAGACCAGCGCCCCGCTGTCCAGCCGCTTCCAGGAGACGGGTACCTTGAGCTGGCGCGAGGCGCCCGAGCCGCCATCGGTGATCGCGAGCGTCGCGGTGGTCGACAGCTGCTCGCCCGCCGCGGGCTTCTCGACAAGGAGCAGAGCCTTCTTCGCGCGCTGGACGTAGACGGCCGTGAGGTCGATGTCGTTTTGCGGCATGGTGAAGTTAAGGGTGTTGCTAAAGGTCGCCTCGTCGGCGATGTAGTCCTCTGCGGGGTATAGGCCGGTGCTCTTGGTGCGGTCCCAGTACCAGAAGACCAGGCTGTCGTCCGTGGTGAGCGGGGCCACCACGGTCGCCGCCGCGCCGTTGCGGTAGCGGGCCCGCTCCTGGCCGTTCACCTTGACCGAGAACTCCTTGGTCGTGTGGCGCTGCCAGGCGTCGCCGCCGTTGTCGGTGCCGTAGCTCACGTAGTAGCCGGAAAGGTCCATGAACAGGCCGTCTTTGCTGGCGCAAGAGAAATTCTCGGCAATTCGGCGGTCATCCTCGATTCCGGTGCGCACGCCCACGGAAGAGCCCTGGTTAAGGCTGCCCTTGATGTAGGCCTTGCCGCCGCCTCCGCTCAGGGTGCTGAGAAACACGTCGTCCGGGTTGCCGCCGCTCGCGGAACTCGCGCCGCGCGTGTTGCCCTTGACGATGCACGTCCCCTTCATGTTGAGGTCGTAGTGGTAGCTCACGAAGATGCCGCCGCCCTCGTAGCCGCCGTTGTCCGCGTCGCAGTAGTTGTCGGTGACGGTGCAGCCGTCAAAGGTGACGCCCGACTGGTAGACAAAGGCGCCGCCGCCGTCGAGGGCCGCGACGTTGCCCGTGATGACGCAGTCCTTGACGGTGGTGTTCTCTTGGTCGAGCTCGAGGCCGCCGCCGTCGCGCGCCGAGTAGTTGTCCTTGATGGTAAGACCCCTGATCAAGCCCCAAGTTTCGTTGTCGTCGCACGAGTGAACGTGGATACCGCCGCCGGACCTGTGGGCCGTGCCTGGGGAATAGCCTTCGCCAAAAGCCGTGTTATCGGAAATCACGCCCGTCGTATCAACGGATATGAGGCTGAAATGGCTATTGCGGAAATAAAACCCGCCACCGGATTCCGAGGTGTTGTGGCTCACGGTGGAGCCGTCCTCCATCGTGATGGTATTGGCGTACTGGCCGTTTACGCCGCCGCCCTTGCCCCAGGAGTAGTTGTGGTCGATGTGGGCGTTGCTCATGGTGAGCGTCGAGCCGGACTCAAGGAAGACGCCGCCCCCGTCTCCGTCTTCTCCCATCGCGGAGCCGTTGCCTACGGATTTGTTGTGGCAAATAGTCGCGCCGTTCACCATCTTAATGGTGCAGTTCTTCTTTGTTCTGACGCCGCTACCGCCGCCACCCACCACGGCGACGTTATCCAGCTTGAGATAGGCGCCAAGCTCCAGGTGCACGTTTGTGCCTTGGGCGCTTGGGGAATTGGTGACCAGGCCGCCGGTGGACACGACGAAGTTCTCCGTATTGCCCGCCGAGTCGTAGCCCGTGTAGGAGAACTCGGTCGCGTTCGCGCTTGAGGAGAGGTTGAGGGTGGCGTACTCGTTGAGGTAGATCGTTGAATTGGAGTTGGAGCTGGTGATCTTGTGGCCGTTCAGGTCGATGTCGAGCGTCTTGCTGTCGGCGATCTCGAGCTTGCCATCGCCCAGGTCCCAGTCGGTGTCCATGATGATGGTGGCCCCGGCGTATCCAGCGGTCTTGGCCTCGGCGATGGTGGAGTAGTAGGTTGTGTTGCCCCACGATGCCACCGAGTGGGCGATGTGGGTCTCCGCCGCCCAGGCCGGGGCGGGCAGGGCGAGCATGCAGGCCGCCGCGGTGATGGCCGCGGCGCTGACCAGGGCGAGAAGCCCCCGTCTCCCGCGTTGAGTGAGCTGCTTCTTCATGGGCTTCTCCGGTTTCTGTCGGAAGGCCAACTGTCCGATTTCCACGGTAGCATTTCCGCGGGGCGCGCGGACGTGCGGCAGGCGTTGTTGGCGGCATGAAAAAGCCCCGCGGGGCCGGGTTGCCGGCGTCCGCGGGGCGTCTTGATAAGATACCCCGCACTTTCGGTCAAATTTGGCTTCAAAAGTGACCGAAAGTGCGGGTGATTTTCTATCCGGGGCTTGCAGGGTCGCGCTTAGCGCTCGCGGCGAGAGAGGCGTGCGGCAGCAAGGCAGATCGCCGAGGTGGCGAGAAGAGCCGCGGGGATTGCGATGGTGGTCGCGTCGCCGGTCGACGGGGTTCCGCCCTTCTTGGCGGCCTTGGTCACGGTGGTGGTTGTGGTTACCGTGGTTGCGGGCTGGTCGTTGACCTGGTCTTCGTTGGCGTTGTCGGCCTCATCGGAGCCGTCGGCCTCGTCGTCCTTGCCGGCATCGGCGTCGCCCTCGTCGGTCTTCTCGTCCGACTTGTTGTCAGTCTCGTCGCCGGGCGTCTCGTCCTCGTCCTTCTTGCCGTCGTCGCTCGGATCCGCTGCCTTGTCCGCGGTGGGCTCGAAGGTGACGGCCAGGTAGAGCTTGCCGTCGATCACCGTGAAGCCGGCGGAGGCGGCCTCTGCGCCGTCGCAGGTCACCTTGGCGCCGTCGGCCATGACGTCGTCGACGTTCTCGACGCCCTCCGCGCTGCCGAGGTCGATGAAGGCGGTGTAGGCGGTGGAGTAGTCGGCCGTGCCGTCCGCACCCTCGGGCTCGGGCGACCAGGTTGCCTTGAAGCCGCCCATCTGCTTGTTGAAGACCTTGGCAAAGCTCTCGGTGGTGCCGTTCGAGCAGGTCAGCACGATGTCGTCGGCTGCCTGGCCGAGCATCTTGCCGGCCACGGGCGCGGCCATCTCGATTTTGGCCTCGGTGACCAGCGGGGAGTACACAGCGGTGAGGACGAGGCTCTCGTCCAGGTCAGAGGTGGGGATGGTCACGGTGCCGCAGTCGTCGTCCTTCTCCCAGCCTTCCTTGAGGTTCTGCCAGTCGCAGAAGTCGTAGCCGTCCTTGGTCGGCGCGCTGATGGTCACATGCTCGGAGCCCTCGGCGTAGGAGAAGTCGCAGGTGCCCAGCACGAGCGTGTCCTCCTCGGCCTGGGCCGCGACGTCGTCGGACAGCGCCGCGACCGCCGCCGCGCTGCTCGACCCCGACGCCGCGCCCGCGGTCAGCCCGCCGTTGACCATCTTGACGGTGACCTTACCGCCCGTGGCCGCCGCGGCCTCGCCGCCGGTCTTGTCGAACGTGCCCGTCGTGACGGACAACCTGCCGCTGTGCGCGTCGACCGACGCCTTGGTCGCGGCCGGTGAGCTGCCCGCGCTGGCCTTGATCGTCACGTCCTGCGCCGTGATGGAGGTGCTGTAGGCCAGGCCGTCCTGGTCAGAGGTCCCGCAGAAGATATCGGCCGTGTAGGTGGTGTTGGCCTTGGCGTCGCCGGAGGCCCTGGTCCGCTCGCCGTCGGCGTCGACCTCGTACCAGACGACGGTCACGGGGTAGGCCTCGCGGCTGCCCACGCCCTCGGTGCGGTACACGTTGCCCGTCGCGGAGAGGTGCTCGCCAGCCACGGGCGCCTTGACGCTGATCTCGACCTTCTTGGCGCGCGTGGCGTAGAGCGCGACCGCGTTCACGTCGTTTTGCGGCATCGCGAAGTTGAGCACGTTGTTGTAGAGGCCCGCGTCGACGATGTAGCTGCCGATGGGGTAGAGGCCCGTGGTCTTCTCAAGATCCCAGTGCCAAAAGACCAGGTCGTCGCCCTTGGTGAGAGGGGCTACCAGCCTTACGACCGAGTCCTGGTGGTATAAGGTCTCGCCCTCGCCGTTGAGCTTGGCCGTGAAGTCCCTGGTGGCGTGGCGCTGCCAGGCGTCGCCGCCCTCGTCGCTGCCGTAGCTGATGTAGTAGCCGTCCAGGTCCGCGAACAGGCAGTCCTTGCTCTGGGGCGTGAAGTTCTTGGCCACGCGGCGGTCGCCGGTGGTGCCCGTGCGAATACCCACCTTTGAGCCGCTGGAGAGCGCGCCGATGATGTAGGCATCGGAGAAGGTCCCCTCGCGCAGCATCACATCGTCGTAGTTGGTCGAGTAGGCGCCGCGGGTGTTGTTCCTGATCACGCAGCGGCCCGTGAGCTTGACGTCGAAGTAGTTGTCCACAAGGACACCGCCGCCCTCGAGGTTCTTGCCCGCCAGGTCGCACGCGTTGCGCGTGATGGTGCAGCCGTCGATAACGGCGTTCTTTTGGTTGACGTAGATCGCGCCGCCGTTGTAGTTGGTGGTGTTGCCGGTGATGACGCAGTCTTTGACGGTGGTGTTCTCCTGGTTGATCTCGATGGCGCCGCCGTTGTAACCGCTGTAGTTGTCCGTAATGGTGAGGTTCTCGATGGTGCCGCCGCAGGGTTCGGTGCTCGTTTTTGCGATGTTGATGGCACCGCCGCCGTCGTAGCCGAGGGACAAGATCCTGTCGTCAGCCTCCGCCCGGTTGCCCGAGATGTAACCCTTGCCGTTGCCGTCGGTGGAGCCCTTGACGGTGAAGCCGCCCATGACAAAGTAGATACCGCCGCCGCACTGCGCCGTGTTGTTCTCGATCTTGCCGTTGTTGCTTAAGATGATGGTGGCCTTCTCCCTTCGGCAGAAGATGCCGCCGCCGGTCTCGTTGGCGTAGTTGTTGGAAATCGAGGAGTTGTCGACCTTGATGGTCGCATAGCTGCCCTCGACGAAGACGCCGCCGCCGTCGATCGACTTGTTGTGCTCGATCGACGCGCCGTTGGTCATGACGAGGGTCGCGTTAAAGTCGAGCGTCACCGCGCCGTTGCCCGTCATGTCGGTTTCTTTGTCGGTGCCGTCCCAGCTGGTCTCGCAGCCGGCCAGGGTGACGCCGTCCAGGGTCAGCACGCTGTTGTCCTGGGCTTTGATCGCGGGGCACTTGTTAACGGTGCAGGTGACGAGGCCGCCCGTCGTCGCGGTGTACTTCTGCCCGCTGCCGTCCTTGCTGCTGTAGCCAAAGTAGGGGATGGACTCCTTCTTGCTGGAGGTCAGCTTGAGCTGGGCCTTCTCGCACAGGACAAAGGCGGAGTTGTGGGCCGTGATGGCCCGGCCGTTCATGTCGATGGTGACCTTGGAGTTCTCGGGGATGTAGATGGTCTTCTCCTCGAGGAACCAGTTGACGTCCATGACGATGGTCGCGCCGTCGTTCTTGCGCGAGTAGTCGATGGCTTCATCGATGCTGCTGAAGGCGATCTCTTTGCCGTCCGCGCCGGTCGCGTGCGCGTACGGGTAGCCGTCGGCTTGCGCGCTGGTAGGAAGCGCGAAGGCACAGGCCAGGACGGCCAGGATAGTGGCTAGGGCCAGGGCCAGGAGGCGAGGCCTTCTGCTTTGGGGCGGGCGGTTTTTCATGGGGTCTCCTTTGGCGCCCGTGCAGGGCGGTCGACGGGACAATACCGTCCAGTTTAGCCCCTTCAGCCGCGGTTAAGGAGCGCGTTTGAATGGTGTTGCGGATCAAACTTCCGCCAATCAGCTATTAAATCTGGGATGGCCGAGTATCGCCGGGTTTAGCAGGTCTGCCAACTGGGCAAACGCTGGTGTCGAAGGGTCGGCTACTGACCAGCTCCGATTTTAATCACTGATTGGCGGAAGTTTGATTTCTTTGGGGCAGAAAAAGCCCCGCGGGGCCGTGGCTCCGCGGGGCGGGTGGTACGTTATGTGGCGCTTGCGGGCTTGCGCTTAGCGCTGGCGGCGAGAAACCCGTGCGCCTGCCAGGCAGGCGGTCGCGATGGCGAGAAGGGCCACGGGCGCCGCAACGGAGACGGCGTCGCCGGTGGAGGGGGTGCCCTTCTTGGCGGCGGACTTCGTCACGGTCTTGGTGACCGTGGTCGTGGGCTGGGACTTGCCGGACCCGTCGGTCGTACCGGGCTCGGTGCCCTTGTCGGTGTCGGCATCGGAGTCGGTGCTGTCGCCCTTGTCGGCGTCATCCTTATCGGCATCGGCATCGCCCTTGTCGGAGTCGTCGTCCTTCTCCTGATCGTCGGAGCTCTCGGGGGCGGCGACCTTGACCTTCACAGAAACGGTCAGGTCGACGTCGTTCTGCTCGACCCCGTCGGGGAGGGTGACGGTGCCCTTGACCTCGAGCTCCTGCGCCGCGGTCGCCTTGTCGTCAAGGCCCGCGGGGACCTCCCAGTTGACGACCGCGTCGACGGTCTCGCCGTTATCGAGCGTGAACGCGAGGGTCCTGGGCAGCGGCCAGCAGGTCGCGTCGGGGTGCGCCGCCTGCTCGGTCTGGTAGCCGCAGGCGTCCTCGAAGCTGACCTCGACGTTGGCGGGCTGCTCGACGCTCGCGGCCTTGAGAGACGCGGTCTCCTGGAAGGCGAGGGCCAGGCAGAGCCTGCCGTCGACCACGACGAAGCCGGCCGAGCTCGCCTCAACGCCGTTGCAGGTCACGGTTGCGCCGTCGGCCAGGACGTCCTGGATGTCCTCGAGGCCGCTACCGGGGCCCAGGTCGATCAGGGCGGTGTAGGTCGTGGAGTAATCGGCGACCTCAGCCTCGGGCGTCCAGCTCACCGTGAGGCCGTCCTTCTCGCCGAGCTCCTCCGCGAAGTCGAACTCGCCGCCGTCGGAGCAGGTCGCCTTGACGCTGTAGCACTTCGGGTCCAGCTCCTTGCCGGCCACGGGCGCGTTGAGCTTGACGTCAAGCTTGGTCACGACCGGGGTGTAGACCGCGGTGAGGGCGCCGATCTTCTTGGCTTCCTCGACGGTGACCGTGACGTTCTGGTTGTCATCGACCTTGTCGGAGCCCTCGCCCTCCCAGTTGCAGAAGTTGTAGCCGTCGACGTGCGGCGCGGCGATGGTCACCGTGTCGGTCTCCTCGTCGTAGGCGTAGGTGACCTCGACGGTGTCGAGGGCCTTGTGGCCGTCGGACTCGTCCTCGGCCTCGTCGTCGGCCAGGGCCATGGCCTCGGCCTGCCCCTCGGCGTCGAGCGCACCCTTGCCCTCGAGGTTGACCTTGACCGTGCCGGTCTTGGTCTCGGGCTGGGCCTCGGGCTCGCCTTCGGTCTTGTACTCGGCGGTCGTGATGATGATCGAGCCGGTGGAGTCGACCTGGACCGACGCCGCGGGGTCGGCATCCTTCCAGGTCAGGGTGGAGGTGACCGTCACGTCAGCGGTCACGATCTTCTGGCTAAAGAAGATGCCGAGCTCGGGCAGCGCCGAGCAGGAAATCGTGGCCTGGTAGGCGGTGCCGGACGTGGCCTTGCCGGAGACCGTCTGCTTGGTGTCCAGCCGCTTCCAGGAGATGGGCAGCGGGATCTCGCGCACGATGCCTGCCCCGCTGTCGGTGCGCAAGAGCGTCGCGGTCGCGGGGAGCTGCTTGCCGGCCTCGGGCTTGGCAATGTAGAGCAGGACCCTCTTTATGCGGTCGACGTAGGTGGCGCGCACGTCCACGTCGTTCTGGGGCATCTTGAAGGTGAGGGTCGAGTTGTAGGCGTTTTCCTTATTGATGTAGTCGCTCACCGGGGTTAAACCGGTGCTGATGGAGGCGTCCCAGTACCAGAAGACCCTGTCGGCGTTGCCGCTGGCGCCGGAGAGCGCGACCGTGGAGCCGGACTTGTACTTGTTGGAGCCCAGGCCGTTGATCTTGGCCGTGAAGACTTTCTGGCCCTTGCGCTGCCAGACGTCGCCGCCCGTGTCGGTGCCGTAGGTCACGAAGTAGTCCTGGTCGAGGTCGGCGAACAGGCAGTCCTTGCTGGCGTACTTGAAGTTCTTGGCCACGCGGCGGTCGCCGGTGGTGCCGGTGCGCACGCCCACGCTGGAGCCGCTCGCCAGGTTGCCGGTGATGTAGGCCTTGGCCGTGGCGCCCGCGTTCTCGCGCAGGAAGACGTCATCGGCGCTGCCGCCCTTGCCGCGGGTGTTGTTCTTGATGATGCACTTGTTGGAGAGACGCACGTCGTAGTCGCACCAGACGTAGAGGCCGCCGCCCTCGTAGTTCTCGCCGGCGAGGTTGCAGGTGTTGTCGGTGATGGTGCAGTTGTCGAAGAGGACGTTGTTGTTGCACACGTACGCGCCGCCGCCCTCGTACTTGGCGGTGTTGCCCGTGATGGTGCAGTTGCGCACGATCGTCCAGCGCTGGTCGAGCTCAAGGCCGCCGCCGTCGTACTCGGAGCTGTTGTTCGCGATGGTGAGGCCCTCGATCAGGCCCTCGTTGGATCCGCTCACGGCGTCGATGTGGATGCCGCCGCCCGACTGCCTGGTCTTGAGGCCCGCCCTGCTCGAGTTCCAGCAGCTGTTCCCGGACACGGACCCAGTGCCGTCGCTGGACCTGATGGTGAAGTCGGTGGTGTCAACGTAGACGCCGCCGCCGGTGCCCGCGTGGTTGTTGTAGATGCTCGCCCCGTTGGTCATGTAGAGCGCGAAGTCTTCGCCGTCGGCATAGATGCCGCCGCCGTAGTTATCGGCGTAGTTGTCATGGATGAAGGCGTTGTCCATGTTGATAGTCACGTTCTCGGAGACGTTGACACCGCCGCCAGGCCCGCGGTAACCCTTTTTTCCACCGAGGTTGTGCTCGATCGACGCGCCGTTTCTCATGTTGAGCGTGCAGTTTTTCCTCAGGCTCACGGCGCCGCCTCGCTCGTATGAGTTGTTGTCATACGTGAACGCGCCGCCCAGGGTCACGCCGTCGAGGGTCACCGTGTTGTCGCCGTTGCCGTAAATGAGCGGGCCGTGGACGCCGGAGGGCATCGTGAGAAGGCCACCGGTGGTCGTCGTGATGATCTCGGTCTTCGGGGCGCCGACGTAGCCCACGTACGTGATCTGGGTTTTCGTCCCGTCGGCGTAGCCATAGAGCGTGAGGTCGGCTCCATTCTCCAAAGAGAAGATGTGCTTGTAGCCCTCGTTATCGCCATAATCAGCGGTCATGCTGATGGTGTGGCCGTACATGTAGATGGTGAGCGAGGAGTTCTCGGTCACCACGATGTCGTCGACGGTCCAGTCCGCGTCCATGTAGATGGGCAGGCCCTTGAGGCCCGCCTCGATCGCTTCATCGACGGTCGCGTACCTGACGATGCCCATCCTGGTGGAGTGGGCGACGTAATCGTCCGCGAGGGCCGTGGACGGTAGGGCGAAAGCGCAGGTCAGCGCCACCGCGAACATCGCGATGACGGTGAGAAGCACAGGCCGCCTCCTGTGGTTGGCTTGTTCTTTCATGGGGCCTCCAACTTCGCTGCTGACGAAAAGCTGAACAGATAGATACACGATAGCATTTTCGAAGGCCGCGCCGTTGCTTGGGGGAGAGATAAAACGCTGCATGGGCACGGAAAAGCCCCGCGGGCCGGAGTTGCCGGCGTCCGCGGGGCGTCTTACCAAAATACCCTGCACTTAGGGTCAAATTTGGCTTCAAAAGTGACCGAAAGTGCAGGGTGATTTTCTACCCGGGGGTCGGGGTTGTGGCCAGTGCTTAGCGCTGGCGGCGAGAGACGCGCGCGACGGCCAGGCAGACGGCCGAGGCGGCGAGAAGGGCCGCGGGCGCCGCGACGGTGACGGCATCGCCGGTGGACGGGGTGCCCTTCTTGGCAGCCTTGGCCTTGGACGTGGTGGTCACGGTCTGGGTCGTGACCTGGGCGTCATTGGCGTCGGCCTTGGGCTCGCCGGACTCGTCGGTCGTGCCGGAGCCGTCGGTCTTCTCATCGGCGTCGCCCTTGTCGGCATCCGCGTCCGCGTCGGTGTCGCCGGGCTTCTCGTCCTCGTCCGTCTTGCCGGAGTCGTCGCCCTTGTCGGCATCCGCGTCCGCGTCGGTGTCGCCGGGCTCCTCGGCCTTGTCCGCGGTCGCGGGGAAGGCCACGGCCAGGCAAAGCTTGCCGTCGACCATGACGAAGCCGGCCGAGGTGGCCGTGACGCCGTTGCAGGTCACGGTGGCGCCGTCGGCCAGGACGTCCTCGACGCCCTCGAGGCCGTCAACCTCGTTAAGCTCGATCAGGGCGGTGTAAGCCGTGGAGTACTGGGCAATCCCGGCATCGTCCGGGTCCTCGGGCGACCAGATCACCGTGAAGCCGTCCTTCTTGCCAAGCACGGTCGCGAAATCGAACTCCTCGTCGCCGGAGCAGGTCGCCTTGACGTTGCCGCACGTAGTGGCCAGGGCCTTACCGGCCACCGGGGCGTCCAGGTCGATCGTGAGCCCGGTCACGACCGGGGTGTAGGTGGCGGTCAGGGTGTTGTCGATCTTCTGCAGGTCAGAGACACAGATCGTGACCACGTCGTCATCGTCGATGAGGTTCTTCTCCACGCCGTCCCAGGCGAGGAAGTTGTAGCCCTCGAGGTAGGGGGCCGCGATGGTGACCTCGTCGGAGTCGCTGCTGTAGGCGTAGGAGATCTCGAACAGGGTGTCCTCGTCGCCCGCGTCGTCCTGGCCGTCGTCAGCGAGCGCCACGGCCGCGGCCTCGGCCTTGTCGCTGTTCTCCGTCACGCTCTTCTTCTCGACCTTGACCTTGATCGTGCCGGTCTTGGTGTCGTCCGGGGTCGACGCGCCCACGGTCTTGTACTCGCCCGATACGATGGCGAGGGCGCCGGTCGCGGCGTTGACCTTGGCCGACGCGGCGTTCCTTACGTCGACGGAGCTGGAGCGCACGGTCACGTCGCTGCCCGTCATATTGCTGTCGAAGAAGACGCCGTGCACGGTGTCCTGCTCCGCGGTAAAGAGCGCGACGTAGGTCGTGTTGGCCTTGGCCTTGCCGGTGGCCCACGTCTTCTTGTCGCCCGAGACCTCGTACCAGTTGACGGACGCGGTGACGGTGGTGCCCTTGGCGTTGCCGTCGTTGTAGGTGAGCTTGGCGGTTGCGGGCAGAGCCACGCCGGCCACGGGTGCCTTGACCTCGACGATCACGCTCTTAGTGCGGGGGACGTAGACGGATTTGAGGGTCACGGCGTTGTTGGGCA
Source organism: Oscillibacter sp. ER4 (assembly GCA_963611755.1). Classification (GTDB taxonomy): domain Bacteria; phylum Actinomycetota; class Coriobacteriia; order Coriobacteriales; family Atopobiaceae; genus Paratractidigestivibacter. The sequence continues at coordinate 27,053 of CAVDTK010000003.1, forward strand.
TCTTAAAGGTGAACGCCGGGTTGTACTTGTTCGTGATGTACTTGTCCACGGGATCGAGGCCCACGGCGCCGTCGGTGTCCCAGCGCCAGAAGGCCGCCCCGTTCTTCTCGGCCGGGACGCTGACCGTCACAGAGCTGCTGACCTTGTGCTCTGTGGTCTGGTCGTCGATCGTGACGGAGTACTTGGAAGTGCCAAGGCGGCGCTGCCAGGCGTCTCCGCCCTCGTCGGTGCCGTAGCTCACGTAGTACCCGTCGAGGTCCATGAACAGGGCGCCCTTGGTCTCATACGAGAAGTACCTGGCGATGCGGCGCTCGCCCGTGCTGCCGGTGCGCACGCCCACGTTGCAGCCCTGCTTCGGGCTTCCCGTGATGTAGGCCAGGGCCGTGCTGCCGACGTTTTGGCTCAAGAAGACGTCGTCGGCGTTGCCGGAGTCCTTGCCGCGCGTGTTGCCCTCGATCTTGCAGACGCCGTTGATGCGGATGTCGTATTTGTAGGGCACAAAGATGCCGCCGCCCTCGTAGTTCTTGTTGGCGAGGTTGCAGGCGTTGCCGGTGATGGTGCAGTCCTCGAAGGTGTCGTTATCGGCGACGACGTGGACGCCACCGCCGTCGCGAGCGCAGGTGTTGCCCTTGATGGTGCAGTCCTTGAACACGACGGAGTTCTCGCAAACCTGAGCGCCGCCGCCGTTATAGGCGGAGTAGTTGTCGGAAATGGTGACGTTCTCGAACAAGCCCGTGTAGGTCGCGTTGTCCTTGAGCTCGTTACTGATAAGGACGCCGCCGCCGTTTTGCGTGAACGAGTACGACGTGCTGCTCGACCCGCGGGCCGTGTTGTTGCAGATGGAGCCGGTGCCGTCGGACTTCACGCAGAAGGTGTCGGACCAAATATAGAGTCCGCCGCCGCCGTTGCCCGAGTTCTTCTCGATCTTGGAGCCGTGGTTCAGGGTGATCGTGGCGTCGCCGTGCTTGACCTGGATGCCGCCGCCCTGTTCAGTAGCGTAGTTGTTCGAGATGCTAGAGCCGTTGTCCAGGTTGATGGCCACGGTGGAGCTGAAGCTTGAGGCCGTGACGCCGGCGCCGCGGGTCGCGCTGTTGTGCTCGATCGACGCGCCGTTGGTCATGTTAAGGGTCGAGCCGCTCGTTACCGTCACCGCGCCGCTGCCCAGCGCATCGGACAGCTCGGCCGGGGTGGAGCAGCCGGCAATGGTAACCCCGTCCAGGGTGATCTGGTTGGAGCCCTCGCCCGAGATGGCGGAGTGCGCGCCGTCGGTGACGCGGACCAGGCCGCCCGTGGTCGTCTTGTAGGTTTGCTTGGAGCCGTTCTCGCTGCTGTACCCGGGGTACTCGAAAGTGGCCTTCTTGCTGGACTTGAGCGTCAGTTGGGCGCTTTTGCGCAGGTAGAAGGCAAAGCCGTCGCTTTGGATCTGGTGGCCGTTCATATCGATGGTGACCTTCGAGCCCTCGGGCGCGTCGAGGTTCTTCTGGTACTCGAAGGTCCAGTCGGCGTCCATGACCACGGTCACGCCCGTGTAGCTGGCCTTGAGCGCGTCGGCCACGGTGCTGTAGCTGGTCTCTTTGCCGGACGCGTCGACCGAGTGGCCGACCCTCTCTTCGGCCAGCGCGCTCGCAGGCAGCGCGAAGGCACAGGCCAGGGCCACGCAAGCCACGGCTGAGAGGAGGGCGAGAAGCCCCGGCCTTCTCTTATGGGTGTCGTTTGTTTTCATGTGGTTCTCCAGTCCCTGTGGGAAAGCTGAACAGATGCCTTCCACGGTAGCATTTTCGCGGGTCGCGGCGTTGCTCGGGGGTTAAATAAGACACCTGATGGGTACGGAAAAGCCCCGCGGGCCGGGGTCACCGGCGTCCGCGGGGCTTCTTGCCAAAATACCCTGCACTTAGGGTCAAATTTGGCCTCAAAAGTGACCCTAAGTGCAGGTTGATTTTCTTCCGGGGGTTGCAGCCCGTCGCTTAGCGCTGGCGGCGAGAGACGCGCACGGCTGCCAGGCAGACGGCCGAGGCGGCGAGAAGGGCCACAGGCGCCGCGACGGAGACGGCGTCGCCGGTGGCGGGGGTGCCTGCCTTGGCGGCCTTGGCCACGGTCGTGGTGGTGACGGTGGTCGTGACCTGGGCGTCGTTGGCCTCGGTGGCGGCGCCGGCGTCGGACTCGTCGGTCGTGCCAGCGTCGGACTCGTCGCCCTTGTCGGCATCGGCGTCCGCGTCCGTGTCGCCGGGCTTCTCGTCCTCATCCGTCTTGCCGGAGTCGTCGCCGGGCTCCTCGGCCTTGTCCGCGGTCGCGGGGAAGGCCACGGCCAGGCAGAGCTTGCCGTCCTCGTTCACGGCAAAGCCGGCCGAGGTGGCCTCGACGCCGTTGCAGGTCACCGTGGCGCCGGTGGCCAGGGTGTTCTCGACCTCCTCGAGGTCACCGCCGTAAGAGAGCTCGATGAGCGCGGTGTAGGTCGTGGAGTAGGCGGCCTTGCCGTCGGTGGCCTCGGGCGACCAGGTCACCTTGAAGCCGGTCTCCTTGGCGTCGAAGGCGTCGGCGAAGTCGGCCTCGCTGCCGTCGGAGCAGGTCGCCGTGACGTTGCTGCACACGGTGGCCAGGGCCTCGCCGGCCACGGGCGCGTCCAGGTCAACCGTGAGGCCGGTCGCGACCGGCGCGTAGACCGCGGTCAGCGTGCTGATCTTCTCGGCGTCCTCGAGGCTCAGTGTGACGACGTCGTCGTCGTCGAGCAGGCTCTCGTCCACGCCCTCCCAGTAGCAGAAGTTGTAGTCGTCGACGTGGGGAGCCGCGATGACGACCTTCTCGGACGCCTTGTCGTAGGTGACCTCAATCTTGCCAAGGGAGTCCGCACTCGCACCGGAGTCTGCGGCCTCGTCGTCCAAGGCCATGGCCTCGCCGCCCGCATCCTCCTTAGCATCGAGAAGCCCCTGCTTCTTGAGGTAGACGTCGATGCTGCCGGTCGAGGACTCGGGCTGGGTCTCGCGCTCGCCGTCGGTCGTGAACCTGGGGGTCGTGACGATGATCGTGCCCGTGGCGTCGACCTTGGCCGACGCGGCGTCTACCAGGCTGTCGTTCTCGGAAAGGCCCACCTTCACGTCGGCGGTCGAGATGTCGGGGCTGTAGTAGATGCCCAGCTCGCGCAGCGCGGGCCCGCATACCGTGGCCTGGTAGGTGGTGCCGGCCTTGGCCGTGCCCGAGACAACCTTGCCGGTGTCGTCTCTCCAGGTGACGGGCAGCTGAACCTTGCTGGCAAGCGTGGTGTCGTCCCCGCCCGTGGCGCTCGTGATCGTCGCGGTGGTGGGGAGGGCCTTGCCCGCCTCGGGCTTTCCGCTAAGGGTGACCGTGGCCTTCGTCACGCGGGTGGCGTAGACGGGCTTGAGGTAGATGTCTTCCGTGGGCATCCTGAAGGCGAGGGCGGTGCTGCGCTTTGCCGCACCGGTGATGTAGTCCTGCTTCGGGGCGGAGCTGGAGAAGCTTTCCCAGTACCAGAAGACCTTGCCGTCCTTCTCGGCGGGAACGCTGATGGTGACGTCGCTGCCGGCCCTGTACAGCGAGACCTTGCCGTCGAGGTTGATGTTGTACTCATGGGAGCTGTAGTTTTGCCAGGCGCGCTTGTCGTTCCCCTCGCCGTAGGTCACGTAGTAGCCGCTCAGGTTCATGAACAGGTTCTCGTTCTCCGCGCGCTGGAAGTCCTTGGCGATTTGGCGGGTGCCCGTGCTGCCGGTGCGCACGCCCACGCTCGAGCCGGCCGTCAGCTGGCCGGTGATGTAGGCGTCGGCCCAGAAGCCGCCGTCAAGGAAGACGTCGTCCGCGTTGTCGGAGTCCTTGCCGCGCGTGTTGCCCGCGACCGTGCACTTGCCGTACATATCTATGTCGTACTTGCTCGCGACGTAGATGCCGCCGCCCTCGTAGTTCTCGCCGGCGAGGTCGCAGGCGTTACCCGTGATCGTGCAGTTTTCGAGGGTGTTGCCGCTGTTGCAGACGTAGATGCCGCCGCCCTCGAACTTGCACGTGTTGCCCGTGATCTTGCAGTTGCGCAGGAGCGTCTCGGTCTGGTCAAGCTCAAGGCCGCCACCGTCGTAGGCGGAGTAGTTGTCCCTGATGGTCAGGTTCTCGATCAAGCCCTTGTTGTCGCCGGACTTCTGGTCAACGTGGATGCCGCCGCCGGACTGCTTGCCCTTGGTGGTGCCCTTGTCCGAGCTGGTGGCCTTGTTGCCCTCGATCACGCCCGTGTTGTCGGAGGTGATGGTGAAGTCCGTGGTGTTGCAGTAGATACCGCCGCCGGCCTCGGCGACGTTGTCCCTGATGCTGGCGTTGTTGGTCAGGTTGATGGTGGTGTTCTTGCCGTTGATGTAGATGCCGCCGCCCTGCGCGGCGCGGTTGTTGGAGATCGTCGAGTCGTCGATGTTGATGGTCGTGTTGTCGCCGCCGACGTAGATGCCGCCGCCCTGCTCCTCCACCGCGTTGTGGCAGATCTTCGTGCCGTTCTTGAGGTTGACGGTGCAGTTAGTCCTGGCGTGGATGGTTCCGCCGCCTCCGCTCTCCCCGACCTCGCGGGGGACGTAGCTACAGTAGTCGCCCACGGCGGCCACGCCGTCGAGGGTCAGGTGGCTACCGCTTTCCATGTCAACGGCAGAGCCGTCAGTGGATTCGCCCATGACGAGAAGGCCGCCCGTGGTGATGTTGCCCAGGTAGCTGGTTTTTCCGGTGGCGTTCTCGTCATACATCCTGCAGTTGAACTGCGTGTTTGGGGCGCTCGACTTGACGGTCAGGCTTGAGTTGCTCTTCAGCAAGAAGATCCTGCCGCCCCTTCTTCTGTAGTACAGCGTGTGGCCATTCATGTCGACGGTGAGCTGCTTGCCCGACTCGACCGTGATGGGCAGGGCCAGATCCCAGTCGGCGATGAGCACGAGGGTCTTGCCCTCGCAGGAGGCGGCCTCTACCGCCCCGGCCTGGTCCCAAATGGGGAAATAGGTCTTGTTGCCGTTGGAATCCTCGACGTAGGCGATGTACCTGGTGTCAAACGGCCAGAATGCCTGGGCGCGAGAGGGGAGGGCCAGGGTACAGGCCAGCGTCGCGAAGACGGTAGCGAGGACAAGGGCCAGGGCCGGAAGGCTGTGGCGTTTTGGCTGGGGCGGGCGGTGTTTCATGGGGTTCTCCTTTGGCGCGCGGGCGTGCGTTTGGCAATACCCTCCAGTTTAGCCCCTTCAGCCGCGGTTAAGGGGCATAGCGCAGCCCTGAAACACGCCGTTTCGCGCCCGCGCACCCCCGTTTTGCCGCCCGAGCCAGTCAAACTTCCGCCAATTTACCTCTTAATTCAGAACCCTCGAGTAGCCGGCCTTCTGCCGTTTGCATTTGCCCAGTTGGCGGCCTTGCGCATCTGGTCGCTACTCGCCCTTCCCGCAACAAGAGGTAAATTGGCGGAAGTTTCTTGTCGCCGCGTCGCCCTTGCCTTAAAGAAACTTCCGCCAATCAGTGATTAAATCTGGGGTGGTCGAGTATCGCCAAAGACCGCAAGCCTGCCAACTGGGCAAACGTCGGCGCCAAAGGCCCGGCTACTCTGGGGTCCTGAGTTTAATCACTGATTGGCGGAAGTTTGCCTGGCGCGACGGCCCAGCCGGGTCCAACCAGCCCACCCAAAAAGCCCGCCACCCCATCTGTGGGAGTGGCGGGCTTCGAAAACGCGATATGCGCGGCCGGGCCGGGGCCCTCGCCACCTACTTCTTGGCCAGCTTGGCCTTGATCAGTCCCACCACCGTGGGGATCACCGAGACAAGCACGATACCAACGATGAGCAGCTCAAAGTGCTCCTGCACAAAGGGGATGCCGCCAAAGAAGTAGCCCAGCAGGGTAAACAGCGTCGACCACGTCACGCCGCCCAGTACGTTGAACAGCACGAAACTGTGCCACTTCATGCCGCCCATGCCCGCGATAAACGGCACGAACGTGCGGATGAACGGGAAGAAGCGCCCCAGGAAAATGGCCAGGTGGCCCCACTTGTCGAGAAACGCCTCGGACTTGGCCATGCGCTCGGGCGTCATGGCCTTGACCTTGCCGGAGTCGATGATCTTGCGCCCAAAGAAGTGGCCGATCATGAAGTTGCACTGGTCGCCCAGGATGGCGGCCGCCCAGGCCACGCCGAGAAGCGCGATGATGTTGAACCCGCCGCCCTGCGCAAAGAAACCCGAGGCAAACAGCAGCGAGTCACCCGGCAGAAACGGGAAGAACACCACGCCGGTCTCGATGAAGATGATGAGAAAAACGCAGCCGTAGGCCATGACCGGGCCGGCGGCGATCCAGGTGGCGATGGCCGTGCGCGGATCTTTGAGCAGGGTAACGATAAAGTCGATGAAGCCCATGAGTCGAGGATCTCCTTTTGTACGTGGGTCAAAAAGTGCCCGTACACAACACAACCCCGCAGGCAAGCTGCGGGGTTGCAAAGTGCGCTCGATGGGATCGGACGCCCGCCAGAGGCCCCTTATGGCTGCTACCTCCCGGTCCTGACCAGGTTCGAGGTGTGGCGTCGCCCGAACCCATCCAGCGCACTGCTCTCCACTTTACCCAAAATCGGCCGCCCGCGCGACCGGCGCCGGCCCCTCTCCACAGTATGACCTAAGGCTCGTGGAGGATTTGTCCGTCGCCTTGCCGCCGGTTTAGCGAGAAGATCCCGGGGAATGATAGGGGTGTGCAGAAAACGGGCGCGCGGCTTTAATTCGCGAAACCGCGCGTTCGCACTGTAAGGCTTATAACAGCGTGCAGCTGCCAAAGTGGGGGCTCCCGGGTCTTGGACCTGAGGGGCCCTCGTCTATTCTCGGGGATGTGGCGGCCGCCCGCCGCCCGGCTCCGCGTCGCGACCTTCTCGCCGCCCGCGCCGCCGCCCAACCACGACTTATGTCACATCACTGTAAGGGCCGCCAGCCGCGCCGACGTGCCCGCCTACCTCGTGTACAATGCACTACGGTTAGTCGAACGCAACCGTTTATCCGCAAGAGAAGGGTCCACATGAAACCTCGACCTGCCAGTCGATGACCCCGCGGCGTGTCTCCATAAAGCCACGCCTGGGGCGTGAGTTATGCAACCGCGGCGGGCGCCGGCCCGCGCAATCGCAAAGGAGCACGAATGATCTACCTCTCCCAGCTCATGGGAAACCCGGTTTACGCTGCCGACGGCGAGAAGATCGGCACGGTCTCTGACCTGGGCATCGCCACCGGCGAAGTCTTTCCGCGCGTGACGAGCCTGGCCTTTCGCGGGCCCGGCCGCACACCGTTCATGATCAGTTGGCGCAAGTACGTCGACACCTACGACGAGAAGGAGATCCATCTCAAGGTCCCCGCCGTCGAGATTCGCTTCTCGTACCTGCAGCCCGACGAGGTCCTTCTCGCCCGCGACATCTTGAATAAGCAGATCGTCGACACCCGCGGCATGCGCGTCGTGCGAGTCAACGACCTCAAGCTCTCGGACACCAACTCCACCCAGCTGCGCCTTCTTGGCGCCGAGGTGGGGGCCCGCGGCATCCTACGTTCCCTCTCGCCCGCGATCGAGAAGGTCGCGCTGCGCCTGGCCCGCACCTTTGGCAAGCCGCTGCCCGAGAGGATCATCGCGTGGAGCTACATGGACCTGGTCGAGCGCGACCTGTCCAACGTCAAGCTGAGCGTCTCGCACAAGACGCTGGACGACATGCACCCCGCCGACATCGCCGACATCATCGAGCGCCTGGACCCGCGCCTGCGCGGCCAGGTCTTTGCCCAGCTCGACGACGAGCAGCGCGCCGGCGCCATGGCCGAGTTCGACGACGACGCGATGGCCGCCGAGCTCATGGGCAACATGAACGAGCGCGACGCCGCCAGCATGCTGTCCGAGATGGACCCCGACGACGCCGCCGAGCTGGTGAGCGAGCTGGATTACGACAAGGCCGAGAAGCTCCTGCGCCTGATGGGCGTCCAGGAGCAGCGCGCCATCCGCCAGCTGCTGGGCTATCGCGAGGACACCGCGGGCCGCATCATGACCTCGGAGTTCGCCGCGCTGTCCGAGGACTCCACGGTCGAGGACGCCGTCGAGCTGCTGCGCGGCTTGGACGACGACTTCGAGTCCGTGCGCTATGTCTACCTCACCGACGAGGACAACAGGCTCTCCGGCGTGGTCACGCTGAACAGCCTCATTGTCTCGGACCCCAAGACGGCCCTCAAGGACATCTGCACCGACGAGGTCATCACCGCCAGCCCCGAGGACGACCAGGAGGACGTGGCCGAGAACATCGCCAAGTACAACCTGCTGGCCATGCCCGTCGTGGCTGATGACGGCCACATGCTGGGCATCGTCACCGTCGACGACGCCCTGGACGTCCTGGAGGAGGAGCACGCCGAGGACCTGCAGATCGCCGGCGGCCCCGCGGCCGACGACGAGAACTCCCGCGGCGGCGACCTCATCTGGCTGCTGCGCCGCAACGCGTGGTTCTTCCTGTGGCTGGCGGGCGTGGTTATCCTTGCCGCCGCGGCGCCGCTGGTGCTGGACGAGAACAGCCTTTCTATGCTTCTGACCTGCGCCGCGTTGCCTGTTGCCCTTGTGCTTTCCGACGACGCGGTGAGCTACGTGACCAACTTCTTCCTGCAAAACGACGCCGACGACGAGGACTCGCCGTCCCTTTTCGGCTTTGCCGTGAAGAGCGTGGGACTGGGCGTCGTGGTGGGCGGCATCGTGGTTCTCGCCAGCCTGGCCCTAAGCAGCATCCACTTCGCCGAGCCGCTGGCCCAGGCGCTGCCGGCCTTCTCGCTGGGCCTTGCCGCGGCCGCGATCGCGGTCTTTGTCACCTTCGTAAGCTGCCCGATCTACCTGGTGATTCTTCGTGCGCGTGACGAGAAGAACCTCGACACGTCGGGCTTCTCGATGTCCGTTGGCGCGATGGTCATCGCGCTGGCCATCTTTGTCGCGGCCGTCGTGGCGCTTTCGCCCGCCTTCCTGGGGGCGATGTAGTTGGCGGAGCAGGAAACGCGGGAAACGCAGGGGGCGCAGAAGACCCCGGAAAAGCAGGGCAAGAAGCGTCTTGACCCCAAGCGCGTCCTGGCGGCGATGGGTCCTGGCATGGTCGCGGCCCTGGCCGGCGCCGACGCCGGCGGCGTGGCCACGTACTCGAGCGCCGGCGCCTACTTTGGCTTCGGCCAGCTCTGGACCGTGCCTGTCATGTGCCTGTTGCTTATCGTGGCGCAAGAAACCGCAGCTCGCATGGGGTGTGTCACCGGCAAGGGCTTCGCGTCGCTTATCCGCGAGCAGTTCGGCGTGCGTCTCTCGGCCCTCGCGATGCTTGCACTTTTGATATCCAACACCACGGTCACCCTGTCCGAGTTCGCGGGCATCGCGTCGGGTCTCGCGCTCTTTGGCGTGCCCGCGATCGTGAGCGTGCCCACGGCCGCCCTGGCCATCTGGCTTCTTACCATGAGCGGCTCGTACCACCGCATCGAGAAGATCCTGCTGGCCATCAGCTGCGTCTTTGTCACCTACGTGGTGGCCGGCGTCATGGTGGGGCCTGACTGGGGCGACGCCCTGAACGCCACCCTGATCCCGCGCTTCTCGACCGACCCCACGTACTTCTCGGTCCTGGTGGCAAACATCGGCACCACCATCGCGCCGTGGATGATTTTCCTTGCGCAGTCCAATGTCGTGGAGAAGAACGCCACGGCCGACGACCTGCCCTACCAGCGCATTGACACCGTGACCGGCTCGGTTGTGGCGAGCATCATCAGCTGGTTCATCATCCTGACCACAGGCGCGGTGCTGTTCCCCGCGGGCATCGCGGTCTCGAGCGCCGAGGACGCGGCCACCGCGCTGGCGCCGCTGGTGGGCGAGTACGCGCAGCTGCTCTTTGGCGCGGGCCTGGTGGGCGCGTCGTTTTTGGCCGCGTGCGTCTTGCCCGGCATCACGTCGAGCGCCATCTGCGAGGCCTTTGGCTGGGAACGCGGCAGCGACCGCAACTGGCAGGAGGCCCCGGTCTACCGCGGCATCATCACCGCGGTCATCATCTTCTCGGCCGTCGTGGTGGTCATCCCCAACGTCGACCTCTTTGGCATCATGATGTTGGCGCAGGTCATCAACGGTGTTTTGCTGCCGGTTCTGCTGATCTTCATGGTCTTGATCGCCAGCGACCGCCACGTGCTGGGCAAGCACGCCAACTCCAAGGCGTGGAACGCGCTCACCTGGTTCACGATCATCGCCGTGGTCATTCTCACGGTCATCATGTTCGTGCTGCAGGCCCTGGGGGTCTAAACGGGGGCGTTTTTGATCCGCGAGCCCCCTCTAAGCGCCCCGCCGGGCGCATCGGCGCCCCGATCCCGCGTCGCCGCCCCGTTCCAAACCCTCTAGAATGGCAACCGCAAACCTCGTGGATTGGAGCGGCGGATGGACGCGGCTATTCTCGTTATTCTTGGCATCTCGGCGGCATGTTCGCTGGTAGCGGCCGTGCTTTCGGTGCTCGGCCAGCGGCGCATGGCCGCCCTGGAAGAGGGCCAGCGCCAGGACCGCGCCCTCAACAAGACGCACTTCGACACCGTCAACAGCTCCTTGGCCACGGCCAACCAGCGCCTGGAGGCCAAGATCGACGCGTCCCGGCGCGAGACCGCCGCGTCCCTGCAACAGAACACCTACACGGCCGAGGCCAAGCTCGAGAAGATCCGCGACACCGTTGACCTGCGGCTCGAGAAGATCCGCGAGGACAACAACCGCCAGCTCGACCAGATGCGCGCCACGGTGGACGAGAAGCTCTCCAAGACTTTGAACGACAGCCTTTCCCGTTCGTTTTCCCAGGTAAACGAGCAGCTCGAGGCCGTCTATAAGGGCCTGGGCGAGATGCAGTCGGTCGCGCGCGACGTAGGCGGACTCAAGCGCGTGCTCTCCAACGTCAAGACCCGCGGCATCCTGGGCGAGGTCCAGCTGGGCGCCATCCTGGGCGACATCCTGACCAGCGACCAGTACGACCAGAACGTCGCCACCAAGCCCGGCAGCACTGACCGCGTGGAGTTCGCCGTCAAGATCCCCGCCGAGGACGGCGCCTGCACCTACCTGCCCATCGACGCCAAATTTCCCGGCGATGCCTACGACCAGCTGCGCGCCGCGCAGGAGTCCGGCGAGAAGGACGCGGTCGAGGCGGCCCGCAAGGTCCTTGAGCTGCGCATCAAGTCCGAGGCCAAAAACATCAGCGAGAAGTACGTCTCGGTCCCGGCCACGACCAACTTCGCCATCATGTTCCTGCCGTTCGAGGGCCTCTACGCCGAGGTCGTCGACCGCCCCGGCCTCATCGAGTGCCTGCAGCGCGACTACAAGGTCAACGTCGCCGGCCCCTCCACGATGGCAGCCCTGCTCAACAGCCTGCAGATGAGCTACCAGACCCTGGCGCTCGAGCGCCGCGCCGACGAGATCGCCCAGGTCCTCTCGGCGGTCAAGGCCGAGTTCCCCCGCTACCAGGCCGAGCTGGCCAAGGCCCTGCGCCAGATCGACACCGCCCGCGGCACCGTGGACGGCATCATCAACACGCGCACCAACGTGATCGAGCGCAAGCTCAAGGACGTGACCGCCATGGAAGATCCCCAAGAGGCGGATCGTCTCTTGGGGATCGAAAGCGCAGGTCAGTAGGGGAGAATGGCGCCCGCGGCGCAGGTGGCGAGAAGCCCCTCGGCGCCGCGGGCTTCTCGTTTCTTACGCCTCTTCCAAGGCGGCGCGGCCGTAGGCGTCGGCCGCCAGCATCGCGGCGGCGACCTTCTCGGGCGTGACCTCGAAGGGCATGTTGTGCAGCGTGTCGGCCTCCGAGCAGGCGAGCTTCGCGACCTCAAGCACGCGGTCGTAGCTCGCGTCCTTAACGCCGAGCTGGGCAAACGTGACGGGCAGGCCCACCTCGACGCAGAAGTCGAGAACCTCGTAGAGCTCGTCGGCGTTCTCGAGCACCAGCTGGGTCAGCGTGCCGAAGGCGACCTTCTCGCCGTGGTAGAAGGCGTGGGTCTCTTCCATGGCGGTCATGCCGTTGTGGATCGCGTGCGCGCCGGCCAGGCCCGCGGACTCGAAGCCCAGGCCCGAGAGCAGGGTGTTTGCCTCGATGACCTTTTCGACAGACTCGGTGCAGGCGCCGGCCTCAAGGGCGAGCTTGGCCTTCACGCCGTCGCTCATCAGGGTGTCGTAGCACAGGCGCGCCAGAGCCATCGCGGCGCCGGTCACTTTGCCTCCGGCGCAGGTCCCGGCGTCGGAGCGCGTGCAGGCGCGGGCCTCGAAGTAGGTGGCCAGCGCGTCGCCCATGCCGGAGACCGTCAGGCGCACCGGCGACTTGACGATGACGTCGGTGTCCATGAGCACCAGGTTGGGGTTTTGCTTAAAGAATTGATACTCCTTGAACTGGCCTTCCTCGGTGTAGATGACCGAGAGGGCCGAGCAGGGCGCGTCGGTCGCGGCGATGGTGGGGACGATAACGACGGGCAGGTCGACCGCGGCGGCCACGGCCTTGGCGGTGTCGAAGATCTTGCCGCCGCCCAGGCCCACCACGACGTCTGCGCCGTCGTCCTTGACGACCTGTGCCAGGCGGTCGATCTCGACCTGCGTGCACTCGCCGTTGAAGTTGTCGTAGGCAAGCTCGACGCCGGCCGCGGCAAAGCTGGCGGTTACGCGCTCGCCAAAGCGGCTGAGGCCGCCGGCGGATATGATGACCAGCGCTTTGTTGCCGTAGGCCTTGGTGTATTCGCCCAGGCGGTCAAGCTCGCCGGGGCCCTGAAGGTACTTGCTGGGGCTGATGAAAACGCGTGCCATGCTGTTTCCTCTCTCGAATAGGTGAGAGACCCCCGTCTCTCACGAAGCCGAAGGGGAGTATTCCCGCCGGTGGCTGTGGTCACTCGCCCTGCTCGCCGGGCGGTCGCAGATCCCCGGCGAGGGTCGGGTTTCTCGGCATCTGCCCCTCCGCCCGGGGCCGCGCCGCCCGGGGCCGCTCCGCCCGCAAAACGCCGCCGCTGTGTTTCCAACCCCGCCGCAGTGTTTCCGATCTGGGGCGTTTTGCCGCTCGGCTCCCGCGCCGGGCTAGAATGCCCGTACGCACTACCACACCACTGCACCTCTGTTTAACCCACGGGAAGGGGAGAAACATGAACCTGACCAGAAGAAACTTCGCCGCCGTCACCGGCCTTGCCGCCGCCAGCGCCGTTCTCGCCGGCTGCGGCTCCACGAGCTCCAGCTCCACCAGCGGCAGCTCCGACTCCGGCTCCAAGACCTATAAGATCGGCGTCGTCCAGCTCACCGAGCACGCCGCCCTCGACGCCGCCAACGACGGCTTTGTCGCCGCGCTCAACGACTCCGGCCTCTCCGTGAGCATCGACCAGCAGAACGCCCAGAACGACCAGTCCGCCTGCCAGACCATCGCGTCCAAGTTCGTGGGCGACGGCGTCGACCTCATCTACGCCATCGCCACCCCGGCCGCCCAGGCCGCGGCCGCCGCGACCTCGGACATCCCCATCGTGGGCTGCGCCATCACGGATTATGCCGCGTCCGGCCTGGTCAAGGACAACGACAAGCCCGGCACCAACGTCACCGGCGCCTCCGACCTCACCCCGGTCGCCGAGCAGCTCCAGATGATGCAGAAGGTTCTTCCCAACGTGAAGAAGGTCGGCCTTCTCTACTGCTCCGCCGAGTCCAACTCCGACATCCAGATCGCCACGGCCAAGGAGGAGCTCGACGCCCTGGGCCTGTCCTACGACGAATACGCGGTCTCCAGCTCCAACGAGATCCAGTCCGTGGTCGAGTCCGCCGTGGGCAAGGTCGACGCCCTCTACGCGCCCACCGACAACACCATCGCCGCGGGCGCCGCGCAGGTCGGCCAGATCTGCAAAGAGAACAAGATCCCGTTCATCACCGGCGAGGAGGGCATGTGCGAGGCCGGCGGCCTCTTCACCCTCTCCATCAACTACACCGACCTGGGCACCGCCGCCGGCGAGATGGCCGTCCAGATCCTGAAGGGCGAGGCCAAGCCCTCCGAGATGGCCATCAAGCACCTCGACACCTCCAAGCTCGTCGTGGTCAAGAACGAGGAGATGGCCAAGGCTATCGGCGTCGACCTCTCCGCGCTCGACGCGTAAAGGCATCACATGAGACGGGAACAGTCCCTTTGTCGGCCGGGTCGGCGGGCAAAGGGACTGTTCCACGTTCGCACGAGTTAGGATTCGCTTATGCTC
>CAVDTK010000004.1:0-37987 GCA_963611755.1 Oscillibacter sp. ER4
GGACAAAGAAGCCCTGGTCGGTAAGGCCACGACGCAGGGTCTCCACGCACTCGGCCGGGGCGTCCTTCTCGAAGGCGATGGCACAGGCCTTGGGGCGACCCACGATCGAGCGGATGTCGTGAGCCATGTCGGCGAGAAGACCGGCGCCCACGCGGGCGTCCATCGAGGTGCCGCGAAGGGTGACCCACTGGCGCTGGCGCGTGACCTTGATGGGCTCGGGCTCCGGGTCCGGCTCGGGCTCGGGCGCCGCGGCGGGCTCGGCCGCAGCCACCTTACCCTCGCTGACCTCGGCCTCGTTGGCCGCTGGGGCCTCGCTCGGCGCCGCGGCCGCCGCGGTCTTCTCGGCGCCTTCGTCTTGAATGGGCTCGGTCTCGCTCATAAAAGTCCTCTTTCCCAAAGCAGCCGGCCGCACTCCTGCGCCACCTGCTCAAACGACTGGTTCCTGATGTCGATCCTGATGTCGGCCGCAGCCTCGTACAGGGGCCGGCGATGCCGGTAGAGCTCGGCCGCGTGCTTGGCGTCGCCCAGGTCGGGGCGCTTCTCGGGGCAGCGGATCTGGCGCAGCGAGTCCTCAAGGTCGCCGTCGAGAAAGACCACGGAGCCCATCTGGTGCATCAACTCGCAGTTGAGTGGCCGCTCCACCACGCCTCCGCCGCAGCTCACCAAAAGCGACTTCCTGCGCGCGAGGCGCCGCAGCTGCACGGTCTCCTCGTCACGGAAGGCCTCCTCGCCGTCTTCCTCAAAGACGCGGGTGACCGACTTTCCCAGCTGACGCTCGACCAGGCGGTCGGTGTCCACGCAGGGGCGGTGGAACAGGTTGCCGAGGTTACGCGCCAAGGTAGACTTGCCCGCGCCGAGAAACCCCACAAAAAAGATGTGGTCGCAGCCCTCGTGGACGATATATCCCTGGTCTTGCCCCAACAAAGCCTAACTCCCTGATCGCATGTTCAACACGGTCGATTCTAGCAGGCATGCCGGGGCACGCGACGGCGCGGGCCAAGTTGTAAAGGTTTATTCACCCTCGAAGGTGTGGCCGTGCAAGAAGATCGGCTCGGCCAGGCGCATGATCTGGGTGTACCAAAGGTCGCGCGTGGACTGCGGGCGCACGAGGATCGTGCGGACCCCGGCCAAGTTCCCGGACGCGACGTCGGTAAAGACCTGGTCGCCCACCATGACCGTCTCGTCGGCCGTAACACCCATGCGCCTCATGGCCGCGCGCAGCGCGAGCGGGCACGGCTTCATGGCGTGGTCGATCGAGCCGCACCCAAGCTCTGCGGCCGTCTCGTCGATCTGCTTGGAATGGAAGTTGTTCGAGATGATGAAGACCTCGATGCCCGCCTCGCGCAGACGCGCCGCCCAGTCGGCGGCCTCGGGCGCCAGGCGCTTGGTGCTTCTCGGCACGACGGTGTTGTCGCGGTCGAGAAGCACGAGCTTCACGCCCTGCTTCTGCAGCCAGGCGGGATCGATAAGATCGACCGAGGCCACATAGCGAGAAGCCCCAAAGAGCCCCTGGCGCCACACGCGGGCAAAGGCCGTCTCGCGCGCCCCGGAGTGATTCTCGCCGTTCTTAGCTTGCATTGGCGATGGCCTGCTGGTGCTCGGCGTAGGTCTTGCTGAAGGCATACTGCGTCTCACCGTCTTGGGTCCAGAAATAGAAGTAGAAGTACCCGTCGCTGATCATCTGCTGGTCAGGCGAGCAGACCGCCTGCAGGGCGGCGAGGCCCGGGTTGCAGATAGGGGTCGGCGGGAGTCCCTGGTAGCTATAGGTGCTATAGGGGTCCGAAGCATCGTGGACCTCGTCCCCCGAGGGGTCATGGCCCACCGAGTAGGCCGTGGTGGCATCGGACTGGAGATAGCCGTAGTTGGGCTCGCCCATGTTGTTCAGGCGGTTGTAGAAGACGGCCGCCACCTGGGCGCGCGTGTTGTCGTCGGACTCTTTCTCCACGATCGAGGCCAGGTTCACGAGCTCCGCCACGGAAAGGCCGCGGCCCTGGGCGTAGGACAGGTCGAGCGTCGCCAGCTCGGTCTGGAACTGGTTGAGCATCGTGCGGATGATGGTGTCGGCCGTCACACCCGTGTCGAAGGTGTAGGTCTTGGGGAAGAGGAACCCCTCGAGCGAATCGTTCTGCGCGCCCTCCAAGAAGCTGTACTCAGACGCGTAATTGGAGGCCTTGGCCTGCGCGATAAAGTCGTCGTAAGAAACGCCAAGCTGGGAGTCCTGGACCTTAGAGGCGATGGCCTTTACCGTGTAACCCTCGGGGATCGTGAGCGTGAGGCCGCTGCCGTTGGGGCCCGATATCAAAAGATCAATGATCTCAGAGGCCGAGGCGCCCGTGGTGAACCTAAACGAACCGCTCTTCAGGGACTGCTCGGCGCCCATGCGGCGCATGGTGGAGAGAAACTCGGACTTGCTGGCGATGACGCCGTTGTCGTAGAGCAAGGTCGCGATCGCCGAGGCGCCCGAGCCCGTGGGGATCTGGATCTCGACGGTGTTGCCGGCGACGATGGTCTGGCTGTCAGACGACCCGGAGCCAAAGATCTTGGGCACCACGATGATGCCGATCACCGAGACAAGCGCGATGACCGCCACGATGCCGCCGATCAAAATACCGCGGCGGCGCTTGTCGTCGCCGTTGTTGTTGGGCTGGCGACGGCCGCCGGGGTTGCCCCCACGGCGAGAGACGCGGTGGCTTGCCTGGGACATGCGAGCGGTCTGCACGCCCGCGACCGGCGAGATCGCGCCGGTAGAGCCCGGTGCCGGGCGGACCGGGCGCGGGGTGTCCGTCTGCTGCGGGGAAGCCGCGAAGGGCGCGCCGGTGTTGGCGGCGGGGTTCACCCCTGCGTCAGAGAAGGCACCGGTGTTGGCGGCAGTTCCGTTGTCGCCGGCCGCGGTCTTGAAGCGCGGGGTCCTCTTGGGAGCCGCGCCGGCCTGCGGGGCCTGGCCACCAAAGTGCGCGCCGTTTCTTCTCGAGGGCGTCTGGCCATAGTCGTTGGGCATTTACCTGCTCATTTCGTCGGGTCTGGCGTCGAGCCAGGATTGCAGAAACAGCGACGCGGCCACCATGTCGACCTTGCCGCGCATGGACTTCTCGGAAAGCCCCTGCTCTCTTAGGATGCGCTTGGCCTCCGCCGAGGAGAGCCGCTCATCCACAAAGTGGACGGGCAGGCCGCAGGCGCGGGCGATCTTCTCGCCCTGCTCCATGATCCGCTGGGCCTGGGGGCCGTCCTCCCCCGCCATCGTCATGGGGCGCCCGCAGACCAGGCAGCCGGGTTCCCAGTCCTCCAGCACGCGGCGGAAGGTCGAGGCGTGCGCCAGGACCTCCGCGGCGGGCAGGACGCAGACCGGCGAGGCCACGCGCCCCTGGGGGTCGCTCACGGCGATGCCCACGCGGACCTCGCCTATGTCCAGCGCCAGGGCGCGCACGCTAGAGACCCAGCTCCTTCTTGGCGGCCTCGAGCGCGGCGTCGATGCCGTTGACGTCGGTGCCGCCCGCCTGGGCCATGTTGGGACGACCGCCGCCGCGGCCACCCACCAGCCCGGCGATGACCTTGACCACGTTGCCGGCGCTAAAGCCGGCGGCCACGGCGTCGTCGGTCGCGCCGGCGAGAAGGGCCACCTTGCCGTCGGGCGTGGCGCTGGCGATCACGCAGGCCACGGGCTCGCCCTTGGCGGCGTCGCGGATGCCGTCCCAGGCGGAGCGCATGTCCTTGCCGGAAAGGCCGTCGATGCGGGAGACCACGAGCTTGTAGCCGTCCTTCTCGACCGCGGACTCGAAGGCGGCGGCAACCTTGTTGGAGCCGGCGCCGGTGGTAGCGGCCTCGAGCTTCTTGCGGGTGTCGCGCAGGTCTGCGTTGAGGGACGCGATGCGCTCGGCGGCGTCGGCCGGGCGGCACTTGAGCTCGCGGGCGATGCCCGAGAGAATCTCGAGCTGCTCGTCCAGGTACTCGATGGCGCCCATGGAGCTCACGGCCTCGATGCGGCGGGCGTTGGAGCCCACGGAGCTCTCGGAGATGATCTTAAAGAGGCCCAGGTCAGCGGTGTTGCGGGCGTGGGTGCCGCCGCACAGCTCGCGGGAGAACGGGGCATCGGACTCGCCGGTGGAGACCACGCGCACGACGTCGCCGTACTTCTCGCCGAAGAGGGCCACGGCGCCGGAGGCCTTGGCCTCGTCGATGCCCATAACGCGGGTCACGATGGGCTCGGCGGCAAAGATCTGGGCGTTGACCATGCCCTCGACGCGCGCCAGCTCGTCGGCGGTCATGGCCTCGAAGTGGGTGAAGTCGAAGCGCAGGCGGTCGGGGCCCACGAAGGAGCCGGCCTGGTTCACGTGCTCGCCCAGGACCTGCTTCAAGGCCGCGTCCAGAAGGTGCGTGGCGGTGTGGTTGCGGCGGATAAGCTCGCGGCGGCCGTGGTCGACCGTGGCGGTGACGGCGTCGCCCACCTTGAGCTCACCGGCCTCCACGACGCCGACGTGGACGTAGAGGCCGCCCTTGCCCTTGGTGTCGGTCACGCGCACGCGGGCGCCGGAAGCGCTGGTCAGCACGCCGGTGTCGCCGCACTGGCCGCCCATCTCGGCGTAGAACGGGGTGGTGTCGAGAATGACGCTCACCTCGTCGCCGGCAGCGACGCCCTCGACCTCGACGTCGCCCGCGACAAGGGCCAGGACCTTGCAGCCCGCGGCCTCATCGGCTTCGTAGCCGGTGAAGGTAGTAGCGGCGAGCTTATCGGAAAGCGCGGTCCAGACGTCGTTGAAGGTGCCCCAGGCGTCGCGGTTGGCGGCGGCGCGGGCGCGCTCCTTCTGCTCGGTCATGCAGGCGGTGAAGCCGTCCATGTCGACCTCGTGGCCGGCGGCCTCGCAGATCTCGCGGGTGAGGTCGATGGGGAAGCCGTAGGTGTCGTGAAGCTTGAAGGCCACGTCACCGGCCAGAACAGCGCCCTCGGCGAGCTTGTCGCACTCGGCGGAAAGCATGGCCTCGCCGGCGTCGAGCGTCGTGCCAAAGCGCTCCTCCTCGGCGCGGACGATGCCCAGGATAAGAGCGTTCTGCTCCTTGAGCGCAGGGTAGTTGTCGCCCATGAGGCGGGTGACCTCATCGACATAGTTGGAGAGGAACGGGCTCTCGATGCTCATGAGGCGCGCGTGGTAGACGGCGCGGCGGAGCAGGCGGCGCAGGATGTAGCCGCGGCCCTCGTTGCCGGGAAGGATGCCGTCGCCGATCATGAAGGTGACCGCGCGGGAGTGGTCGGCCAGGATGCGCAGGCTGCGGTCGCGGGCGGCATCGGTGCCGTAGGTGTGGCCCGAGAGCTTCTCGCCCACGCCGATGAGAGACTGCAGCAGGTCGCCGTCGTAGTTGGTGCCCTTGTGCTGCATGATGGCCGCGATGCGCTCGAGGCCCATACCGGTATCGATGTTGCGGTGGGGCAGCTCGGGCATCGAGCCGTCCTCCTGGCGGTCGTACTGCGTGAAGACGAGGTTCCAGAACTCGAGGAAGCGGTCGCAGTCGCAGCCCGGCGCGCAGTCGGGGCTGCCGCAGCCGTACTCCTCGCCCTGGTCGAAGTAGATCTCGGAGCAGGGGCCGCAGGGGCCGGTGGGGCCGGCCGCCCAGAAGTTGTCGTCGGCGCCCAGGCGCGAGATGTGGTCGTAGGCCACACCCTGCTCGTGCCACAGCTCGATGGCCTCGTCGTCGTTCTCGAAGACGGTCATGTACAGGCGATCGATGGGGAGGCCCAGGTGCTCCTCGCCGGTGATGAACTCGAAGGCCCAGGCGATGGCGTCGGCCTTGGTGTAACCGCCGAACGAGAAGTTGCCCAGCATCTCGAAGAAGGACAGGTGACGGGCGTCGCCGATGTTGTCGATGTCGTTGGTGCGCAGGCACTTCTGGCAGGAGCAGGCGCCGATCTCCTTCATGGTCTTGGAGCCCTGGTAGTACTCCTTGAACTGGTTCATGCCGGCGTTGGCAAGAAGCAGCGAGGGGTCGTCGGGCACAAGGGAGGACGAGGCGCAGAGCTTGCAGCCCTTAGACTCGAAGAACTTGAGGAAGTCCTCGCGGATCTCCGCGGTGGTCATGGTTTTGTAGTCGGCAGCGCTCATGATTGGTACCTGCATTCATGTCAAAAGTTACGCATACAGTTCGAAAGTATAGCGTGTGTTTGGCACCTTTACAGGTTTTGCGGTGCGTGAGCTGGCCCCGCATGTCAAAAACCACATAACGAGAAGATCGCGCCGGGTTTTGATGCGGCGGCGAGAAGGCCTGGGCGGGCGGGCCGCGGCTTTACGCCTCGGGCTTCTCGCCTTCCGGGGCCGACGCGGGGACGTCGGACGCAGCGACCACGGCGGGTTGCGCGGCGGCCTGCGGGACATCGGCGTCCGCGCAGACGGCGAGCCTCGAGCCCTTGAAGAAGTTCTCGTCGTCCAGGGCGTCGAGCTCCGGCAGGGGCTTGCCGTCGGTCGTCTTCCAGGTGCGCCCACGGAACAAGGCGCCGTTCTCAGACACGATCTGGCGACCCGTGCGCGTCTCGAAGAAGTAAACGAAGAAGCCGCGCAGCGCCGCTGTGAGCGGCACGGCGATGACCATGCCCATAGGCCCACCCAAACAGCCGCCCACGATGATGCCCACAAGCGAGAGCGCCGGGTGGATCTGGACGGCGCGCTGCATCACGAAGGGAGACAAGACGTTGTCCGCCACGTTTTGGGCGACCATCATGATGGCCATGGTGACCACGGCCAAGGCCGGGCTCCCAAAAAGGCCTAGCGCGGTGGCCACGATCGCCGAGAGCGCGGGGCCGATGACCGGGACAAAGTGCATGATGAAGGTAAGGGCGCCGAGAAGCCCCGCATAGGGGTGGCCCACCAAGGCCAGGCCGCCCGCGACCATAAGGCCGTTGGCGACCGAGGTGATAAGGGTGCCGTACATGTAGCCGCCGGTCGAGCGCGAAAGAACAGCGAGCATCAGGGTGACGTCGCGGCTGTGCGCCGGGCCCACGATGGCCGCGAGCTCCTTGGACATCAGCGGATAGTCCTTGGCCACCCAGTAGGCCAAGACCAGGCCCAAGAAGAGCGTGGTCAGGTCCTCTGCCATGGCGGCGATGTTGTTGAAGAGGCCGGAAGAGATCTGCCGCCCCAGGTCAGAGGCCATGCTCGTGCCCATGGACGAAAGCGTTGAGACCGCTGTCGTGATGCCCGCCTGGATACGCGGGTCGGCGTTTTCGCCGTAGGTGTTCCAGAAGTCGGACAAGGCCGACTGCAGCTGCTCGACGTAGGTGGGGGTCTCGCGCAAAAGGGCGAGAAGCTCCTGCATAAGGGGGCCGCCCACGATAAGGATGAGGCCCACGAGAAGCACCAGGAACAAGACGAGCGAGATCAAGGCCGCAAGGCCGCGCCCCACGTGATGGTCCTCAAGCCGGTTGGTGACGGGGCTGCAGATAAAGCCCACGACTCCGCCCACCAAGATGAGCGAGAGCGCCTGCTCGACGAAGCTCAAGGCGCCGATGGTGAGCCAACAGACGACAAAGACGCCCACAACAGTCCAGACCGCCAGCGCCCGGGGGCGCCAGCGGTCGATACGTGCCTGGGCCGTCTCGCTTTTCTGCTTAGGGGCAGGCGTCATCGCATAAGCCCCTCGGGGTCGATCTTGTCCTGGATGCGGCGGAGCGTGCGGCGCAGCAGCCTCGAGACCTGAACCTGCGAGACCTCGAGCTTCTCAGCGATCTCAACTTGGGTCAGGCCCTCCATGAAGCGCATGCGAATAACGTCTTGCTCGCGCGGCGAGAAGTCCTTGATGGCGTCCTCCAGGATCATGCGGTCGTCGGAAGCCATGAGGTCTTGGTCCTCGGAGGCGTAGCGCTCGATGACCGAAGGGGCCTCGTCGTCCTCGGAAGAGCCGCCGCCCTCAAGAGGCACAGAGCTGTAGGCGCCCGAGGACTCGATGGCCTCAAGGACCTCTTCGACCGAAGCGTCCACGTACTCCGCGATCTCCTCGATGGAAGGGCTTCTCTGCAGGTCGCGGGTAAGCTGGTCCTGGGCCTGGTTGACCTTGGCAGAAAGCTCCTGCAGGCGACGGGGCACGCGAACGCTCCAGCCCTTGTCGCGGAAGTGGCGCTTGATCTCGCCCATGATGGTGGGCGTGGCGTACGTGGTGAACTCAAGGCCGCGGTCGGGGTCAAAGCGGTCGATCGCCTTGATAAGGCCGATGGTTCCCACCTGCACAAGGTCTTCCAAAGGCTCGCCGCGGTTCTTGAACTTGGAGGCCAAGAAACGCACCAGGTTGAGGTGGTTCACGATCAGCTGGTCGCGAGCCTCCTCGTCCCCGTCGTTCTTATAGCGCGCAAAGAGCTCTCGCGTCCGCTCCTTGTCCCAGGCGGCCTTGCCCTTAGGCGGCCGGCGAGAAAGGCGGGCGCGGGATCTCTCCTCGCTTCTATCGCTACTCTGCATATAAACCGCCCGTGCGCTTGACGAGCGTGAGGCGCGAGCCGTCCTCGGAGACTTCCATCTCGTCGCAGATGGCGCCGAGAAGGGCCTCGACGAGGTCGAGGGAATCGTCCTCGTCTTCCGCAGACTCGTCGAACTCCTCGCCCAGCGAGAAGGTCATGCTCACCTCGCCCTCGAGGATGCTGAACGAGACCTCGCACTCGTCCTGGGCGGTGGCGCAGGCCAGGACAAAGCCTTCCTCGGCCGCCATCCTTGCGTCCTCGACGTCGTCGATGGGCATGTCGCAGCAGACGGCCAGGTTAGCCGCCGTCATGCGGACGATGCGCGCGAACTCAGGCTCTGCGGGGACGGCCAGGCGAACTGTCTTGCTCGACATGCGCTCTCCCCTACTCGGCCGCGGACTCGGTCTGGGCTTTGTCGGCCGCGGCCTCGGGGACGGGGCCGACCTCGCCGTAGACCACGTAGGAGGTCTTCTTCTGGGGAGCGGGGGCCTCCTTCGCAGGCTCGGGCTCGGCCAGGGACTCGGGCATAGAGGCGCCCTCCTCGAGCTTTGCCTGCTCGGGCGCGGGCTTGCCGGTGAGCTTGTTGGCCACGGCGGTCACGCCCTTGGCCACGCCGGAGACGGCGGTGTTCACGGCGCCGTTGACCGTCTCGGTGACGGCGGAGGCCGCGCCGGAGACCGTGGAGACGTCGCCCAGGATCGCGTTCACGCTCTCCAGGGACTCGTTGGCATTGTCGACCGCCACCGAGGTCTTCTCGACGATTGCGGGAAGCTCCTTCACGGCAGGCTGCAGCTCGTCGACCATGCCGTCGAGCTTGGCCACGATGGGCTGGGTCTGTGACAAAATCTCGTTGGCCGAAGACGTCACGTCCTCGATCGACTTGCGAGCGCCGCGAACGGTGAGGGCGATCTCCACGACGGCCCAGATGGCGACAGCGAGAAGAACGAACCTGATGATGAGCATGTAATCCATGACCGCCCCTCCTATTAGGACGAACAAACCGACACGTACCGTGCGTTACGTACAACGAAACCCATTCTACCCGACCTGGACGCGATCAAACCCCGCCTTGCGCGTCGGCTCGGTCTTTGGCGGCCGCGTCGATGCGCCAGGCCTCCCAGCCGCGGTCGCTCGGGTGGTAGAAGGCGCCCCGCTCCAGGCCTTCGGGCAGGTAGCGCTGAGAAACCCAGCCTTCCGCGTAGTTGTGCGGGTAGAGATAGGCCCCGTACTCGTCCGAGCCCGGGCGGTGACGATCGCGCAGGTAGCTGGGCACCTCGCGGCGAGGGCCGCTTCTGACCTCTGCCAAGGCGGCGTCGATACCGGCCTCGCAGGCGTTTGACTTGGGCGCCAGGGCCAGGTAGGTCGCGGCCTGGGCCAGGTTGATCCGGCACTCGGGAAGGCCGATGACCTCGACGGCCTTGAAAGCCGCCTCGGCCACAAGTATCGCCTGCGGGTCCGCGTTGCCCACGTCCTCCGAGGCGCAGATGAGGATGCGCCGCGCGATGAACTTGGGGTCTTCTCCGGCGTCCAGCATGCGCGCCAACCAGTAGAGCACGGCGTCGGGGTCGCTGCCGCGCATCGACTTGATGAAGGCCGAGATGATGTCATAGTGCATGTCCCCGTCCTTGTCGTAGGCAAGGCCGTGGCGGGGGTTGGCCTCAAGGACATGCTCGGCCGTGATAAGGGCGGGGCCTACTGCGGCAGGGTCGACGTCGACCATCTGGCTCGCCAGCTCGAGCGAGGTCAGGGCCGCGCGCCCGTCTCCCCCGGCAAGCTTCACGATCTCGGACTCGGCCTCGGGCGTGAGGGCATAGGCGCCGGCAAGGCCGCGTTCGTCGGTACAGGCGCGCTCCAGCATGGCGCGCAGCGAGTCGTCGTCCAAAGGTTCCAGCTCGACGACGCGCGAGCGGCTGATCAGGGCAGAGTTGACCTCGAAGAAGGGGTTCTCGGTCGTGGCGCCGATGAGCACCACGATGCGATCCTCCACCGCATGGAGCAGCGCGTCTTGCTGAGAGCGGCTAAAGCGGTGGATCTCGTCGACGAACAGGATCGTGCGGCGGCCCTGCGTGAGCAGGCGGCTCTCGGCCGCGTCGATCTCGCGCCGCAGGTCCTTGACGCTGCCCGTGACGGCCGAAACCTCCACGAACTCGGCGTGTGTGGTGTTAGCGATGATGCGCGCGAGCGTGGTCTTGCCCGTGCCGGCGGGGCCGTAGAGGATGACCGACGACAAGGTGTCGTGCTCGATGGCGCGACGCAGCCACGAGCCCGCGCCCACGGCCTTGGCCTGGCCAAAATAGCCGTCCAAGGTCTGCGGGCGCATGCGCACGGCCAGCGGGGCGTTGGCCGTGCGGGCGGAGTTCTCTATGCGCGTGAACAAGGTATCCATGGGAACTATTGTACGTATTTCAAAACAGAATGCAACGTCACACCAGGTCTTCTCGCCATTCTCGCCAACCCAAAAACCGCCGACGTTTGTACAAACATCGGCGGTCTTTAGGAAATTCGGGCCTCAAACCCACAAGCATCGGCTCACTTTAGGAACCAACCCACAAACATCGGCACAAACGAGGGGGTCGCCGAGAACCCCTCCCCCCCTCTAGAAGAACTTCACCGGGCTGGCCAGGTTGGCGAGAAGGGCCACGGCGTTCCAGGCCGTCACCGTGCTTGACCGCGGGTTATCGGGGTCCGGCGAGCTCGAGACCTCGATGCGCGCGCTCACTATGGGGTTCGACGCCTCGATGACGTGGGTGTTGTCCGTCTTTCCCGGGACGCTCGTGATCACGACCTCGGCGCGATCGAGGGCACCTGCCGCCAGGGCAGACGCCACCGCGACGTTCACGTTTTTGGGAAAACCGCAGATCGCCTGGTCGGCTGGGCCGCGAAAGACCTCCTCCACGCCCTCGCCGGAAAGCTCCCGGCCCTCCAGCGCCGAAGCCCCGGCCAGGCTCTCGGGCGCCTTGACGTTGTCGATCGTAAAGACCGTCCTTGGGTCCAGGGCCATCGTGCGCAGCACGTCAAAGCCCCCGACGGCCCCCGAGATCACGTGCAGAGAAGACCCGCCGGCCCGCGCCGCCTCGGTCAGCTCCCCAAGCAGGCACGCGTCGGCCAGCGCCCCCACGGACGCGACGACGAAATCCGACCCGGCCCGCAAGAAGCGCTCCGCGTATTGCCCGACCGCCGCCACCCCTGCGAACTCGACCACGACGTCGGGCGCTGCTGCCAGGGCCTCGTCTGCATCGGCATAAAACCTCAAACCGCTTTCCGCGGCGTCGGTCGGCACATGCAAGACCACCGCGCCCAGAAGCTCGTAGTCGCCAGCCAAGACCTCGTAAAACTTGCGCGTGAACTCCCGCGCCAAGGTCCCGTACCCGGCGAGAATCACCGTTTTTCTCGGCATCCTAGCCACACCTTCCCAGCTCAAGCGCCTTGTCGACCGCATGGGCCACCATCTGGTTCACGGCCTGCTGGGTGCAAAACGCCATATGCTGCGTGAGGACCGTGTTGGGGAACTGCCGCAGATAGGCCATGTCGCGGTTGGCGATGATCTCGTTTACGTGCGAGCGGTGGTAGATACCCTGCTCGCCGTCGAAGACGTCCATGGCAAGCGAGCCGATCTTTCCCGACTCGATCCCCTCGATCAGGCACTCGACATCCATGAGGCCGGCGCGTGCCGTGTTGACCAGCATGACGCCGTCTTTCATCTGGGCCAGCGTGCCCGCGTTCACCATATGATGGTTGTCGGCGCGGTCCGGCACGTGGAAGCTCACGATGTCGGACTCGCGGTAGAGGGTCTCAAGGTCGACATAGGTCCCTACCTGCGCCACCGCGGGGTTCTGATGATGCCCATAGGCCAGGATCTTGCACCCAAAGGCCGCCAGGCGCGTCGCCACCGCGCTGCCGATGGCGCCCGTGCCCACGATGCCCACCGTCTGCGACGAGAGGGTCTTCCCCATAAGCTCGGACAGCGAGAAATCGTTGACGTTTTGCAAGTAGATGGCCGGTTTGTACTTGCGCAGCGCCACCAGGATCAGCATGCAGGTGAAGTCGGCCACGCTGTCGGGCGAGTACGAGATGTTCGACACCAAAAGACCCGCGTCGTCGGCGGCCTGCGTGTCGATGTAGTCGATGCCCACGGTGCGCCCCACAAGGACGGCTACGCCCCGCCCGGCGATCCCGGCGAGAAAATCCGCGTCATAGTGGTTGGCGCCCAACACCAGCACAGCATCGAAACCCTCAATGCAGCCGAGGTCAGAGGGGTCGAGCGCCCCCTCGTGGCAGACAAGCTCGTCCACGCCGGCGCGCTTAGCCTGCCGAGCAAACTCGTCCTTCTCGTCGTCTCGCACCTCGAACGCCGCGATCCTCATGCCGCTACCCCCTTGCAATCCGCGCAGGCCCGCAAGCCCGCGTCACGCCTCGATCGCGCCGACCAGGCCCAGGCGCGAGATATACAGGTCGGGCGCGCCGCACCAGTAGGCGTTGAGGTCCTCCATGTCGACCCAGGCCAGGTGGTTCGAGCAGGCAACGATGTTGGCAAAGAGGTCCTTCAAGTTGCACGAGAGACTCATCGCGCTGATCGGCTCGGCCAGGCGCCCGTCCTTGACCCAGACGCCGCGCACGGGCGTCGAGACCCCGCCCGAGGCGATGTTGAACGAGTGGTAGATGTCGGCGATGTCGGTGATATAGATGCCGTCGCCCATCTTCTGGAACAGCTCGTCCAGGCCGTCTTCGCCCGGCTCGATGCACAGGTTGCCCGGCACGACGGCCAGGTCGTTGGGGACGATCCGGCCCATGGTGTCGCGTCGGTCGGCGTTGCCCGACGACTCAACCAGCCCCAGCTCACGGGCCCATTCGACCGTCGTCAACGGCGAGACGAACACGCCTTTGTCAACCAGCTTGCGCCCCACGTGGGCCATGCCCTCGGCGTCGATCGGCAAACAGCCGGGGCCTCCCCAGAGGGCTCGCGCGCCGTCGCGGATCGTCAGCGCCTCAGAAGCGATCTTCTCCCCCATGAGCCCGTCCAGATAGCTCTGGTGCGTGAAGATCTTCTCGCCGGAGAAAAGCTGCCAGAAGCCAACAAGCATCTGGCAAACGACCTCGCCCGAAATGACGACCGGGTATTCGCCGCTGTCGATGGTGCCGCCGT
Source organism: Oscillibacter sp. ER4 (assembly GCA_963611755.1). Classification (GTDB taxonomy): domain Bacteria; phylum Actinomycetota; class Coriobacteriia; order Coriobacteriales; family Atopobiaceae; genus Paratractidigestivibacter. Next base: position 13,572 of record CAVDTK010000004.1, read on the forward strand.
CAAGGGACGCCTCGCCGATAAGGCGCGCGCGACTTGCCAGCTCTTCCACGTCGATGGACGCGGCATCGGCGGCGAAGCTCCTCACCATGACGTTGTGCATCTCCTTGTGCCCCACGGCGATGTAGGACAAGAGCGCCATCACGTGGCGATGCTCGCACGAGCGCGAAAGCCCCGCCGAGTTCGATACAAGCCTGCGCTGGTCATAGGCGCGAAGGGCGCACTTGACCGCGCGATGGTTAGAGGTTTTATCGCTGAGAAGGTCGACCGCGCGAGAAGCGACCGCGGCCAGCTCATCCGCGGACGGAAGTGCCCGCGCAGGCGGCATCAAGGCCTCCTCAACCCCCTCGGGCGCGACCAAAACCCCGGCCGGGTCGGACAAATCGACGGTCTTCGACTGCGCGATAGCCTCGTCTACCAGGCCTTCGATGGACTGGTCGGGCCCCTCGGCGCGGGCGTAGCCCACCTTCTTGCCGCAGGTGCGCACGTAGCTGTTGGACAGCTCGTAGGTCGTGCCGCCGATACCGTCTGCCGTGGCAGTCACCTCAAGGCAGCTCTCGTCGATCTGCTCAAGCTCCAAGCCCTCGCACTCGTCGGCGTGCTTCTTGGCAAGGCGCGCCAGCTCATCGCATATGTTTGTCATAGCCATCCCCTAACCAACCATCATGCCGTCGATCAAAACGCGCGGCATGAAAGCCGTCACATAGACCAAACCGGAATCGGCGCCGCACAGCGAGCCGTCGTCCGGGAAATACGAGTCGCCCACCGCGACGATGCGCTTCAGAGCGTCGATGCTCTGGCCCGAGAGGTTGATGTTGGAGATGGGATAGGTGGGCTCGCCGTTCTCGATGATGTTGCCCGAGACGGCCAGGAAGTTGAAGTTGCCCGTGGTGGGGTTGACGTTGCCGCCGCCCACCTCACGCACGTACAAGCCGTGGGAGACCGAAGGGATGATGCTCTCGGTAGGCGTCTCGCCCTTCTTAAGATAGGTGTTGCTCATGCGCGCCACCGGGGCAAACCGGTAGTCCTGGCGCCTGCCCGCCGCCGTCTGGGGCATCCCCAGCTGGCGGCTCCCAAGGCGGTCGACCATGTAGCCCTTAAGGACGCCGTTCTCGATAAGGACGTTGTCCTTGGCCTCGACGCCCTCGTCGCTCATGGCAAACGAGCCGCAGAGCTCCGGCCACTCGCCGGAGTCGCCGATGGTCACCAGGGGGCTCGCGACCACCTCGCCGATCTTGCCGTAATAGACGCCCGTGCCGCCCGCCAGGTGCGTCGATTCCAGGGGGTGCCCGCAGTCCTCGTGGATAAAGGTGCCCGAGTCCACGACCACAGGCATGACCTGCGGAGAAACGCTTCTGGCCACAAGCCCGTTCATGGCGTTGCCGCACACCGAGGCCACCATGCGGGAGCGCACGGCGTCGTCTTCCAGGTACTCGAAGCCGTGCCCCGAGCTGAAGTTGTTCCACGCGCCGTTCATGCGCTCGCCGTCGGAGGCCGTCACAAAGAGGCGCAGCGTGGTAACGACGCGACGCTCGCGGGCGAGAAGCCCCTCGGAGTTCATGACCGCCACGTTTTGAATACGGTCCTGGTAGTCGGCGTGGACCTCGACGATCTTGGGCGAATAGGCGCGCGCCTCGGCGCAGACCTGGTTAAGCAGGCGCGCCTTCGCCTCGGCCGGGACCGTCTCGGGGCTCTTGACCACCGTGTTGTGGGACGCGTACACACGCTCGCGCACAGGCTGGATCGCAGACGGCGCGGCCGGGGCCTTCCAAGGGCCAAGGCTTCCCAGGCTCTCCGCCAGGCTCCGCAGCCCGCGCGCGTCCGTGTTGTTGGTGAAGCCGTAGCGCGTCTGCGTGCCGGACATCAAATAAAGCCCAGCTCCATGCATATGCGTCGAGCTCGAGGCAGTGATCTGGCGGCCGTTGGACGAGATTCTCGTCTCGTATTTATCCTCAAAGAAGAGCTCCGAGAAGTCCGCGCCTCTCCCCAAGGGAAGGGCAAGGGCCTCGCCGGCCGGCTCGATCCACGAAGTGGATTCCATCAACTCGCACGCCCGCATGGCGCCCCCTTTCACGTGATGCCAAAAGTGGGCGGGACCGCGCGCCAAACGCGCCGCGAGCCCGCCCGGCTCAATCCCCTACCAGGAGGTCTTGCTCAGGTAGTTGTAGAGCGTGGTGCCCGTGGGGTCCGTGACGATGTTGGACACGTCCTTGCCGTAGGCGCTCATCACGTAGCCGTACGCGACGGGGCGGAAGGCGTAGTTCTCGGCCAGCAGGACCTTCTCGGCCTCGTGGAGAAGCTCGGACTGCTTGTCGGCGTCGGCCTCGGAGGCAACCTGCTCCATAAGGCTGTCGTAAGCCGGGATGGACACGCCGAACTGGTCGCCGTCGGTGGTGTAGAAGCCCATCAGCTCCTCGGCGTTGTCGCAGCTCGCGTCCTGGGTCACATAGGAGAAGGCGTAGTCAGAGCCGCCGAGCATCGACAGGTAGGTGGGGATGTCGTAGGAGCCGACCTCGACCTGAATGCCCAGGTTGTCCTTGAGCATGGCCTGGAAGAACTCGGCGCGCTGGTTGCCGCGCGTCGTGTTGGAGGTCAGGTAGACGAGCTTGGGAAGGCCCTCGCCGTTGGGGTAGCCGGCGTCTGCCAGGGCCTGCTTGGCCTTCTCGAGCTGGGCGGTGCCCTTCTCCTCGATCAAGACGTTGGAGCTCGAGCGGAACGAGCCGCCCTTGGGGTCGGAGAAGGCGTCTCCCACCAGGCCCTCGGCGATGGTCGCGTGGCCGTTTTCCAAGGTGTCGTTGGTGTAGGAGGCGTCGACGGCCAGATAGATCGCCTTGCGGACGTTCACGTTGTCGAGCGGCGCGCAGTTCCAGTTCATGAACAGGGACGCGGTGGCCAGAAGGTCGCTCTCCTTGACCTGGATGTTGTCGCCCAGCTGGGAGATCAGGCTGTCCGTGACGTACTTGTAGACGTCGATCTCGCCGTTGCTCATGGCGACGTCGGCGGCGGACTGGTCGGCGAAGAGCTTGAACGTGATCTTATCGGCGTTCGTAGAAGAGGCTCCGGCGTAGGCGTCGTTCTTGACGAGAACCACGGACTCGTCCGGGTTGAACTCAGAGAGCTTGTACAGGCCGTTGGAAAGGTGCGTCTCGGGGTTGGTCGACCAGCCGTCGCCGCCCTTCTCGATGGCCGCCTGGTTCATGGGGTAGACGAAGGAGCCGGTGAAGAAGCCCTTGACGGTGACCTCGGGCATGACGGAGGCCATGGTGACCACGAGGGTCTTGTCGTCGGGGGCGCTCACGGCGATGTCGTCGACGGAGCCCTCGCCGTTGTAGGCGGCCGAGGTGCCCTTGATGTAGGTGAGGTAGCTGCTGGCGTTCTCGGATGCCAGGGCGGGGCTAAAGAGGCGCTTGATCGCGTAGACGAAGTCGCCGGCGACGACGGAGCTGCCGTCTTGCCACTTGGACTCGCCCAGGGTGAAGGTGTAGGTCAGGCCGTCGTCAGAGACGGTGTAGGACTCGCAGACCGCGGGCTCGGGCGTCGAGCCGTCGGAAGCGTAGCGGAAAAGACCCTCGCCGAGAAGACCGGTCATCTCACGGTCGTCGGAGTTCGAGTCGTTCTGCGGGTCGAGGGTCGCCGTGGAAGAGACGACGTAGGCGCTGAGCTCCTTGGCCGCCGCGGACGAGCCGCCGGTCGAGCTTCCGCCGGATCCCCCGCAACCGGCGAGGGTGGCCAGCGCGCCTGCCGCCGCGGCCCCGCCCAAGAAGTTGCGCCTGCTCAAGTTGTGTGCCTTCATGATTTCCTCCCATTGTTTGTTGAACAACCCTGTTGCCTGCAATTTCAACGTCGCCGCATGCGCGCGGCGACGAAAACACCAACCGTCAGCGCACGCCCGCAAGCGCAAGCTCGCCCATGCGCAGGCACGCGCACAGGTGCTTGCCGTCACCCGAGCACGGCTTGAGCTCCGGGCGCTCTTCTCGGCACCGCTCGGTCGCGTACGGGCACCGCGTGCAGAAAAGGCACCCTTGCGGCAGGTTCGACAAGGGCGGCAGCTCGCCGTCCAAGACGATGCGCCTCTTCTCGCGGGCGCGCGCCGGGTCGGGCTCGGGCACCGCCGACAGCAGCGCCTCGACGTAGGGGTGGCAAGGATGCGAGAAGAGCTCGTCCGTCTCGGCGATCTCGACGACGCGGCCCAGGTACATGACCACGATGCGCGAGCACAGGTGCCTCACGACCGCCAGGTCATGGCTGATGAACAGGTACGCGACGCCGGTCTGCAGCTGAAGGTCGCGCAGCATGTTCAGGACCTGCGCCTGCACCGACACGTCCAGGGCAGACACCGCCTCGTCGCAGATGACGAGCTTGGGGTCGCAGATGAGGGCGCGGGCGATGGCCACGCGCTGGCGCTGCCCGCCCGACAGCGAGAAGGGATAGCGATCGAGGCAGTCCGCCTTAAGGCCCACGCGCTCGACCGCCGCGGCGGCGAGGCGGCGCCATTCGGACCGGGGCGCGATCTTTTGGACCTTAAGCGGCTCGGCCAGGATGTCGGCGATGGTCTGCCTGGGGTCGAGCGAGGTGTAGGGGTCCTGGAAAACCATCTGCACGTTCTTGTGCAACATGTCGAGGCTCGCGCGCCCAAGCGGCTGCCCGGACAGGCTCACCTCTCCCCCGTCGCGCTCGTAAAGGCCCAGGATGGTCCTGCCCACCGTGGTCTTGCCGCAGCCGGACTCGCCCACAAGGCCCACCGACTCGCCGGCAAAGATCTCGAAAGAGACGCCCTCGACAACGGGCACCTTGCGCTTACGGCCGCCCACCTTCATGGGAAACGCCTTGGTAAGGCCCTCCACATGAAGGAGCGCCTTGGCCTCGCTTTGAGCCTGGACCGTCATCAACAGGCCTCCTTTGCGGTAGCGGGCCGCGCGGGCGCGACCTCAAGGACCTTGTCGGAGATCTTCTCGGACACGCAGCGCCAGCAGGCGCAGGAATGCTGCCCTCCCAGATCGAACTCGGGCGGCATCTCGCGCATGCAGATCTTCATGCGCTTCTCGCAGCGAGAAGCAAACGGGCACCCGGCGCCGATGGAGCGCGGGTCGGGGACCATGCCCGCGATTGGCACCAGCGGCTCGTCCCTTGGGCTGTCGAGCGTGGGCATGCAGGCGAGAAGCCCCTTGGTGTAGGGGTGCGTGGCCTGGTAGAAGACCTCGTCGACGGTCCCGCGCTCGACGATATGGCCGCCGTACATGACGTCGACGCGATCGCACAAAGATGCGATGACGCCCATGTTGTGGCTGATGAACACCGCCGAGTTGCCCAGCTGCTCGTGCAGGTCGCGGATAAGGTCCAAGACCTTGGCCTGGATCGTTACGTCAAGGGCGGTGGTGGGCTCGTCGCAAATGAGCAGGCTCGGGTGGCAGCAGAGGGCCATCGCGATGATCACGCGCTGGCGCATGCCGCCGGAAAGCTCGAACGGGTACTGGCCCATGCGCTTCTCGGGCTCGGAGAGGCCCACGCTGCGCAGCGCCTCGACGGCGACCTGCCTGGCCTCATCTTTGCCGCAGGCCGTGTGCTTCAAGATGGTCTCGAGCATCTGGTTGCCCACGGTATAGAGCGGGTCGAGGGCCGTCATGGGGTCCTGGAACACCATCGCGAGGTCGCCGCCGCGAAGCTGCTCCATGGACTTCTCGTCAATGCTGCCCAGGTCAAGGCCGCGAAAGTTGATCGTGGCGCCGCTCGTGCGGACGCCTGCGGGCAAAAGCCCCATCACGGCGCTCATGGTAATGGACTTGCCGCAGCCGGACTCGCCCACGATGCCCAGGATCTCGCCCGCCATGACGTCAAAGCCCACGCCGTGGACCACGTCGTAGTCGCCGCGGCGGGACTTCACGCTCACGCGCAGGTCGCGGACCTGGAGAAGCGGCTCTCCCGCCGTGACCGGGGCAAGCATGCCGGAAACCGCCTTGGCCGCGGCCCCTTTTGTTCTACCAGTCATCTTGGCTTCCTCCTACAGCATGCGCGGGTCGAAGGCGTCTTCGAGGGCATCGGCGATCACGTACAAAGACCAGGTAATGACAAAGATCAGGACCGCCGGCTCGATCATCTCGTAGGGATACAGGACCATGTTGGCCCGGGCAGAGTTGATGAGCGTGCCCAAAGACGCCATGGGCACGGACACGCCCATGCCGATGAACGAGAGAAACGCCTCGCTAAAGATGCCGTCTTTGACCAGCTGCGTCACCTCGACGACGATGAGCGAGAGGCTGTTGGGCAAAAGGTGGTTCCAGACGACCGAGGGGCCCTTGGCGCCCATCGAGCGCGCGGCCATCGAGTAGCCCTCGCTCTTGAGCTGCAGCACCGAGCCGCGCACGATGCGCGCCAGGCCCGTCCAATACAGCAGCGTGAAGGCCACCAGGATGCAGAACATGCCGCTGCCCGCCTGGGTGATGAACGACTGCGGAAGGCTCTCGAACAGGGCGTCGATGGGCGACTTCAGCGTGATGGCCATGAGAAGGACGATGAGCTGCGCGGGCAGGGACTCGACGATCTCGACGATGCGCATGAGCACCATGTCGACCTTGCCGCCGCAGTAGCCGGCGATCGCCCCGTAGGCGCAGCCCAGGACAAGGACGGTCGCTGCGGTGATGAAGCCCACGAGCAGCGAGATGCGCACGCCGTACATGCAGCGCACAAGCATGTCGCGGCCCATCTCGTCGGTGCCCAGAAGGTGCGCGGCGCAGGGCGCGAGCTTCTCCTCGCCGCGGAATACCTGGTCGTAGCTGGCCGTCTGGAAAAGCGGCCCCACAAAGCCAAAGAGCGCGACCGCCACAAGAAGCACCAGGGCTACCACGGCCACCTTGTTGGCGCAGAAGGCGCGCAGGCGGCGGCGCCAGATGGGCTCGTTGTCGCCCGCGATGGAGGCGGCGAGGTCTTCTCCCAAAGGCACGGGCTCGAAAGCGTCGGCATCCAGCTCGATGCCCGCGACCACGGAGGGCTTGAAAGCGTTGGTCTTCGTATCCATCCCCTACTCCTCGTCCAGCTTGATGCGCGGGTCGATGACGCAGTACACGATGTCGACCGCCAAAAGGATCACGATGATGAAGGCGGTATAGAAGATCGTCGTGCCCATGATCACGGGATAGTCTCGCTGAGAGATGCATTTCACCAGGTAGGAGCCAAGTCCCGGGATCGAGAAGATCGTCTCGACCACAAGGTTGCCCACCAGGATCCCCGCGGCGAGCGGGCCTAAGGTGGTGACGATGGGGATCGCGGCGTTTCTCAGCGCGTGCTTGAACAGGACCGTGCGGGTGCCCATGCCCTTGGCGCGCAGAAATCGGGTGAAGTCCTGGGACAACACGTCCAGAAGGGCCGCTCGGGTGATACGGCAGAGGATTGCGCTGGGGCCCGCGGACAAGGCAAGGACCGGCAGGATGTAGTTCTTCCAGCTGGAAAGGCCGGAGGTGGGCAGCACATGCAGCCACATGCCAAAGGCGTAGAGCAGAAGAACCGCCAGGACAAAGCCGGGAAGAGACGAAAAGAGGCTCGACAGCGTCGTGATGGCGCGGTCGACCAGGGTACCGCGGCGATAAGCGGCCAGGATCCCCAAGGGGATGCCCACCAGGCAGCTGAAGGCGATGGCGATGATGCCCACGCTAAAGGACACCGGGAACTTATCGGCGATGATGTCGTTGACCGAGTAGCCCGCGCTCACGATCGAGGTGCCCAAATCGCCTTGCGCCAGGCCCTTGAGGTAGTTGACATACTGCACAAAAACCGGCTGGTCAAGGCCATATTTCTGCATGATAAGGGCCTGGGCCTGCTCGGAGAGCTTGTCCGAGGTGAAGGGCCCGCCGGGGACCATGTTCATCATGAAGAAGGTCAGCGTCGTGACGACGAACACCGTCAGGACGCCAAAGGCGACGCGTTTAGCAATGTACTTGCCCATGTTCTCTCCCATGCAGCAGGCGGCGTGCTTAGTGGAACTCTACTTCAATCCGGTTGATGATTTAGACGTTTTGTCCAGCTGTTAAACTAAGTTTCCAATCCAGAAATACAAGGGTACTCTTGCGCCAAAAAGGCGCCCTTCTCGCGAAGGCATTAAGCGATGCCTTAAGCGATCTCCTTCAGGTAGTTGTAGACGGTGCTCTTCGAGATACCCAGGCGTTTTGCCAGGGCCGGGGCGCTTCTCTGGTAATCGAAGAATCCCCGCTCGTTGAGCATGCGAACCAGCTCGACCTTCTCGGTCTTGGACAGCGACTCGGCCGGCTTGCCAAGGTTTCGCAGGCACTCCTCGACCAGGGAGTCAGCGTCCTCCGAGACGGCGGGGCTGCTATAGAGGCTCTCGCGCAGCTCGCCGCCTACCTCAGCCATGCCGGCGAGAAGGTCAGCCGCGCGCGCAAGCTCGGTGACGTCGCTGTTGATCCCCAGGCCCATCACGTAGTTCTTGCCCCTGATCAGCCAGGTTGAGGACTTGATGCGACGGCCGTCTTTGGTGTGGGCGCTGTCACAGTTGATGTCCATGAAGGGGTCGAACGACGTGTCGTCGTCATCGGCTATCGTGTCGCTGCCGTAAACGGAAAGCGTGGAGCCCACCTGCCGCCCCGAGACGTGGCCGTTGTAGATCGACAGGGTATGGAAGGTCTTCCCCACGATCTCCTGCACCAAGGTCTCGCAGCTCGGGCCGTTCATCAGGGCGATGCCCTGCGCCAGCCGGTCCAGAAGCTCGAAGGCCTCGTCGCGGGTCATATGAGTGCGTTTGACGTCTGCGAAAGCCATGTCCTGCTCCCTACTTACGGACGTTGTTCTCGTCGACGGCTAAGACAAGCCGCTCCATCGCCGTGGCCGTCTGCGCATGGCGGCCAGAGATGTTGATGCGGCTAAAGCGCTCGAGGCCCGGGCCGTATTCCATGCCCGGCTCGATCTCGAGCAGGGCTTTCTTCTCGAAAAAGTCGTTGAGCTCTTCTCCTTGCAAAGACAGGCCCGTCCAATGCGCCCAGCACACGAACGTGCCCTCGGTAGGATAGACGCGCCCCAACCTGGCGCTCTCGATCACCTGGCCGATTATCTGGCGGTTCTTGGCCATATACGCGACGCTCTCGCGCTGCCAGGCAAGGCCTTCCGGGGTGTAGGCGGCCATCAAGGCCTGGCGCCCAAACGGGTCGATGCTCCCAAAATGGTCGCGGGTGCGCTGCGCGGTAAAGCGCTCGCGCAGCGGGCCGCCGGGGATTATGGCGTTGGCAAAGTTCAGGCCGGTGCACGAGAAGGACTTGCCGATGGACGTCAGCACGATGGCGTTGGCACGCCCGGGCTCCAGGCTGGCGTACGGCACCGTCTTGTGGCCGTCGAAGGTGACCTCGGCAAAGATCTCGTCCGAGACGACCACCGTGCCGTACTTCGCGGAGAGCTCGGAAACCCGCAGCAGCTCATCGCGGGTCCACACGCGCCCGACGGGGTTTGCCGGGTTGCAAATCACGAGCAGCTTGTTCTTCTCGTCCGCCATCACGGCCTCGAGCTGCTCGAAGTTCATGCGATAGGAGCCGTCTTCGGCCACGAGCGGGTTATAGACGGTCTTGAGGCCCAGGCGCGTGGCCGCCTGCTCGTACCGGTAGTACACGGGCGGCTGGACGATCATGGCGTCGTCGGGTCCCAAGAGCATGCGAAGGCACGTGGCCACCGAGAAGATCGTGCCCAGGGTCGGAACCACCCAAGCACCGTCGATCTCCCAGTCGCGGGCGTTGGCCATCCACCATTGGATGCGCTCGAGGTATCCGTCTATGGGCCAGGTGAACGCGTAGTAGCCGTTCTCGGCATAGTCGGCCAGCGCGCGCCTGATGCAGGGTGCCGTCTTGAAGTCGAACTCCGCGCCGCCAAGGCTCGGCACCCCAGCTGCCCGGATATTGCCGGGAGTCAGGGCCTCCTGCAAACTGCCCAGGCCTTCTCGAGAAACCTCTTCGGCGACAAAGCCCATGAAGACACCTCTACTTCTACTATCAGTCCAATAGTTGAACTAATGGTAGATAAAAGGAGAGCGCAATGGGTTAACGGAAGGTATCCAAATTCAGAAATGGGCGCGCCGCCCCCACCCAAAAACCGCCGACGTTTGTACAAACATCGGCGGTTCTTAGGAAATCGGGGCCTCAAACCCACAAACGTCGGCTCACTTTAGGAAGCAACCCACAAACATCGGCAAAATCAAGGGGGGTCGCCGAGAAGCCCTCGGCCCGCGCGGCGAGAAACCCTACCGCACGTACACGCTCCGGCCGCCCACGATGGTCCGCACCACCTTGTACTTGTCGTCGAGAACCACCAGGTCGCCCGCGGCGCCCTCGAAGATGCGGCCCTTGTCGGCCCACCCAAACAAATCGGCCGGGTTCTGGGTCATCGGCTTGGACGCCAGCTCCACGCCCGCGCCCGTGAACCTCATGAAGTTCCTCAGCGCCTGGGCCTGCGTCAGGGTCGAGCCGGCGCGCACGCCGTTGGAGGCGAGCTTGGCGTCGCCCTCCTCCACCACGACGTCGTTCACGCCCAGCTTGTAGCGGCCGTCGGGCAGCCCGGCCGCCATGATGGAGTCGGTGATGCCCAGCACGCGGTCCCACCCCTTGCACTTGACGTACATGCGCACGGTGCCGGGCGCCAGGTGACGCCCGTCGCAGATCGTCTCGGCGTAGCAGTCGCTCTCCATCGCCGCGCCAAAGATGGCCGGCTCGTGCTGATGGAAAAGGCGCATCGCGTTGCCCACGTGCGTGAAGGACTTGGCGCCCGCCCGCACGCACTCCCAGGCCTGGTCGTAGGTCGCGCCGGAGTGGCCCAGCGCCACGGTGATACCAAGCCCGGACAGCTGCGGGATAAGCTCCGGCACGCCCGGGACCTCGGGCGCCAGCGTGGTGTACAAAACATGCCCGCCCGCCGCCTCTTGGTAGCGCTCGAACAGCCCCACGCTCGCCTCGTGCATGAGCAGGTGCTCGGGCATGGCGCCCTTGTACTCGCTCGACAGGCACGGCCCCTCAAGGTGGATGCCGAGAAGGGCCGCCCCGTCGTAGGCGCCGCCCTCGATGACCTTGCGGGCCTCGCCGATGCACCACAGCGTCTGCTCGGGCGTGTCGGTCAGGATCGAGCAGAGCCACCCCGTCACGCCCTGCGACGCGAAGAAGCGCCCGATGTCGCGCAGGTCGTCCTCGCTCGAGGCGTTGACGTCGTGGTTGTGCGCGCCGTGGGTATGCACGTCGATGAAGCCCGGCAAGACGACGCAGCCGGAGGCGTTCACCACCTTAAAGTCGAGCGGGTTCGAGTACGCGGACGAGACCCGCGTCACCTTGCCGGCCTCGACGGTCACGTTGGCCCGCACGAGCTTCCCCTCGCACAGGACCTGGCCACCGGTGATGTAGACGCAATCCTCCATCCGGCCCACCCCCTAGTAAGCCTGGGCGCGGGCGATGTCGTTCACGTAGATCTTGGCGTCAGGGTGCCCCTGCAAAAGCGTGGCCGGGAAGGATGCCGTCGGCTCGCCGTAGGCGGCGCGACGCACGACGGCGCGGTGCCAATCGCGAAAGACCCCCAGGCGCACCTTACGAGCACCCAGGATCTGGCGCATGCCGATGGTGGCGGCGCGGCGCGGGAAGTCCTCAAGGGCACCGCCCAAGTCTCCGCAGTTGGTGGCGCGCGTCTCGGGCGTGATATCCAACGCGCGGGTCTCCAACGCCGCGAACTCCTCGCAGCTCAGGGCCTCCTGCGGCTCGTTGAAGGCCAAGTGGCCCGTGATGCCGATGCCGCCAAAGGCGATGTCGACGCCGCCCAGGCGCTCAATGACCTCCTGGATATGGCCGGGGTTCGCCGGGTCGGGGAAGATCCTCTGCTCGGCGGGCATCAGCAGCTCGGGGTCGATCTGGCCGTAGACCACGCGGTCCATGAAGCCGCGGAAGGACAGCGGGTGGCTCGTGTCCACCCAGGCGTCGCCGTCGGTCAAATACTCGTCCATGTTGATGAACCAGCAGTCCTTGAGGCTGATCTTCTCGGCGTTCACCAGGTCGACGAAGATGGGGTACTGGCCCACAGGCCCCACCGGGCAGATGAAGACGGTGGGCTTACCCTGGGCGTTGTTCTCCTTGATGCAGCCCGTCATCTCCAAGGCGAGGTCAAGGAAAACGGCGTTCGAGTCGCCGGGGAACTCAAGCGGGATGCGCGCGCCCTTTCCCAGATCGTCCGCAGAGATGTGATAGTAATCCATGATGCTCCTTCCTTAGCTCGCAGAGCCTCCCAAGAAGGCCTTCCCGCGCAGGTGGGAAGAGGTCACCCGGTAGCGAGAAGGCCGAAAGGCCCCGTCTCGCTCGAGACGGGGCGGATTCATGCTTAAGAGTTACTTGGACTCAGCATACAGCTTGTCGGCCGCGGTGATGACGTCCTCGAGGACGTAGTCAGAGACGGGCACCTCGGCGGTGATGCGGCCGTTGTCCAGGAAGACCTGCTGCTGGGCCTTGTAGTAGGCCACGATCTTGTCGGTGTCGCCGATGACGTCGGCAGCGCCCTGCCAGTCGCCCTCGCCGGTGGACTTCAGAAGCGTGTCCTCGGGCAAGCCGAGCTTGTCGGCCAGGAGCTTGGCCACGTCTTCGATGTGGGCGGCACGGTAGACCTTGCCCATGTCGAGGGCGGCGGCAAAGCGCTCGAGGACCTCGGCGTTCTTCTCGGCGTAGTCGGGCAGGCAGATGTAGGAGCCGGGGAAGGCGACCTTGTCGGAGTAGTCGGTGTTGGTGCCCAGGACCAGGTAGTTGTCCTTGAGCTGCTCCTCCAGGGTCACGGTGTTGGGCGACCAGGTGGCGGCGGCGTCGATCTGACCGGCGATCATAGCGGTCGTCATGCCGTCGACCTTCATCTCGGTCAGGGTCACGTCGTCGGTGGTGAGGCCGGCGTCCTTAAGGACGTACTGGAGGATGATCTCGGAGGAGGTGCCGGAGGTCACGCCGATGGTCTTGCCCTTGAGGTCCTTGGCAGAAGAGATGCCGTGGGACTTGTTGGCAACCACGCAGTCGGCCTGGGAGAGCTGGTCGAAGGCGAAGATCTTGGCGTTGCCCTCGATGCACAGGGCGTGCGCGCCGTGGCCGATCTGGGCCAGGTCGATGTCGCCGGACTGCATGGCCGAGATCTCGGCGGGGCCGGCGTCGAACTGGGAGGTCTCGACGGTGATGCCAAACTTCTCGAAGTAGCCCTGGTCGATGGCCGAGAAGAGCGTGCCGGCGGAGCCCAGGTTGGGCATGAAGGCGACCTTCAGGGTAACGGGGTCGTAGGTCTTGGCGTCCTTGGAGTCCTCGGACTTGCTCTCGGACTTGGAGTCAGAAGAAGAGCTGGAAGAGCCGCCGCAGCCCACGAGGGCAAGGCCGGCGGCCGCGACGCCGGCGGCGCCCATGCCCTGGATAAACGAGCGGCGAGACAGTGCGGAGTCGAGCTTTTTCATGATGGGTTCCTTTCCCTAGTGCGCGCAGGGTCTGCCCGCGCGCATCCTCCCAAATCGACGGGGACGCGTCCCCGGTAACGCCAACACGAATAAACGCCTGGTAAAGCGGTCCGTTAGAAAGCCTTGCCCTACTTTCTAACCGAGAGGTACTCCTGGTAGACCTGGCTCCAGATGTGGTTCTTGAGCTCCAAGAACTCGGGCGTCATCTTGGTCTCCTGCGTGCGCGGGTACGGGATGTCGATGGGCACGACCTCCTTCACGCGGCCGGGGCGCGCGTACATGATGACCACGCGCTGGGCCAAGATGATGGCCTCCTCGACGTCGTGGGTGATGAAGAAGCAGGTCTTCTGCTCCTTCTCCCAGGTGTCGAGAAGCTCCTGCTGGAGCTGGGTGCGCGTCTGGGCGTCAAGCGCGCCAAAGGGCTCGTCCATGAGAAGGACCTTGGGGTTCACGGCGTAGGCGCGAGCGATGGCCACGCGCTGCTTCATGCCACCCGAAAGCTCCTTGGGGTAGGACTTGGCGAAGTCCTGCAGGTCGACGAGCTTGATGTACTTCTCGGCGATGGCGTCCTGCTCTTCCTTGCTCTTGCCCTGGAGCTTGAGGCCAAACTTGACGTTGTCCTCGACGGTAAGCCAGGGGAAAAGCGCGTACTGCTGGAAGACGATGCCGCGATCCGGACCAGGGCCCTCGACCTCGCGGCCGTCGACGGTGACCTTGCCCTCGGTGGGCTCCTCAAGGCCGCCGATGATGTTGAGCAGCGTGGACTTGCCGCAGCCCGAAGGCCCTACCACGCAGACGAACTCGTTCTCGTGAATGTCGAGGTTGACGCCGTTCAAGGCGGTCATCTCGCCCTTGCGCGTGTCGAACTTCTTGACGACGTTCTCGATGTGCACCTTCACGGGCGCGTCTACTGCTGAACCGACTCCTGCCATCCCGTGAACCTCCTCTCAAGGTAGCGGACGATCTTCTCGAAGCAGATGCCGATGATGCCGAGCATCAGGATGCCGAGAAGCACGACGTCCATCTGGTAGTAACCCGAGGCCTGCTGGATCATCATTCCCAGGCCCTTGTCGCCGCCGACGATCTCGGAGGCCATGAGGGTGGTGAGCGAGGTCGACAGGCCCAGGCGGGCGGCGACCAGGATGAACGGGGTGGAAGCGGGGATCGTGACCTTGAAGAAGATGTCGAGCTGGCTGGCGCCCAAGACCCTCGCGGCCTTGATCAAAGTGGTGTCGACGCCCTTGACGCCCTGGTAGATGGTGACGACCATGACGAGAAACGCCGCGATGAAGATGACCGTGACCTTAGAGGCCTGGCCGATGCCCAAAGCCGCGATGATCAAGAACACGTAGGCCAGAGGCGGGATGTTGCGGATGAACTGGATCCACGGCTCGATGACGTGGCGGAACGGGTCGTACCAGGCCATCAGGAAGGCGACGGGGATCGACACGACAAAGGCCAGGCCAAAGCCCATAAGGACGCGGGAGACCGAGGCCCAGGTGTGCTGCCACAGAAGGCCGCTCTGCGCGCGGGACAAAAACGCGGTGAAGACCTTGTCGGGCGAGGCGAAGACCGCGGGCCACTTGCCCGAGGCCAAAAGCCACAACCCCACGGCGCAGGCCAATGAGATCAGCGCCCAGGCCCAGTTAGGGACCTTGCTCCAGATGGATACCTTCTTGTCTTTCACGGACGGCCTCCTTCTAGCTTGTTCGTCGGCGGCGGATTTTCTCGGCCGCGGGCTTAAAGTGCGAATGTGGAACAAACACGTGCAGGGTCTTTCTCGACCCGGTGGAGACGACGCGCAACAACCGTTGGAAAACACTCAAACGATTAAGCTATCGTATTTGTAACACACTCCAGATTGCGGTTCTGTGCTCGATTCGTTAACAAGCGACTTTTTACCGCCTGGCCCTAAAATTACGCCACTGGCGGTTTCTTGTGCGTTTTACCTTTGTAAACAGCGTGATATGCGACACGAGTCAAGAAATGGCCATTCTCGCCAATCCGGTAATTGCCGTCCCGTAGCGAGTAGTACTATACTTAATCGTAAAAGTGTTCCGCGGAGATTGGGGCGAGATGAGCAAACGCACAACGTTAAAAGACGTCGCGCGCGAGGCCGGGGTCACCGCCGCCACCGTGAGCTACGTCATCAACGACACGCCGGGCCAGACCATCCGCCCCGAGACCCGCAAGCGTGTGCTCGAGGCAGTCGCCAAGCTCAAGTACACCCCCAACGCCCATGCACGCACCTTGCGCAGCCACAGCGTGCCCTCCGTGGGCCTGGTCCTTCGCAAGAACCTCGCCGTCCCGCGCTTCAGCCAGATGGCCTACGGCATCCAGGCCCGCCTGGAAGAGGAGGGCTACAACGCCCTGCTTTTGGGCAACAAGCTCGACAACCTGGGCATCGCCGACTACGCCAGCTCTTACCTTGCCGGCCGCGTGGCGGGCGTCATCTTCATCGGTACCGAGAACCACGGCCCCGACCCCAGGAGCCTGGCCGCCCTCATGGAGGAGAAGGCCCCGCTCGTCGTCTTTGACTGCCAGGTCGACGCCACCGACTACAGCACCGTTGACCTCGACTACCGCGGCGGCGCCCAGCTCATCGTCGCGCGCGCCATCGAGAAGGCGGGCGGACATCCCGGGCGTCTCTTCTACTTTCGCCCCCGCATCGACACGTGCCAGGAGACCCTGCGCGAAGAAGGCGTGCGCGATGCCTGTGAGCAGGCAGGCGTTGAGCTTTGCGTGCGCCTGGCGCCTATCGACGAGAAGAACATGGAGGCCTGGGACTCACGCTACGTCATGGCGATGACCGACGAGGGCCTGGCCGTAGACGCTGAGTTCGTGACCGCCGCGGCGACGGTCTTGGATGAGCTTTCCGACGGCGACGTGCTGGTCTCGAGCTGGGCCACCTGGACCCACACCTTCCGCGCCCTCGACTCAAGGCGCCCCGGGCCAAACCGCAAGGTCACCTATGTCGAGCTCGCCAGCAACGGCGAGAACTGGCGCGCAGCCCATCTCTATACCCGCCTTCCCAACTACGAGGCGGGCGTCGCCTGCGCAGACGAGCTTCTCGCCCTGGTACGCGGCGGGGCGCCGTCCGCAAAGTCCATCAAGCTCACCAACATCATCGAGGCTCCCGTGGGCACCGCGCCCGCAGCCAAATAATCGCTTTTGGGTTTGGATCGGCCGCGCCGGCCGAGACAGGAGGATTTAGATGCTTGTTCCGCTGAAACCTGTTCTGGACGCCGCCCGTCGCGGCGGGTACGCGCAAGGCGCCTTCAACGTCAACGCCGTGTGCCAGGCAAAAGCCGCCATCGAGGTGCACCAGATGCTCAGGTCCGCGGCCATCCTTCAGGGCGCAGACCTGGCCAACGCCTTCATGGGCGGCCGCGCCGACTTTGCCAACGGCACCGTCGAGGACAAGATCCGCGGCGCCAAGAACATCGGCGACGCCGTCAAGAAGTACGGCGAGGACTCCCCCATCCCGGTGGTCCTGCACCTCGACCACGGCCGCGACATGGAAAGCGTCAAGGCCGCCATCGCGGGCGGCTACACCTCCGTCATGATCGACGGGTCTTCTCTGCCCTTTGAGGAGAACATCGAGCTCACGCGCGAGGTCGTCAAGTACGCGCACCCGCGCGGCGTCTCCGTCGAGGGCGAGCTGGGTGTGCTGGCAGGCGTCGAGGACCACGTCTTCGCGGCGTCGAGCACCTACACCAACCCGCTGTCCGCCGTCGAGTTCGTGCGCAGCACGGGCGTGGACGCCCTGGCCATCTCCTACGGCACCATGCACGGCCCCTCCAAGGGCAAAGACGTCAAGCTTCGCCGCGAGATCCCCATCGCCGTGCGCGAGTGCCTGGCGCACGAGAACCTCGACTGCGCCCTGGTGAGCCACGGCTCCTCCACCGTACCGGCCTACATCGTGCGCGAGATCAACGAGCTGGGCGGCGACATCCAAAACGCCTACGGCATCGCCCTGTCCGAGCTCAAGGCCGCGATTCCCGCCGGCATCAACAAGATCAACGTCGACACCGACATCCGCCTGGCCGTCACCCGCAACATGCGCGAGCTCTTTGCCAAGCGCCCCGAGCTTCAGGACAGCGCCTCCATCGGCGGCGTCTACCAGCTGCTTCTTGAGCACCCGCAAAACCCCGACCCGCGCGCCTTCCTGCCGGCCGTCTACGACACCGTCATGACCGGCATCATCCCCGACGCCGACCGCCAGGCCCTGGTCGACGCCATTGAGGCCGGCGTCAAGGAGGCCATCGCGACCCTGGTCGTCGAGTTCGGCAGCGTGGGCCACGCCCCGGATGTCGAGGTCGTCTCGCTGGACGAGATGGCCGAGCGTTACCAGAAGGCCGGGATCTAGATGCCCGCGCCGCAGACGTTGCTGGTCGTCCACGGGGGCGGCCCCACCGCGGTCATCAACGCGTCGCTCTACGGCGCCGTCGACGAGGCCTTGAAATCCTCCGGCGTCGGCCGCGTCTTGGGCGCGCTTGGCGGCGTGGGCGGCATCACGCAGGGGAACTTCGTGGACTTCTCGCAGGTAGACAGGGCAAAGCTCGACCTTTTGCCGCGCTCGCCCTCCTCTGCCATCGGCACCAGCAGAAAGCCCTTGGAAGACGACGACTATGCGGAGCTTGCGGCCGCGCTTGCCGCCAACAACGTGCGCTGGCTTCTGCCCACCGGCGGCAACGGCACCATGGACACCTGCGGAAAGATCTACGCGGCCTGCCAGGCGGCGGGCATCCCCATCGACGTGGTGGGCATCCCCAAGACCATGGACAACGACATCGCCGTGACCGACCACGCGCCGGGATTCGCCAGCGCCGCCCGCTATATGGCGGCAAGCGTCGGCGAGGTCTGCTGCGACGTGCACGGCCTTCCCATCCACATCGCGGTCGTCGAGGCCATGGGCCGCTCGGCCGGTTGGGTCACGGCGGCCTCCGCCCTGGGCGACGAGTGCGGCTGCGGCGGCCCCGACCTCATCTACCTGCCCGAGCGCCCCTTCGACCAGACGGCGTTTCTCAACGACTGCCAGCGCCTTATCGACGAGAAGGGCTCAGGCGTCGTGGTGGTCTCCGAGGGCATCCATGACGCCCAGGGCACCCCGATCGCCCCGCCCCTCATGACGGTCGGCCGCGCCACCTACTTCGGCGACGTCTCGGCGCACCTGTCGCGTCTCATCATCAAGGAGCTGGGTTACAAGTCGCGCTCCGAGAAGCCCGGTCTTCTCGGCAGGGCATCCATCGCCTGGCAAAGCGACGTCGACCGGGAAGAGGCCGTGGCCTGCGGGCGCGAGGCCGTGCGCTGCGCCCTCGAGGGCGACACCGGCAAGATGATCGGCATCGAGCGCGTGAGCTGCGACCCCTACCAGGTCAAATACGTCCGCATTCCCATCGAGCAGGTCATGCTGGAAGAGCGCTTGCTGCCCAACGCCTACATCAACGAGGCCGGAAACGGCGTGACCGACGCCTACCGCCAGTGGCTGGCGCCCCTTATCGGCCCCAAACTGCCCACGTTCGCGAGCTTTGTCTAAGGAGAAGAGAAGCCCATGAAGCACATCTTTTTGAACCTCAAGCGCTTCGACGTCACGCCGGAGCTGGGCGGCGTCAACCGCCTGGCGGCCCCCGCCGAGTGGGGCCAGGCCGTGACCTCGCAGATCAAGGGCGTCGCCGAGAAGTACGCGGACGTCGCCGAGTTCGCAGCGTTTCTCCCCGAGGCCCATCTCATCGGGGCCGTCGCGGGCGCCGCGGGAAGCCCCCTGGGCGTAGGCTGCCAGGGCGTCCACACCGCCGACACCGCGCCCGGCGGCAACTTCGGCGCCTTCACCACGCTGCGCACGGGCAACTCCGTGGCCCAGCTCGGCTGCGGCTGGGCGCTCATCGGCCACTGCGAGGAGCGCATGGCCCTGCGCGCGACCATGGCCGAGTGCGGGGCGGCGCCCCAAGACGTGGAGCCGGCGGTCAACCGCATCTTGAACCGCGAGGTCAAGTGCGCCCAGGCGGCGGGCCTCAAGGTCCTCTTCTGCATGGGCGAGCGCGCCGAGGAGGTCGACGCCTGGGAGCAGGTCCTAACCGACCAGGTGACGCAGGGCCTTGAGGGCTGTGACCTTGGCGGCGTTCGCGTCGCCTACGAACCCGTCTGGTCCATCGGCCCGGGCAAGACCCCGGCAGACGCGCCCTATATCCAGAAGGTCGCCCGTCTTATCAAAAAGACCGTGCCGGGCGTCGACGTGGTCTACGGCGGCGGCCTCAAGGCCGACAACGCCCAGATGCTCGCCGGCATCCCCGAGGTCGACGGCGGCCTCATCGCCCTCACGCGCTTCCAGGGCGAGATCGGCTTCTACCCCAACGAGTACGCACAGATCGTGGACCTCTACCTCAACGCCTAGCCGCGTCGCGCGCCACCGGCGCCACGCAAGAAAGGAACACCATGAAGCTTGAGTTCGAGTACGGCACCGGCAAGATGGCGGCCGAGCTGCCCGACGACACCGACGTCTTCATCACCGGCGAGACCGTCAAGGACCCCGAGTGCCTGCCCCAGGACTGGGACAGCCTCTACGCCGCCACCCTCGAGAGCATCCGCAACCCCATCGGCATGGAGCCCCTGGCAGACCTCGCGCACCCCGGCGCCAAGGTCGTCATCGTCATCCCCGACATCGTGAAGGGCGGCTGCCAGCCCACCTCGCACCGCCGCGTGGCCATCCGTGCCTGCCTGGACGAGCTTTTCGCCAACGGCGTCTCCCACGACGACGTCCTGCTCCTTTTCTCCAACGGCCTGCACCCGCGCACCAACGACGCCGAGGCCAAGCAGATCCTGGGCGAGGACCTCTACAACGAGTTCAAGCACACTGGCCAGATCGACGCCCACGACTCCGAGAACTACGACGACCTCGTTGACCTGGGCTACACCCCCCAGGGCGACCACGTCATCATGAACAAGCGCGTCTACGACGCCGACATCGCGATCCTCATCGGCCACACGCAGGGCAACCCCTACGGCGGCTACTCCGGCGGCTACAAGCACTGCGCAACCGGCATCTCCCACTGGCGCTCCATCGCCGCCCACCACGTGCCCGTCGTCATGAGCCGCCCGGACTTCGTGCCCGTCTCGACCAACAGCCTCATGCGCGACAAGTTCGACCAGCAGGGCATGTTCATGGAAGAGAAGATGGGCAAGAAGTTCTTCTGCTGCGACGCGGTTCTCGACACCTGGTCTCGCCAGATCGAGATCAACTCCGGCTACGCGGCCGAGATGCAGCCCATCGCCTGGAAGACGGCCGACAAGCGCACCTATGTCCACTGGGCCGAGAAGAAATACGACATCGTGGTCATGGGCATGCCCACCAAGTACCACTACGGCGACGGCATGGGCACCAACCCCATCCAGATGATGCAGGGCGTCTCTGCCCAGGTCATCCGCCACAAGAGGATCCTGTCGGACCACTGCGTCTTTGTCATCGCCAGCTACTGCGACGGCTGGTTCCACGACGAGCGCTGGCCCTACGCGCGCGAGCTGTGGGAGCTGTGGCAGTCCGACAAGATGAACACGCTGGACGAGATGATCAAGTACGGGGAGTACTTTGCCACCAACGAGGAGTACATCCGCCGCTACCGCTTTGCCGGCGCCTTCCACCCCTTCCACGCCTTCAGCATGATGACCTGCGGAAACCTTGCCGAGAAGTACCTGTCGGCAACCTACATCGTGGGCGCGCAGAAGCCCGGCATCGCCCGCACCATGGGGCTTAAGACCCGCCCGACCTTCGAGGAGGCCATCGCGGACGCCACGGCCAAGTACACCGACGGCCACCCCAACATCCTGGCCCTGCCGGGCGCCTACGTCTCGGCCGTGCCGCACCTGTGCATGCTGGACCCCTCGCAAAACAGCCACTACCGCGACGACGCCCCGGCCCACCCCTGCGGCTGCTAGGTTTTCTCGGCAGATCGGTTTTTGAGTGACCCCCCAGGCCGGCGTCCGCACAGGTTGCGGGCGTCGGCCCTTTTCTAGAAGGAGATGCCATGATCAGGTTCGACGCGGGATATGCCGAGAAGTTCTTGTCGGCGGCGGAGCTCGACGCGGCGGCCGAGGCCGCGGCAGGTGTGCTTGAGGCGTGCTCGGCCGGCGAGAAGCGCTACGCGGACTCGCTGGGGTGGCTCTCCGTCGACGAGTGGGCCGGCGCAGGCCACCTGGATGCCATCGAGGCCCCGGCAGAGCGCCTGCGCGGCCTTGCGGACACCTTCGTGATCATCGGCGTGGGCGGCTCCAACAACGCCGCACGGGCCGTCACAGAGGCCCTGCGGCCCCGTGGGATGCGCATCGTCTACGCGGGCAACACACTCTCCCCCGCCGCCTTGAACCAGATGCTCGCCTCGCTCGAGGGCCACGACGTCGTGATCGACTGTATCGCCAAGAACTTCGAGACCCTGGAGCCGGGCAGTTCTTTCCGCCTGCTGCGCCAGTGGCTTGTCGAGAAGTACGGCCGCGACGAGGCCGCCCGACGCATCGTCTGCTGCGGCACCATAGGCTCTGCGCTCGACGACCTCGCGCGCGAGCAGGGCTTCTCGTTTGTGCCCTTCGCCACCAACGTCGGCGGGCGCTACACCGCCATGACGGCCGTCCACCTTTTGCCGCTTGCCTGCGCAGGCGTCGACATCCGCGCCCTGGTAGAGGGCGCCAAACAGATGGAGCAGGTCTGCCGCCACGCCGCGCCGGGCGAAAATCCGGCCCTCGCCTACGCCTGCGCGCGCAATCTCTTATGGGAGAAGGGCTACCGCATCGAGCTTCTCTCCTTCTTCGAGCCGCGTTTCCGCTGGTTCTCAAAGTGGTGGGAGCAGCTCTTCGGCGAGTCCGAGGGCAAGTGCGGCCGAGGCCTCTTCCCTGCCAGCGCCGAGTACTCCGAGGAGCTTCACAGCCTGGGCCAGTATGTCCAGGACGGAACCCCGCAGCTCTTCGAGACCCTGCTCGACGTGACCGGCAAGGGCCCAGAGGATTCCCTAGTACTTGGCGGCACGGACGTCGCCGACGGCTTTGGCTACCTCGACGGCGCCGACTTCTGGGACATCAACAAGGCGAGCATGGCAGCCACGCGAGAGGCGCACGCGCAGGCCCTGCCCGTCTTGACGCTTGAGCTCGACGCGACCGACGCCGCCCACTGGGGCATGCTCTTCTACTTCTTCGAGTTCTCGTGCTACCAGTCGGCCACGCTCCTGGGCGTGAACCCCTTCGACCAGCCCGGCGTCGAGACCTACAAGCAGCTCATGTTCAAGACGCTTAGAGAAGGCCGGTAAAGCGCGCAAAGTTGTACGCGCAGATGCAGATGATCAGGACCAGCGCAAAGAGGTAGGTGCGGTCGATCGTCTGCGAGCTCACCTTCTTGGCGATCTTGCGACCCACCACAGAGCCCAAGACCGCCGCCGCGCACATCCCCACCAGCGCCACCAGCGCAAAGTCAGGCAGGCCGCCCAGCACCAGTGAGTAGATCAGACTCGCCGTCTGCGAGAACGCGATGATAAAAAGAGACGCCTGGGCGGCCGGCTTTGTCTCCATGGCAAAGAAGAACGTAAGGATCGCCAGGTTAAAGGGGCCGCCGCCGATCCCCAAGAAAGACCAAAGCGCGCCGGCGATAAAACCAATGGAGGCCTTAGCGGCGCCGTTTTTGATATCGAGCGAGCGCACCGCGTCGCGCTTCACGGTATAGGCAAACACGCAAACGGTGAGGACGATGAGAATCACAGCCTGTACGGCGCCCACGAGCTCGGCGTCGCTGAAAACCGATTTGCCCAGGTAGTTAAAGGCGACCTTGCCCGCGACTCCGCCCACGGCAGAGCCCAAAGCCAAAGGCAGCATGCTCTTGACGTTTACCGTGGAGGTCTTAGAAGCAGCGTTTTGCGCCAGCGTGGCCAGCGACATCGTGAGCACCGATACGCTCGACAAGAATGACACCGTGGCCACCGGCATGATCGCCATCGCGTCCACGACCGGCTTGATGATCACCCCGCCGCCGATACCGCACAAAGGCCCCAACAGCGAGGCCAAAAACGCAACAAGGAACACGAGCAGGATAGTCGGCGAGAAACCCATAGGCCGCAGGACCCCTTACAAGCTCTAGATGATCAGGTATACCTAGAGCTTAGCAGCTTAAACGCACTTAACCCCAAACTCCTGCGCTCTTCTCGCCAAAGCTCGGCCACGATGTCAGAGATCGCGACAAGCGTTGCCTCTCCGCTGATGGTGACCCTGCCGTTGCCCTGGACAACGCAGCGCAGGTACCCGCCGCGCTTCGAGGCCTGGTACGCATAGATCTCGCTCTTGCCCAGCTCGCGCGCCCAATAGTCGGCGATCTGGCAATGAGCCGAGCCGCACACCGGGTCTTCCACGATGCTCAGCTTAGGGGCAAAGCTGCGAGAAACGCAGTCAGTCTCGGCACCGAGTGCGGTGGCGTTCTGGATCCTGCCCTCAATCCCCAAAAGAAGCTCCTGGTTAGGGGTCATCTCCCGCACAGTCTTCTCGGAGTCGAAAACGCACACCAGGTCAAGCCCCAGCACCGCCTTCACGGGACGCGCGCCAAAGGCGGCCTCCATGGCATCGGTAATCGGAATCTCGGCCAGCTCATAGGTGGGAAAGTCCATCTCATAGAACTCTCTATTTCGATGGACGAGAAGCTCCCCGCTCAAGGTAGTGAACGTGACGTCCGTAGCGCCAGGCTCGCAGTGGTTCAGGATCACATACGCAGACGCCAGCGTCGCATGTCCGCAAAGCTCAACCTCGGTCCCGGGTGTGAACCAGCGCAGGTGATAGCCCTGCGGCTCCTTCACGATAAAAGCCGTCTCGGAGAGGTTGTTCTCCATAGCGAGCCTCATCATGGCCTCGTCAGCAGGCCAGCTATCCATCACGCAGACAGCAGCAGGGTTTCCCGCAAAGGGCTTACCCGTGAACGCATCGACAATGTATTGCTTCATGCCACATACCCCTTAACGAGAAA
>CAVDTK010000005.1:0-13017 GCA_963611755.1 Oscillibacter sp. ER4
CGCAGCTGCCAGCCGCTCGCGTGGACGCCGAGCGCGGCCTCGGTTGCGGCAATCATCTGGGGCAGGCGCGCCTCAAGCTCGGCCCGCCACAGCTCCTCAGGCAATGAATCGCAGGTCACGAGCTTGCCCCACAGGGGAACTTGGCCGTCGGCATGCCGCGCGGCGTCGGCTGCCCGCCGGGCCTCGACCTGGGCCAGCGCCTCAACAAGCCACGCCTCGTGCGAGGCCAGAAAGGCCGCTGCCTCCGCCTTGCCCACCCGCCAGGGCACGCTCATCCGCACGCGGCCCTTCGCGACTACCCGCAGGTTCATGCGTCGCACGGCCTTGCGCTCGACCTCGACGTCGACGCCGCCTGCTTGCAGGATATATGTGCGGGGACCAGACATGCGGCAATTGTAGGGCGCTTCTCGCGTAAACTGGGGCATAGTTTAGCGCCCACACGAAAGGATCCCCAAGATGACCAACCCCGTGCAGCACGGCGCCGTCCAGGCGACCGAGTCCGACCGCCCCGCCCTCTACGCCAAGCGAGACGAGCTTCTGGCCGAGCTCTGCGGCCTGGGCGCCACGATGACCAACGCCATGGACGCCATGCCCGGCTTCGTGCCCTGCGGCCACGCGTTCGGCGTCGTGATCGAGGGCCTCTACGCCAGCGTCGCGTGCAGCGACGAGGCCAGCCTCGACGAGTACATCGAGGCCGTCCACGACCGCAGCGAGCACGTGAGCGCCCACCGCGGCGTTGAGCAGGGCGTCGTTTGCGCCCCCGCTGACGGCGACGTCTCCTCCGCGCTTCTTCTCGCGGCGCTTCGCGGCATGGCCGCCGACGCCTACTGCGCCATGACCCTCGGCCACATGGACGACGAGGTCGACGTGCTTCTCGCCAACGCGCTTGCCGCCCTGGGCGCGGGCGCCGTGGACCACGAGCTCCTTACCCGCGCCGGCGCCGCGGCGCTCAAGGTCCGCGCGATGGCCGCCTAAGAAACAAAGCGCCAGGAAAAACGAAGGCCGCCAGGCACGGGCAAAACCGGGCCTGGCGGCTTTATTTACCTGGCTTCTTTATTTAACAAACTGGTTCACCAGCCCGTTATCTGTTGGGCTATTATGAACGTTTAGTTTTTTCGGCGCCGCCGCGCGCCCGCACCCGGCCGTCTTCTTTAGGCAGGTCGAGAACTACCCACCTCAAAGAGAAACGGCCTGCTTGATGCTTGAGCTCAATAAGATACGCAAGGAATATAGAACGGCGGCGAACGTCCAGGTCGCCCTGAACGACGTCGACCTGGCCTTCCGCGACAACGAGTTCGTCGCCGTCCTGGGGCCCTCGGGTTCCGGCAAGACCACGCTGTTGAACGTCGTCGGCGGCCTCGACCGCTTTGACTCGGGCGACCTCGTGATCGAGGGGATCTCGACCAAGAACTTCAGCGAGCGCGATTGGGACGCCTACCGCAACAACCGCGTGGGCTTCGTCTTCCAGAGCTACAACCTCATCCCGCACCAGTCGGTGCTCGAGAACGTCGAGCTCGCGCTCACGCTCTCGGGCGTGGGCCGTGCCGAGAGGCGCCGCCGCGCGGCCGAGGTCCTTGAGCGCGTGGGCCTGGGCGACCAGCTGGACAAGCGCCCGTCGCAGCTGTCCGGCGGCCAGATGCAGCGCGTGGCCATCGCCCGAGCCCTCATCAACGATCCCGAGATCGTGCTGGCCGACGAGCCCACGGGCTCTCTCGACTCGGTCACGTCCGTGCAGGTCATGGACCTGCTGCGCGAGGTCGCGGACGACCGCCTGGTCATCATGGTTACCCACAACTCCGATCTGGCCGATCAGTACGCCACGCGCGTGGTCACCCTCGCCGACGGCTGCGTGACCGGCGACACCAACCCGTTCGACCCCGCAGCCGCGTCCCTCGTCACCCCGCCCGTCCCCGCCCACGCCGCCGGTCCCGCGCACGCCCCTCGCAAGGCCAAGGCCGACAAGCACATCTCCATGAGCTTTGTCACCGCCCTGGGCCTCTCGGCGAGAAACCTCCTCACCAAGAAGGGCCGCACGGCCATGACGTCGTTCGCCGGCTCCATCGGCATCATCGGCATCGCGGCCATTCTCGCCCTCTCGACCGGCATCAACGGCTACATCGCCAAGGTCGAGGAGGACACCCTCTCCAACTACCCGCTGACCATCAGCAGGCAGAGCTACGACCTGTCGTCCATCCTCGGCGGCACGGTCACGACGTCGGGCGACAACGACGCGAGCGACGCCTCCGCAAGCACGTCTGCGGCCTCGTCCTCTTCAAATAAGCTGCAGGTCAACACCACCATCAAGGAGCTCTTCCAGAGCTTCAAGAGCAACGACATGAAGAGCTTCAAGGCCTGGCTCGAGTCCGGCGGCGACGGCGTGACCGACGACGTGAACGCCATCCAGTACGGCTACGGCATAAGCCCCATCATCTACCGCGAGTCCACCGACGGCGGCGAGCCCACCAAGCTCCTCCCCAACGCGATGACCGACGCCACCGAGCAGGGCGTCGCCTCCACGGTGACCAACCTCTCGAGCGCCTTTGTCTCGGGCTCCGAGTGCTTCAAGGAGATGATCGACGACCCCGAGCTTCTCGCCTCCCAGTACGACGTGGTAGCCGGGCGCTGGGCCGAGGCCGCCGACGAGGCCGTCCTCGTGCTCACGCGTAGCGGCAAGGTGGGCGACTACACCCTCTACAGCATCGGCGCGCTCGACATCGACCAGCTGAACAGCCTGGTCAACGACTCGCTTCTCTCCGGCGACGAGGTCGAGGTGCCCAACACCGAGATCGACTTCACCTACGAGGACGCCCTGGGCACCAGCTTCAAGGTCCTGGCCGCCTCCGACACCTACCGCAAGAACGCCGAGACGGGCGGCTGGACCGACATGTCCGGCGACGCCGAGTACATGGCCTCGCAGGTGGCCAATGGCCTTGACCTGCACATCGTTGGCGTGGTGAAGCCGAGCAACCCCGACGCCTCGGCCGCCCTCACCACCGGCGTGGCCTATACCCACGGCCTCACCGAGGAGCTGCTCGAGCGCGCCTCTTCCTCTGAGGTCGTCCAGCAGCAGCTTTCCAACCCCGACACCGACGTCTTTACCGGCAGCTCGTTCGCCGATCTCCAGGCCGACGCCAAGAAGGGCCTCGATTTCGAGAAGGTCGTCTCGGTGGACGAGAACGCCCTGCGCAGCGCCTTCTCGGTCGACCAGTCGGCCCTCTCGCAGGCGTTCGACGCCAGCAGCCTGGGCCTTACCGACATCGACCTGTCCTCCATCGACCTCTCCGGCTTCAACGTCGACCTGTCCGGCGTCTCGGCCGAGATGGACTTCACGCAGCTCCTTGAGTCCGCGCCGGCGCCCAGCTTCAGCGGCGTCTTCGACGACCTCTCGATCGACGCCGACCAGCTGGAGGAGGGCTGCAAGCTTGCGCTCAAGTTCATCCCGGGCTTCTTTGGCTCCGACGAGTTCAAGGCCCTGAAGCTCAACGTGATCTTCCCGTCCAAGGTGCTCGACGCGTTCAACAACTACCTCTCGAACAACGAGGGCGCCAAGGAGATCCTGCGCGAGCTCACCAAGATCGGCGGCGACACCTTTACCGCGCGCATGAAGGAGGTCATGACCTCCTACGTCGAGTCGACCCTCGCCCCGTACCTGGAGCAGGCCGTGACCCAGATGTCCGACCAGGTGAAGGACCAGGTGGCGAGCACAGTCTCGGCCCAGGTCCAGGCCGCGGCGGCCCAGGCCATGGACGAGGCCGCCTCCCAGATGGCGTCCAAGATGACGTCTGCTGCTTCGAGCCTCTCGGGCAACCTCGCCGACCTCTCGAGCGCCCTGTCCGTCGACGAGAGCGCGCTTCGCGCGGCCATCAGCTTCAAGATGGACGCCTCGGACCTGTCGTCGCTCATCTCGAGCTACGCCAAGTCGAGCACCCTCACCTATGACCACAACCTGCAGACTTTGGGCTACTGCCCCAAGGACACGCCCGTCTCGGTCAAACTCTATCCCACGGACTTCGCCGCCAAGGAGCGCGTGGTCCAGCGCATCGCTGCCTACAACTCCAAGGCCCGCGCGGCCGGCGAGGAGAGCCGCGTCGTTTCCTACACCGACTACATGGGCGTCCTCATGGGCTCGATCACCGAGGTCGTCAACATGTTCAGCATCGTGCTTATCGCCTTCGTGAGCATCAGCCTGGTCGTGAGCTCGATCATGATCGGCATCATTACTTACATCAGCGTGCTTGAGCGCAAGAAGGAGATCGGGATCCTGCGAGCCATCGGCGCTTCTCGCCGCAACGTGGCCAGCGTCTTCCGCGCCGAGACCTTCATCGAGGGCCTGGTCGCGGGCGTCTTTGCCATCCTGGTCATCCTGGTGGTGAGCGTGCCCGTGAACGCCTACGTCTACGGCGCCTACCGCGTGCCCAACATCATGAGCCTGCCCGTGCACTACGCGCTGCTGCTCATCTGCGTCTCGGTGATCCTCACGGTGGCGGCGGGCCTTCTGCCTGCGAGAAGCGCCGCCAGAAAGGACCCGGTCGAAGCCCTGCGCTCGGAGTAGCGCCTGCGGTCGGGTCGACCGTCCGGCGTGCCGTCGTGACCCCTGCGTCCGCCCGCGCCACGACCCCATAAGATGCGAGAAGCCCCGTGCCCAGCTTGAGCTGCGGCGCGGGGCTTTTTTGGTTTTCTCCGCAGATTTGGTTAGGCACCTAAAGGTTGGGTACCTTTAAAAGGTTGGCAACACACAGAGAGGCACCCAGCCCATGCTCGAGCTCAAGAACATCCGCAAGCAATACAAGACCGGCACGTTTGTCCAGACCGCCCTCGACGGCGTGAGCCTGGCCTTCCGCGACAACGAGTTCGTGGCGATCCTGGGGCCTTCCGGCTCGGGCAAGACCACGATGCTCAACGTCATCGGCGGCCTGGACCACTTCGACGACGGCGACCTTTTGATCGACGGCATCTCCACCAAGGATTTCCGCGACCGCGATTGGGACGCCTACCGCAACAACCGCATCGGCTTCGTCTTCCAGAGCTACAACCTGATCCCGCACCAGACCATCCTGGAGAACGTCGAGCTGGCCCTGACGTTGACCGGCGTGGGCCGGCAGGAGAGAAAGGCCCGCGCGCGCCAGGCGCTCGAGAAGGTCGGGCTGGGACAGCACGTCAACAAGCGCCCGGCGCAGCTCTCCGGCGGCCAGATGCAGCGCGTGGCCATCGCCCGCGCCCTTATCAACGACCCCGAGATCGTGCTGGCCGACGAGCCCACGGGCGCCCTCGACTCCACGACATCTGTGCAGGTCATGGACCTGTTGAAGGAGGTTGCGCAGGACCGTCTGGTCATCATGGTCACCCACAACCCCGAGCTCGCGGAAAGCTACGCCACGCGCATCGTGAACCTGGCCGACGGCAGCATCACGCACGACTCGGATCCCTTCGACGCCGAGGCCGCGCCCCGCCGTGCGGCCAAGCCCACGCGCCGTACCTCGATGAACTTCCTCACCGCGCTGGGGCTTTCCGCCCGCAACCTCATGACCAAGAAGGGCCGCACGGCCATGACGGCCTTCGCAGGCTCCATCGGCATCATCGGCATCGCGGCCATTCTCGCCTTGTCCAACGGTGTCAACGAGTACATCGCCAAGGTCGAGGAGGACACGCTGTCGAGCTATCCCTTGACCATCTCTAAGCAGAGCTACGACCTGTCGTCGCTTCTCGGCGGGTCGACGGACTCGGACTCCGGGGACGGCGCGTCCGGCACGTCCGGCGACGGCGCGTCTGGCTCCGGCGCCAACCAGGCCTCTGCGGACGGCTCCACCCTGGCCGAGAAGACCGGCGAGATCCCGGTCGTCACGTCGGTCAAGGACATGTTCGCCAGCGTCAAGTCCAACGACCTGACCTCCCTCAAGGCTTGGCTCGACGCCGGCGGCGACAACATGGCCGACGACGTCAACGCCATCCAGTACGACTACGGCCTGACGCCCATGATCTACCGCCAGGACGCCCAGACCGGCGCCGTGACCAAGCTCGTGCCCAACGCCATGACCCAGGCCATGACCAACGGCTCGTCCGCCGCGGCTTCGTCGGCCATGACCTCCTCGATGGGCGTCGACGTCTTCAACGAGATGCTCGACGACCAGGACCTGCTCGCAAGCCAGTACGACGTCGTGGCCGGCCGCTGGGCCACCGAGCCCGATGAGGCGGTTCTCGTCTTGTCCAAGCGCGGCTCCGTGAGCGACTACACCCTCTACAGCATCGGCGTGCTGGACGTCTCGCAGCTCAACACCCTCGTCTCGAACTCGATGTCGGCAAACGGCGAGGTAGAGACCCCCGACACCGACGTCGACTTCACCTACGCGGACGCCCTGGACTGCAGCTTCAAGGTCCTCTCGCCGGCCGATGCTTACCGCAAAAACGACGAGACGGGCACCTGGACCGACATGTCCGAGGACGCCGACTACATGGCCGCGCAGGTCGCCAATGCCTTTGACCTGCGCATCGTTGGCGTCGTGCAGCCCAACGAGACAGCCAACTCCAACGCCTTGAGCCCGGGCATCGCCTACACGCACGGCCTTACGCAGGAGCTCATGGCCCACGCGGCAAACTCGCAGGTCGTGCAGGAGCAGCTGGCCGACCCCAGCCGCGACGTCTTTACCGGCAAGACCTTCGATGAGCTGCAGAGCGAGGCCAAGCAGGGCTTTGACTTGGGCAGCATGTTCTCGGTCGACGAGGACGCGCTCAAGAGCGCCTTCAACTTCGACACCTCGGCGCTGTCCGGGCTCTCGAGTCTGTCTTCGGCGGGCGGCATCGACTTCTCGTCCATGGACTTCTCCGACATCGACCTGTCCGGCATGGACCTCGACCTGTCGGGCATCGATTTCTCCGGCATCGACTTCACGGATATCCTGACGGGCGCCCCGATGCCCGACCTTTCTCAGGTCTTCGCGGACTTCAAGATCACGACCGACCAGCAAAAGGAGGTGGCGCAGCTCACCCGCGATCTTCTCCTCAACTTCTTTAGCAGCGACCAGTTCAAGGGCATGACGCCGGAGGACTTCACGGACGGCCAGAAGCTGGTGGCGACCTTCAAGGACTACCTGCAAAACGACGATCGCGCCAAGCAGGGGGTCGCGCGCCTGAACGAGATCTCGGCCGACATCGCCGAGCCCGTGGTGGCGGCCCTGGAAAGCTACGTCGAGAATGACCTCGCGCCCTATCTTTCCCAGGCCATGGCCCAGATCATGGAGCGCATGAGCGCCCAGATCGCGGACGCCGTATCCACCCAGCTCAAGGCAGGTGTTACCGCTGCCATGGACCAGGTGGCCTTCAAGATGGGCACGGCCATGACGCAGAGCTTCTCGCAGCTGTCGGAGAGCCTGTCCACCCTGGCGAACCTCCAGGACGCCTTCTCGGTGGACGCCAACGCCTTCGCGAGCGCGATCCACTTCAATATGGACGCCGAGGACCTGACCTCGCTCATGACGAGTTACGCTTCGGCCTCCAAGCTCACCTACGACAACAACCTCACCACCTTGGGTTACGCGAGCGAGGATGACCCCATCTCGATCTCGATCTATCCCAAGGACTTCGACGCCAAGGAGCGCGTGCTGTCGCGCATCGACGGCTATAACGACCAGGTCAAGGCTGCCGGCAACGAGGACGCGGTCATCTCGTACACCGACTACATGGGCATCATCATGGGCTCGGTCACCGACATCGTGAACATGATCAGCCTGGTGCTTATCGCCTTCGTGAGCATCAGCCTGGTGGTGAGCTCGATCATGATCGGCATCATCACCTACATCAGCGTGCTGGAGCGCAAGAAGGAGATCGGCATCCTGCGAGCCATCGGCGCCTCCAAGGGCAACGTGGCCAACGTCTTCAACGCCGAGACCTTCATCGAGGGCCTGATCGCGGGTGTTTTTGCCATCGTGGTCGTGCTGGCCGTGAGCGTGCCCGTGAACGCCTACATCCTCGAGACCAAGCAGGTGCCCAACATCATGAGCCTGCCGCCCACCGCGGCCGTGGTCTTGATTCTGATCTCCGTGGTGCTTACAGTGGTCGCGGGCCTTCTGCCGGCGAGAAGCGCCAGCAAGAAGGACCCGGTCGAGGCGTTGAGAAGCGAGTAGCGCCGAGGTTCGGTAGCGCGCGGGCGCGAGCGGTGCCCGGGCGCGAGTAGGAAAGAAGCTGTTGCATGAGCGTTGTGTCCAAGAAGGACGGGGCCGCCGCGCGTGGTCTCGTGGAGTTTGTCGAGAAGTGCCCGAGCATGTTCCATACTGCCGCTGAGCTGGGGCAACGCCTTGAGGCGGCAGGCTTTGAGAGGCTGCGCGAGAACGAGCCGTGGGAGATCGAGGCGGGCGGCAAGTACTACGTGACCCGCAACAACTCGAGCGTGGCGGCGTTTGCCGTTGGCGAGGGCGTTTGCGCTGCTGACCTGCGCTTTCAGCTGTGCGCGGCGCACGGCGACTCGCCGAGCCTGAAGGTCAAGGCGCTGCCGGAGCTCTGCGGACCGGCAGACTATACGCGCCTGAACGTCGAGGTCTATGGCGGGCCCATCGACCACAGCTGGCTCGATCGGCCCTTGGGCGTGGCGGGCCGCGTGATGGTGCGCGAGGACGGGAACGCCGACGCGGGTGCCCGGGTGGTTTCTCGGCTCTATGACTCCGGCCGCGACGTGGCGCTTATCCCCAATGTGGCGATCCACCTCAATCGCGAGGCTGGACCTGTGCCGGAGCTTAACCGCGCGGTTGATCTACCTGCGCTTTTCTCGGCGGGAGAGCTGGGGGAGGGCGGCTTCGACCAGATGGTCGCCAAGGATCTGGGCGTGGATCCGAAGCAGATCCTGGCGCGCGACCTCTTCTTGTATAACCGCACTCCGGCGCGGATGTGGGGCGCTGCCGACGAGTTCGTGAGCGCCCGCGCCTTGGACGACTTGGGCTGCGCGTATGTCGCGCTCGAGGCGTTTCTCGCCGTTAAGAACCCCGCGGCCGTCTTGGTCTACGCCTGCTTCGACAACGAGGAGGTCGGCTCCAACACCAAGCAGGGCGCGATGTCGACCTTCTTGGCTGACGGACTTGTTCGCGTGAGCGAGGGCTTGGGCGCCACGCGCGCGCAGTACCTGCAGGCGATCGCGCGCTCGATGCTCGTGAGCTGCGACAACGCGCACGCGCTGCACCCCAACCACCCCGAAAAATACGATGCGGGCAACCAGTGCCTTTTGAACCACGGCCTGGTCATCAAAGAGGCCGCCAACCAGCATTACTGCACCGACGCCTTCAGTCGCGCCGCGCTTATCGCCGTGCTTGACGCGGCCGGCGTGCCCTACCAGGTCTTTGCCAACAAGAGCGACATGGCAGGCGGGGGTACCTTGGGCAATCTGTCCAACACGCAGGTCTCGATGCACGGCGTGGACGTGGGCTTGCCGCAGTTGGCCATGCACTCGACCTACGAGACGGCCGGCGCGCGCGACGTCGAGCTGGGGATCCGGGCCCTCGAGGCTTTCTACGACGCCGACCTGGTGATCGACGGTGCCGACTCGGTGACGCTGGGGTAGGGGTGTCTCGACCCGGGTCGCCCCAGGTGGCCGGCTCGGCCCCGTGCGCTCAATTTGGACCGCATATTGGTAGGTTTGCCTTGGAGGGCGCTCAATTTTGAGCCCATATTGGTACTAAGAAGCCCGTTTCGGCGTGATCCGAAACGGGCTTCTCGCTAAATGCGCAGGTAGATGAGTTGGGCGAAATTTCAGCGCGGCCGTTTTTGCCTGGAAAGTACCAATATGCACTCGAAATTGAGCGCCCTTCAGCAGCGGTGCCGTTGTGGCGCCGTTATGACGCCTGCTGAGCTTTATTTCCCGCCGAGAAGGGCCGCGCAGACGAAGCTGCCCACCCAGTGATCGGCCAGGTAGCCGGAGAGCTGGATGTCGCCCACGCCGTCGGCGACCCAACGGGCT
This sequence comes from Oscillibacter sp. ER4, assembly GCA_963611755.1. GTDB lineage: Bacteria > Actinomycetota > Coriobacteriia > Coriobacteriales > Atopobiaceae > Paratractidigestivibacter. The sequence continues at coordinate 9,938 of CAVDTK010000005.1, forward strand.
GCCTCCGCGGCCAGGCGATCGCGCGCCGCGCCCTCGCCCAGCGCCGCGGCGGCGTCGCGGGCCGCAAGGCCGCGCGAGGTGGGCAGCGCCACGGTGTGAACCTCCAGGTAACCGGTGCCGTCCCAGCGCCCGGGCAGGTCGGCGATCAAAGGCGACACAAACCCGTCGGCAAAGAGCTGGGGGAGATAACCTTCAAGCCAGACCTCGTACTCGCCGGGCTCAAGGACGCGCGCCATGCAGGCGGCCTCGTTCAAGATCGCGCTGGTAAACGTGTCCGCGTTGGGCTCATAGGCCACCGGCGCGCATACGTCCGCGCCAAAGAGGCGTCGCGCGCAGCCGCTCGCAAGCTCCGCCAAGGCGTCGTCGCCCACGGCACACGCATAGTCGAGCGTCATCGCCAGGTTCCACGCGCTGTCCGAGTGGGTGCCGGTCCGCGCGGCCAAAGACAGCCCCTCAAGCCAGCCGGTCACGCGCTCGTGCATCACGTCGCGCAAGGGGAGAAGAGCCTCTCGCCACTCGGCGGCCGCGGCGCTGTACGTCCCGCCCGTCTCACTCAGTCGAATAAGTTCCTGGTCAAGAGCCAGAAGCCAGGTCCAGCCGTAGGGCTTCTCCTCCCAGGCGGGAACTTTCTCGCGCCAGCTCGCGGCCTCGGCGGCCATGGCGTCCTTGTCGAAGCTGCGCTCCAGCTGGGCCAGCACGCGGCCCTCGAGCTCGCGGTCGTTCTCGCCAAAGACGCCGGCGCAAAGCATCCGCACCAGGGTCCAGTGCGAGTGCACGCACGAGTGCCAGTCGAAGGAGCCGTAAAACACCGGGAAGCGTTTGATCGGCAGCTCAAGGTCATCGGGGCTGGTCAAGGTCTGGCGCTCGGCGCAGGGGTAGGGGCGGTTGATCTGGCCCAGCACGCACTCGGCCACGCCGAGAAGCGCTGCGCGATCCTTCTCGCTGCCGACAAATGCGCCGCAGCTAGAAGCCGGTGCCGTGCCTGCGCCCGCCGCGCCCGTCAACCAAAACCCAAGATCCCCGATCATGCCCGCTCCTTACAGTTCGTCGCAGTAGCTAACGAAGTCCAGCAGCTGGATCGCGTCGATGAAGGCCTGCTTGCGGCCCGGCTGCCTCAAGGTGATGCCCACTGTGACAGCGCAGTCCTGGCTGCCCGAGGCTCCCTTGGTCAATGTGAAATCCGAGTACTCGCAGTCCCAGGAGTGCAGCTTCTTGAGCAGCTCCTTGACCGCGGCGTGGCTCTCCAGCTCGATGTAGAGGTCGAAGCTCTTGGCGTTGTCGTGCAGCCACGAGTCCAGGCCGCGCAGGGCCAGGAACGTGAGAACCACGAAGAGCATGGCGATAAGCGCGCCCTCGACAAAGCCGATGCCCACCGCCAGGCCGATGCACGCGCAGGCCCACAGGCCCGCCGCCGTGGTGAGGCCGCGGATCTCGTTCCTGTGCGTGACGATGATGGTGCCCACGCCCAGAAAGCCCACGCCCGAGACCACCTGCGCGCCGATGCGGTTGATGTCGCCGCGGGCCTCGGGGTAGGTCATGGCCACGTACTCGGCCACGATCATCGTCATGGCCGAGCCCAGGCACACCAGCACGTGGGTCCGGACGCCGGCACCCTTGTTGCGGTACTCGCGGTCGAGGCCGATGACCACGCCTACCAGCGTGGCCAAGAAGAGCCGCAGGAAGATCGCCCGGGTGTCCCAGGCCTCGACCGCGCCGCATAAATTAGTGAACCATTCGGAGAGCACGTGCCCCTACCTGCCTTCGAAAGTGCCGGGTTCGCCCAGCTCGCCCGGCCCGTCGTCCTTCTCGCCCTACTCGTCGCCGAAGCTGATGCCCAAAAGCTTGGCCTCGCGCACGAGGTCGCCCTCGGGGTCGACGTACTTGAGCTTGCCCGCGACCTCCTTGAGGGGCACGCGGCACATCTTGCCCGAGACCTGCGCGATCATGACACCAAAGTCGCCGTCCATGCAGGCCTGCGCCGCCTCGACGCCGCACTGCGTGGCAAAGATGCGGTCCATGGCGTCGGGCTGGCCGCCGCGCTGGGTGTGGCCGGGGATGGCCACGCGGACCTCGCGGTCGGTGCGGGCGGCGATCTCCTCGGCGATGTCGTAGACCACGGAGGGCTTGACGCGTTCGGCGACCTTCTTCTTGTATTCCTTCTTCTTCATGGCCGCCTCCTGCTTGGAGATGGCGCCCTCGGCCACGGCGATGATGGCAAAACGCCCGCCGTTGCCGTCGCGGGCCTCGATGGCCTTGATGACGTTGTCCATGTCATAGGGGATCTCGGGGATCAAGATGACGTCCGCGCCGCCGGCGATGCCCGCGTACAGGGGGATCCAGCCCACCTTGTGGCCCATGATCTCGATGACAAAGACGCGGCGGTGGGAGTTGGCCGTGGTGTGGATGTCGTCGATGCACTTGGTCGCGATGTCGATGGCCGAGGTGAAGCCAAAGGTGATGTCGGTGCCGTAGGTGTCGTTGTCGATGGTCTTGGGCAGCGTTATGACGTTGCAGCCCTCCTCGCGCAGGCGGTTGGCGGTCTTGGTGGAGCCGTTGCCGCCCAGCATGAACAGGCAGTCGAGGTTGAGCTTGTGGTAGGTGTGCAGCATCGCCGGGACCTTCTCGATGCCGTCCTCGCCCGGGGTGTCGAGCAGCTTGAACGGGGTGCGCGAGGTGCCCAGGATGGTGCCGCCGCGCGTGAGGATGCCCGAGAAGTCGCTGTAGCTCATCTCGCGGTAACGGCCGTAAATGAGGCCCTGGTAGCCGTCCTCGAAGCCGAAGATCTCGATCTCGCCGTCGACGTTGTGGAAGAGGGTCTTCACGATGCCGCGCATGGTGGCGTTCAGGGCCTGGCAGTCTCCGCCGCTGGTGAGCAAACCGATTCTAAGCATTTGGGCGTCCTCTTTCTCTTGTGTTGTGGTGGGCACGAGGAGCTGGCGAGAAGATCGCGGGCGTGGTGGCCGCCTGGCCGCCTTGTCGCCGCGTTCGTCTCGCCGCGCCTGCGCGACATTGGCCATTATCCCGCTAGTCGCGCGGCCGTCCAGCATTGTTTTTCAACCGGTAGCGATTTGGAACCCCGC
>CAVDTK010000005.1:13068-20688 GCA_963611755.1 Oscillibacter sp. ER4
CCCCCACAATGCGTCGATGTTTGTGGGTCGGGGCTTCTCGCTTCCTTGTTTTGCTCGATGTTTGTGCCCCAAAGGCCCTTCTCACCTAAAAATCGCCGACCTTTGTACAAAGATCGGCGATTCCTGGGAAACCTTGTGTGGCGAGAAGCCCGTCGGCCCGAACCCGGGCCGTTACTCCAGCGCGCCGTCCTCGTCGGCCGCGTCGTCGTCATCCTCGTCGCTCAGCACGAGCGGCTTGAAGCTCGCCGTGTCGCCGCCGAGCAGCGTCTTTCCGGCCTCGCGCACGTACTCCATGCGCTTGTGGCGCATCGCGGACGAGAAGAGATCCGAGTTGTCGTCGTCATCCTCGACCACGGGCTCGGCTGCGGCCGCAGCCTCGGCGGCCTCGACGGTCGTGGGTTCCAGGCGCTTGGGCGAGGAGGGCGCGGCGTCTGCCAGCTGCACGCGCGTGAGCTTGTGCTGGCGCTTGGTCTTGGAGAACAGCGGCACGTACTCGAAGATGATGCTCGAGCTCTCAAGGCCGTACCACTTGGCCGGCGACCCGCACACGCGGCGGATCAGGTACTTGAGCTCCATGACGCGCTGGTCGAAGCCACGCATGTCCGTCTCGGGCGAGATCACCTTGCGAATCAGGCAGAAGCGGAAGTCGCCCACGTTGGAGTGCTCGCGGTAGATCGAGTACTTGTGGTTCTGCGAGGCGATCTGCTGGTTCTCCACCAGGTCGGCCACGATCTGGTACAGGTAGGTGTTCACGCGCTGGTTGACCTTGAAGCCCAGGCGCAGCTGGATCTTGAACAAGAAGTCGGTGTCAAAGCTGTTGACGATGTACTCGTGCGTGAACGGCTCGTCGGTGACCTGCACGTTCAGGAAGTAATAGGCCTTCGCGCGCTTGGGGCGCTTGTCCAAGATGGAGTACAAGACGTCGCGGTCCAGCTTGTCGAAGGACGAGTCGTTGGTGAGAAACACCAGGTTGTCGGCCAGCAGGGGATAGTCCTCGTCGTGCGAGAGGTCAAAGAGCTGGTCCAGGTACTTGTCCACGGGGAGAAACACGGTCTGTGTGCGCTCGATGGCGGTGCCGCGGCGCCAGACGTACATCACGATGAACAGGGCCGCCGCCAGGATGATCATGACGTAGCCGCCGTCGAAGAACATCGTGAGGCAGGACGCGAAGAACATGACCTCGATGGCGCCGAAGATCAGCGCGAACAGGCCGGCGCCCGCGGGCTTCCTGCGAATAAAGGCCAGGTAGCTCGTGAGCAGGGTGGTGGTCATGAGCATGGTCACCGTGATGGCCAGGCCGTAGGCGGCCTCCATGCGCTCGGAGGTCTGGAACAAGATGATGATGAAGATCGTGCCCACCCACATGATGTTGTTCACCAGCGGGATGTAGAGCTGGCCCTTGGTCTCGGACGGGTAGTTGATGCGCATGTGGGGCATGAGGTCCAGGCGCACGGCCTCGGAGACCAGGGTGTAGGAGCCTGTGATCAGCGCCTGCGAGGCGATGATGGCGGCCACCGCGGAAAGGATGATCGCGAAGGGGCGAAGGCCCTCGGGAAGCATCTGGTAGAAGGGGTTGACCACGCCGGTGAGCGCGGGGTCGGCCGGGTCGCAGCCCAAAAGCCACGCGCCCTGGCCCAGGTAGTTCAAGATCAGGCACGCCTTGACAAAGGGCCACGACGCGTAGATGTTGGCCTTGCCCACGTGGCCCATGTCGGAGTACAGGGCCTCGGCGCCGGTGGTGGCCAAGAAGACATAGCCCATGACCTGCAGGCCGCTCTTGTTGACCGGGCTCACCAAGAACTGGATGCCGTAGATGGGGTTCAGGGCCTTGAGCACCACGGGGTTGCTGAACATGTTGAGAAGACCCGCGCCGCCCAAGAACAAGAACCACAGCGTCATGATGGGGCCAAAGGCCTTGCCAATGGACGACGTGCCGGCCTTTTGCACGGCAAACAGCACGCACACGATGAGGATCGTGATGATGACGACCTTGGACTGGCCGGCGCCCAGAAGCGCGTAGCCCTCGGGGATCGTGCGCAGGCCCTCGATGGCCGTGGTCACGGTGACGGCGGGCGTTAAGATGCCGTCGGCGAGAAGGGCCGCGCCGCCGATCATGGCGGGGATGATCAGCCACTTGCCGCAGCGCCTGACCAGGCTGTACAGGGCAAAGATGCCGCCTTCGTGGTGGTTGTCTGCCTTCATGGCGATGACCACGTACTTGATGGTGGTGACCAGGGTAAGGGTCCAGATAACCAGCGACAGCGCGCCCACGATGAGCTCCTCGCTCACAGACGGGATGCCGCCGTTGTTGGCCACGATGGACTTCAAGGTATACATCGGGCTGGTGCCGATGTCGCCATAGACAACGCCAAGGGTGACAAGGATCATGCTCGCCGAGAGCGGGATGCCCGCGTTCTTGGCGCGACGCGCGCGGACGGTAGCCGCGGTGTCATTGACGGATGCTGACATGATGCTCCAAATCCGAATTAACGGGAACTGAATACGGCTAACCAAGTATAGCCATTTGAAATTTTTTGTGAGTAAGGTTCAAAAAGGCACTCAACCTGCGTTTTTCTCCATATCTTTCGCGCGGTGTGCTTGGCGAGACAAAATTACCGCGCCCCTGGTGCCATTTTTTGCGGGCCGGGATGAAAGCGCTGCGCTAGACTGAGAGGTTAAGCGTTTAGCCTCCTATCAGGGAAGCGGGTGAGAATCCCGCGCGGACCCGCCACTGTGTTCCGGCTCGACCGGGCAGCCAGGTTACTGCTGGGAGGTGTTTTTCGCGCAGGCGGCGAGTCTCCGTTCAAGCGCGAGCTCTTTTGGGTTTGTTGTGTGGCAAATACGGGGCCGCGCGGCTCGGGCACGGGTCGCGCGGTTTTTTGTTTGCCGTGCGGCTTTCTAGGTATGTTGGTTTTTCGAAAGGAGAAAGACAGTGAACAGAAAGAACCCGTTGACCAGGCTATTTGCCCTGGTCATGGCCACGGTCTTGGCCGTGGGCCTCGTGCCTTCGAGCGCGTGGGCGTCCAAGCTCGACTACAAGACCGTGACGCTGCAGATTGCCTACGACATCGATGGCGACGGTGCTGACGACCTGGCCGTCAACAGGACCTATCGCTTTGCTGGCGATGCGGTCGTGAACGACCTGTTTTTGGCTGCCAAGGCTAACGGCGACATTCAGAACTACACGACTTCTGATTATGGCTTTGTCGATGGCCTCAGCTTCCAGGGTGACATCACTATTGACGGCACCTATGATGCAGAGACGGGCGTGAGCACGTATTGGGCTTCCTATAAGGATGGCGTCTACGACGACGGCACCAACTGCCACATGCAGAGCAAGCTCCAGGACGGCGCCAAGTATCAGTTCGAGGTTGAGGGCTACAAGTACGGCGCCACGGATCCCGTTGGCCCCACTCACTACGACTGGACCAAGGCCGAGGAGCCCACCGTTGCCGAGCAGATCGTCGGTAAGCTGGAGACCGGCGTGACCCTGCAGATCGCCTACGACGCCAGCAGCTCCACCACGAAGAACAGCCAGCTCGCGGTCAACGTCACCTACGGCTTTGAGGACGGCGCCACCCTCGAGGACCTCTTCACCGCCGCCCAGAACGACGGCTACATCAACGGCTTCGAGTTCGCAAACCCCTATGGCTACGGTTACTATCTCGCGAGTGTCACCCTGAAGGACGGCACCAAGATCGATACCAACCCCGATGCGTATTGGGCCAGCTTCAAGAACGGCGCCTATGCCACTGGCACCGAGTGCACCCAGACCGATGCCCTCGTGGATGGCGCGACTTTCCAGTTCGATTACGTTGGCATGGCTGAAGGCTCCAAGAGCTACGACTGGTCCAGCACCACTGTCTCTCCCGCTATCTCCAACGCGGTCGTCACGAAGGGCATGACTCCCGTCGAGCCCGAGCCCGACCCTGACATCCCCACCGTCAACAAGTACGACGCCGACAAGGCCGAGCTGCTGATCGTGAACCTCTCCGGTCGCTTTAGGAAGGGTGGCGCCAACGACGCCATCAGCAACAGCACCTTCGAGGCTGCCGTTGCCCTGAACCAGCAGGGCCTGGGTTCCTCCCTCAATGCCGAGGCGATTCTCGCCAACCTTGAGAAGGATCTGAAGGGCACCGATACCTATGATTCCATGAGCGCCGGTCGCTACGCCAAGTACATCTTGGCCCTGACCTCCGCCGGCGTCGACTGCACCAGCCTCACCTTCTCCGACGGCTCTGTGCACAACGCCATCGACGAGATGAACAAGCTGTACGACGAGGGCACCCCCAACGTCTACGAGGCCGTCTGCATCCTGCCGGTCTACCAGAACTACGCGGACAACGGTGGCCGTGAGGCTAAGCTCATCGACACCATCGTCGCTGCCCAGAACGAGGACGGCCTGTTTGGCGCGACGTTCGGTAGCGAGGAGTACTACGATTCCCAGACCACCGCTCAGGCGATCCTCGCCCTTATCCCGTACAAGAACTCCAACACCAAGGCCAAGGACGCCATCAACAAGGCCGTCGACGCCATCTACACCCTGCAGAACGAGGACGGCGGCTTTGCGTACAGCAAGGACGGCGGCGCCAGCAACCTCGACGCTACCGCCGAGATCGTGACCGCCCTGTCTGCGCTTGGTTTTGACTGCGCCTATGGCCAGGACCTCACCACCGCCAACGGCTCCACCCCGCTCGGCTGGCTCATCAACCAGGCTGACGATACCCTTGACGCTTACGAGGACAAATGCAACTACGACGAGACCATGACCTCCGCCACCGCGCTCCATGGCTTCGTTGCCGCTGCCAAGTACAACGCTCAGCCCTACAAGCTGAACAAGGTCGAGAGCGGCTCCGAGCAGAAGACCGATGGCGATGCTCAGAAGGTTAACGACAACACCCAGAAGGCTGGCGACTCCACCAAGAAGTCCTCGACCACCAAGGGCAACGTTCCCTCCACCGGTGACGAGACCGTCGCCGCCGGCGTCGTGGCCGTTCTTGGCGCTGCCGGCGCCTTCGTCGTCTTCGAGTCCCGCCGCCGCAACGCCGCCTAGGACGTAAAAGGAACTTGCTTTTATGAGTGACGTCGACAACGACGAGATGAACGACACCACGGCAGAAGAAGCGGCTGAGACCTTGGCCGCAACGGATGCCACCAGCGACCGCCCGGCTGACGAGACTTGCGTCTCGCCGGCCGCGGCGGTCGCCGCCGTTGAGGAGACGCGCGTCTCCCCGGCAACCGCGCAGGATGCGGAAGGGGAGGGCGAGGCCGCCGCTAAGCCCGCCTTTTCCAAGCGCGCGGGTATCATCGCCGCCGTGGCCTGCTGCTTGGTCGCGCTCGCGGCCATCGCGGGGGCCTTCGGGGGCTTCTCGCAGCCTGGTGCGCAGGGCGGGTCTGCCGAGCAGACGAGCGTCTCGCAAGGGGCGGATGGCGCAGATGCGCAGGGCGAGCAGGGCGAGCGGGCCCAGGACGGGGCGGCTGCTGCCGCTGGCCAGGGCGATGCGGCGGCCGGCGACCAGGCTGTCGCCGGCGAGCAGTCCGAGGCCCCGGCCCAGGACAGCGCTTCTGACCAGGGCTCCGATGGGTCCGCATCGGGCGACCAGCAGGGCGGCTCGTCCGCGGGCTCCGGCGGGAACTCCTCGCCGTCTGGCTCTAGCTCTGGCTCTGGCTCCGGCTCCACGACCACGGAACCCGAGGCCGACCCCGATCCCGAACCCACCCCGGCTCCCGCCCCGACACCGGAGCCCGACTACACGCCCACCCCGCAGCCCGCGACCATCCAGGTCTACATCACCATCGACAGCTCCCGTGCCAACCACTACGACTCCAGCTGGCCCACCAGCATGGGCGGCGGCACGGTGACCCTGGCGCGGGGCGCCAGCGTCTACGACGCCCTGTGCGCCCTGGGCGTGAGCGTGGGCGGCAACTCCTACTACGTGAGCTCGATCAACGGCTTGGCCGAGAAGGCCTGCGGCGGCGGGTCCGGCTGGACCTACAGCGTCGACGGGGTTTACCCCAACCGCGCCTGCGGGCGCTACACCCTGTCCGGCGGCGAGACGATCCGCTGGGTCTACTCGACCGACGACGAGCCCACGATCTCGATGTAGGCCATGCGCGCAGGACAGACCATATCCGAGCTTTTCCACCCCGCGGTAGCCATGCTCTACTGCGGGGTGGCCCTTGTTCTGGCCATGGCCTCGATGCAGCCCGTCTACCTGGTGATTACCTTTTTGGGGCAGATGGGGTGGTCGATGGCGCTGGGGCGCGGGCGCGGCGCGGCTGGGTCGGTCCTGGGCCGGCTTGCCTGGCAGGCGCCGGTGGTCCTGGTCCTGGCCATCGCGAACCCGATCTTTGTCTCCATGGGGTCGACCGCGCTTCTGCGCGTGGGTACCTGGACGCTTTTCCTGGAGAGTCTGGTCTATGGCCTCTGCCAGGGGCTCATGCTCTGCAACGGGCTGGTTGCTTTCTCCAACGTCTCTGAGGTTTTGACCTCGGACAAGGTGATGGAGCTTCTCGCCCGCCGCCTTCCCACCGTGGCCCTCATGATCTCGATGACCATGCGCCTGATCCCGCGCTACACACGGCGCGGCGGCGAGGTCATGGACGTGGCCGCCGCTTGCACGTGCTCCGGCGCGGCCGGGGGTCGGGCGGGCAGCTTCAAGGGGGCCTTGCGGCTGTCGACGGTCCTTATGGGCTGGGGCATGGAGGACTCGCTCGAGACCGCGGATTCCATGGCGGCGCGCGGCTGGGTGACGGGCGCGCGGCGGACCATGTATTCTCGCCGGCGCTTTAGGCGCGAGGATCTTCTCGCCACCGTTGTCCTGGGCTTTGTTGGCGGCGCGGCCCTGGTGTGCGAGTGCCTGGCCGCCTCGCAGATGCGCTTCTACCCGCGCATCGCCGGCCTGGCGCCGTGGTTCACCTATGTCCCGTACGTGCTGTTTTTCGCGGCGCCTCTGGCGATCGCGGTTGGTGAGGAGTTGGAGTGGAAGAAGCGATGAGCGCGCCTGTTGGTAGCCCCGCGATCTGCGCAAATGGCTTCGCGTTTTCCTACCTCGGCGTCGAGAAGCCCGTCTTCTGCGGGGTCGACTGGCGCGTGGCCGCGGGCGAGTTTCAGCTGTTGGTGGGTGCCACCGGCTGCGGTAAGACGACCCTTCTGCGCTGCGCGGTGCCTGCCTTGGCGCCCACCGGGGCGCGCGAGGGCTCGCTTGAGTGCTCGGGCTTCGTAGGATATGTCGACCAGAGCCCCGCCAATCAGCTGGTCTGCGACACCGTGTGGCACGAGCTGGCCTTTGGCCTGGAAAACCGGGGTGTTCCGCAGGCCCAGATGCGCCGCCGCGTGGCCGAGGTCGCGCACTTCTTTGGCATAGAGCCGTGGTTTCACCGTCGCTGCGACGAGCTGTCCGGCGGGCAGCAGCAGATCGTCGTGCTGGCGTCTGCCCTGGCGCTGCGCCCGAGCGTTCTGTTGCTTGATGAACCCACCTCGCAGCTCGACCCTGTGGCCGAGAAGACTTTCGCGCATGCCCTGTTTAGGGTGAGCCGCGAGCTGGGTATCACCGTCGTCGTGGCTACGCACGCGCCCGAGACCCTGGTGGAGTACGCCACCTCGGCCGTGCGGCTGGG
>CAVDTK010000005.1:20831-31326 GCA_963611755.1 Oscillibacter sp. ER4
CCTTGGACGGCGTCTTTGCCCGGTATTCTCGCCAAAGCGACTGGGTCCTGCGCGGCTTCGACTTCACGGCGGCCGCGGGCAGCATCCATGCCCTGGTCGGCGGCAACGGATCGGGCAAATCGACCCTGCTCAAGGTCGTGGCCGGGGTCCTTAGGCCCGAGCGCGGCCGCGTGGACAACCGCCTGCGCGCGAGCCAGGCCCTCTTGCCGCAGAACCCCAAGGCGCTTTTTGTGTGCGACTCCGTGGCCGAGGAGCTGCGCGAGTGGCAGAAGGCTTGCGGCTACTCCGAGTCACAGATCGCCCAGGTACAGGCCGAGTTCAAGCTCGAGGGCCTGGATGCGCGCCACCCCTATGATTTGTCCGGCGGTCAGCAGCAGTTGCTTGCCTTCGCCAAGCTGGCCCTCACCAAACCGCGGCTGTGGTTGATGGACGAGCCCACGAAGGGCCTCGACGCCGAGGCCGCGCTCGTCGTGGCCCGGGCCATGCGGCGGCTGACCGACGGCGGGGCCACGCTGATCGTAGCGACGCATGACCTGACCTGCGCGGCCCTTCTCGCCAACACGGTGACCTTGATCTTCGACGGCGAGTCCGCCTGCGACGAGCCTGCCGCGGAGTTCTTTGAGGGCAACATCTTCTATCAGCCGGTTAAGAACGCCTTTGCCCGCAGGTGGCTGACCGAGGGGCCATCGGCGGGGGAGGCCGACGCATGAGCCGAGCCGCGCGAAACATCGCCGAGGCCCTGGTTTTGGCCCTGGTGCCTGTGGCCTTAGGCGCGTGCGCGCTTCTCGGCGTCGAACAGGCGGCCCTGCTCACCTTGCTCGCGGCGCTTGCTGCCATCGCGGTCTTCTTCGCTGGGTTCGAGCGGTCTCGCCCGGCGCTGCGCCAGATCATGCCCACCGTGGTTTTGGCAGCCCTCGCCGCCGCAGGCCGCGCCATTTTCGCGCCCATCCCCGACTTCAAGCCCGTGAGCGCCATCTGCATCATCGCCGGGATGTGCTTTGGACGCCAAAGCGGCTTTATGACCGGAGCAATCGCGGCTCTGACCAGCAACTTCTTCTTTGGCCAGGGGCCTTGGACCCCCTGGCAGATGTACGCCTGGGGACTTATCGGCTACCTTGCGGGCGTGCTGGGCCGGGCGGGCCTGCTGCGTCGCCGCGGGGCGCTTTTGACCTTCGGGTTTCTTTCCGCGATGCTCTATGGCTTGCTGCTCAACGGCTGGTATGTCATAGGGTATGTGCAGCCCATCACCTGGCCCTCGGTCTTGGCGGCCTACGCGGCGGGTTTTCCGCTGGACTGCGTGCACGGGGTGGCCACGGTCGTGTTTCTCGCCGCCCTCTACGTGCCCTGGGTGAGGAAGCTCGAGCGCATCAAGGTGAAGTTCGATCTCGCCGCCCGCTAAGCGGGGCACGGGAGCCGCCGCTTGCGCGGTCCCCGCGACCAAAAGTTCGCGATTTTTGATTCGGGGGCGCCCCGGGAACGGCCGGAAGCCCTCTAGAAAAGCCCCGACCCCTACTCCTCGTCCCCGCGGCGCCTCCGCGCGCGGCGCAGCTCGCCGCGGCGCGCCAGGAAGTCCGCCGAGGACAGGCGTACGCCCTCCTCGCGCAGGTGGCGGCGCTCTTCTCGCAGCTCAAGAGCCATTTCGTGCGCGTGCTCGTGGTGCTCGTGGACGATCTCGCGCAGCTCGTGCGGGTGGCTCGCGATCTCGTGTGCGGCCTCGACGGGGTGGGCTGCCACCGCGCGGACCGAGAGGCTCGTGATCACGGGGATGACCAGCACGGTCAGCGCGCCTGCGCACACAAGCACGCTCGCCATCTCCTCGCCCATGGCGCCCGCGCCCACGGCCGCCTCGGTCAGGGCCACGATAAGCGGCAGCGCCATCGTGCAGTAAAGCGAGGCCGAGATCTTCTCGCCAAGCGGCATGTCCCGGGTCTCGGGCGCCAGGTGCAGGCACACCAGCAAAGGCAGAGCGCGCACCAGCAGCAGCAACCCCACGAACCCCACAAGAAGCCCCAGGTGAGACCCCACGGCGGCAAAATCGATCCCGATGCCCGAGTACACAAAGAAGACCGGCACAAAAAGTCCGTTGCCCATGGCCTCGACCTTGTCCATCAGGCGGTGGCCGTGGTCGGCGGGGATGATGTGGCGCAAGATGAAGCCGGCGGCGAAGGCGGCCAGGACCGCGTCCAGGTCAAGGACCGCGGCCAGGGCCAGAAGCACGCACAGCAGGGCGACCGTCGCGCGCAACGTGGGCTGCGAGCTGCTCTCGGCGTTCTCGTGCAGGAAGCGAGAAAGGCGCGAGCCCACGCGCCGCGCCGCCTTGCCCTGGACTGCCACCAGCACGCAAAAGGCGATGAAGCCGAGAAGAACGCCCAGGTTGGCGGCGAGCGAGCGGCTGGGGGAGAGCAGAAGCGACATCGCGATGACCGGCCAGATCTCGCCCATGGCGCCGTGCGACTCGATGACCTTGCCCACGGCCGTGCCGGAAAGCTCGCGGTCGCGCATGATGGGGACCAGGGTGCCGTAGGCCGTGGTGGTCATTGCGATGGCGAAGGCCGCGACGCCCGTCTGGTCAAGGGACAGACCCAACATCGGCGTGACGAGAAGCCCCAGGCCAAAGCTCGCGGCCCAGCAGAGGCTCGCGTGCCGGCCCATGACGCCGGTGAGTTCGCGCAGGTCAAGCTCGTAGCCGGCCATGAGAAAAAGAAAGCCCATGCCCAGGCGGCTCATCAGGTCGAGCCCCGGCGTGGACGAGACCAGGCCTGCACCCGCGGGCCCCAGCGCAACGCCTGCGGCCACGAAGAACACCACCTCGGGGACGGGCCGGCCCGGGATCAGGCTGGCGAGAAACGAGCAGAGCACGACGGCCACGAGCATCGTCGCGAGCATACAAAGGTTGGCGACCAAAACAAACTCCCGGGGTAAAAGGATCTTCTCGGCAACCGTCTATTCATACCCTGGCGGGCCGCCGCCTTAGCCCGCGCCCGCCAATTTGCAGGATTTGTCACGACATGAACAAACGCTTTACATGCGTCGGGCTTTTCCTATAGCATGTGAACGTTTCATGCCGTTCGCGGCGTCGATGCCGCATACAAAAGGAGATGTGCATGTCCGGACACTCTAAGTGGGCTACCACTAAGCACAAGAAGGCTGCTATTGACGCCAAGCGTTCCTCGCTGTTCTCTAAGCTTTCCCGTAACATCACCGTCGCGGCCAAGCTCGGCGGCGACCCCAACCCCGACAACAACGCCACCCTCGCGGCCGCCGTCGCCCGTGCGCGCATGGTCTCCATGCCCAACGCCAAGATCAAGGCCGCTATCGACAAGGCCTTTGGCGCCGGCGCCTCTGCCGCCGACTACAAAGAGGTCGACTACGAGGGCTACGGCCCCGCTGGCGTCGCTCTCTACGTCGAGTGCCTGACCGACAACCTCAACCGCACCGCCGCCGACGTCCGCTCCGCCTTCACCCACGCGGGCGGCAACCTGGGCACCTCCGGCTCCGTCGCGTTCCAGTTCGAGCGCAAGGGCTCCATCGCCGTGGACAAGGTCATCAAGTCCGAGGAGAAGAAGGTCGCCGACCGCCCCAACGCCGTCGACGAGGACGAGTTCATGATGGCCGTCGCCGAGGCTGGCGGCGAGGACTACGAGGACGCCGGCGAGGAGTGGATCGTCTGGACCGCCTTCGATAAGATGCAGGACGTCCAGAAGGCCCTCGAGGCCCAGGGCATCGAGGTCAAGGGTTCCGAGCCCTCCCGCGTTCCCACCACCCCGACCGACGTCTCCGTCGCCGACGCCAAGAAGGTCCAGCGCCTGGTCGACCGCCTGGAGGAGCTTGAGGACGTGCAGAACGTCTACCACACCATGAACATGACCGACGAGATCGCCGAGGCCCTGGCCGAGGACGAGTAGGTCTTCTAGCAGCGCGCTTTGCGCGTTTGCATAGTTTGGTTTGAGGGCAGCCGGGCGACCGGCTGCCTTTTTTGGTGCACGGGGGCTAAGATGGGTGCGGCGCGGCCCGCGGGGCGCGGGCCGGCGGCTGTGGCAACCAAGAAGAGAGGCTTTGGACTATGGACGAGCAAAACGTCGATGCGATACCCGTTCTTGACCTGCACTGCGACACCGCCGACCGGCTTGCCTGGCAGTTCTTGCCGGCTGAGCTGCGGCGCGTTTTTTGCCACGACTTCTACGGGCCGGGCGACGAGGCCGATCCCGCCGGCTGTCGCGACCTTGCCAAGAGCCACTGCCATATCTCGCTCGAGAAGATCGGGGCAACGCCGTGGGCTCAGTGCTTCGCGTGCTTTATCCCCGACGAGCTGGCGCCTGCGCAGGCCGTCGAGTTCGAGCGCCTGGTGAGCAGCAATTTCGCGGTCCAGCTTGCAAATAACCCGCAGGTCAGGTGGGCTAAGACGGCGGAGGATGCCGGGCGCGTGCTGGGGGAGGGCGGCGTCTGCGCCATCCGTACCATCGAGAACGCGCGCCTCTTCGCGGCCGACCTGGGCCATGTTGGGCGCCTTGCCAACGACGGGCTTCTCATGGCGTCGCTCTCGTGGAACGCGGGCGGTCCCTTGGCGAGCGGCCACGACACCCATGAGCACCTGAGTGCCACCGGCTTGGCCGCCCTGCGCGAGATGGAGCGCTGCTATGTGGCCCTGGACGTGAGCCATCTCAACGACGAGTGCTTTTGGGATGTGGCCAGGGCCGCTACCAGGCCTTTCTGCGCGTCGCACTCCAACGCGCGCGCCGTCTGCGGCCACCTGCGCAACCTGACCGACGACCAGTTCCGCGCCGTCATGGCGGCGGGCGGCGTCGCGGGCCTCAACTACTGCTCGGAGTTCTTGGCCGATGGCGCCAGCGGCGAGAAGGGCAAGCTCGTCTCGTTTGACCAGGTAGCGGCCCATATCGAGCACTGGCTCGACCTGGGCGGGGAGGACGCCGTGGCCCTTGGCGGCGACCTGGACGGGGCCGAGGTCCCCGCCCTTCTCGACGGCGCCGACAAGCTCCCCGCCTTCCAGCGCCTTCTCACGGCCCACTTTGGCCGCGAGATCACCGAAAAGCTCTGCTACAAGAACGCCCTGGCCTTCCTGGAGCGCGCCGCGGCCTAAATTGAGGCCTCCGGGAGCCGTCCCAGAACATAAACTTCCGCCAATTTACCTCTTAATTCAAACTTGCCGAGTAGGCCAGGTCCGTGAATGTCCGCGACCTGGCCTTTTGTTATTCCGAGATGTCGCGATACTTGGGGGTTTCGAATTAAGAGGTAAATTGGCGGAAGTTTCTCGAAAGAGAGGCCCCTCGCCCTTCTCCCTGGCGCAGTTCCGCATGAGCCGAAGGCCACTTAATGTGGCCTTCGTGCGAATAGGACTGTTTGAGCACAGGGAGAAGGGCGAGGGGCCCGGGTCAGGATCGGCAAAACCGCGGCCGGCGGCCGCCTACTCGACGGTCCCGTAAAAACTGCCCCACCCGTGCCCGGACAAGATAGAGTTGATCTGGTCGCACAGCTGCGTGCGCGTGAACGTGCCCGAGGGGATCAGCTCGATGACCTCCTGCAGGTCCTCGTTGAAGTCGAAGACCTGCGCCTTCAAGACCACGTCCAGCCTCGAGACGGTCGCGTAGCGAGAAACCCCCGGCGCGAACAGCATGTTCACGAGATTCTGCAGCTCGCCGTAATCTTCCGACATAAAGTCCATTGCCAGCCTTTCGTTTCCTGCTCGTCACGCGTCCGGATGAATTGTAAGAGATTTCGGCCACGACTCACTATACTTTGACTGACCATCCGACCAAGGAGGAGACCCATATGGCAAACGCGTACGAGGCAATGTCTGATTCCCAGCTCGACGAGGCCATCGCCCAGCTCGAGGCCCAGGCGGCGGAGCTCAAGGCCAAGGGCCTGGCGCTCGACATGGCCCGCGGCAAGCCCAGCCCCGAGCAGACCGCGCTGGCAAAGCCCATGCTCGACCTCGTTTCCTCCACGACCGACCTCACCGACCAGGGCGTCGCGGCCGACAACTACGGCGCGCCCGACGGCCTGCCCTCCGCCCGCGCCCTCGCGGCCGAGCTCCTGGGCGTCGACGCGGCAAACGTCGTGGTCATCGGCTCGTCCAGCCTGAACCTCATGCACGACACGGTGTGCCACGCGTTCCTCCACGGCATCGGCGGCGAGAAGCCCTGGTCGCAGCAGGGTGAGGTCAAGTTCCTCTGCCCGGCGCCCGGCTACGACCGCCACTTCACCGTGACGCAGAGCTTCGGCATCAAGAACATCCCCGTCCCCATGACCGCCGACGGCCCCGACATGGACGTCGTGCGCCAGTACGTCGAGAACGACCCGCAGGTCAAGGGCATCTGGTGCGTCCCCATGTACGCCAACCCCACGGGCATCACCTACTCCGATAAGACCGTGCGCGCCTTCGCCGCCCTGAAGCCCGCCGCCCCCGACTTCCGCATCTTCTGGGACAACGCCTACTGCGTCCACACCTTCGAGGGCGAGGGCGACCACCTGCTCAACATCTTTGACGCCCTTGCCGAGGCCGGCGCCGATAACCTTGTCTACGAGTTCGCCTCCACGGCTAAGGTGACCTTCCCCAGCTCCGGCATGGCCTTCATGACCGCCAGCCCCGCCGACATGGCCGAGGTGCGCCGCGCCTTCTCGACCATGCGCGTTTCTCCCGAGAAGATCTCGCAGCTCGCGCACGTCAAGTTCCTGAAGGACGCCGCGGGCGTCCGCGCCCACATGGCCAAGCATGCCGCCATCGTGGCCCCGCGCTTCAAGCTGGTGGAGGAGAAGCTCTCCGCCGGCCTGGGCGACCTGGGCGTCGCCAGCTGGACCACGCCCAAGGGCGGCTACTTCGTCTCGTTCGACGGACCGGCCGGCTCGGCCAAGGCCACCGTCGCCCTGGCGGCCGACCTGGGCGTGAAGCTCACCCCGGCAGGCGCCACCTGGCCCTACGGCGAGGACCCCGCGGACACCAACATCCGCATCGCGCCGACCTTCCCCACGCTCGAGGAGCTGGGCGCCGCGCTCGACGTCTTTGTCCTGGCCGTCAAGCTCGTCTCGGCACGCCTGGCAAAGGCCGCCCGCGCCTAACGCCCGCCCGCGCGGTTCTGTGGTTTTGCGCCCAATAGACGCCTTGTTCTTTTCGAACAGGGCGTCTTGCTTTACTCTAAAGAATTGCGTCTTAAAGAAACGGCTGCCCCGGCGGCCTCATTGAAAGGCATCGATTCATGGCTGATAAGCCCCAAGATACGACCAAGACCACGCCCGAGGACAAGAAACCCCAGGTCAAGGCCAAGCCCAAACCCAAGAAGAAGCCGGGCCAGATGTCCACGCCCATGAAGGTCGCCGTGGCGATCTTCGCCGTCATCATGGCCGGCTCCATGATGCTGCCGTCCTTGTCGGCCATCTACTCGGTCCTGAGCGCCGACGCGGCGAGCAGCTCCTCGTCCAGCGACTCGTCGAGCGACGACAGCTCGGCGGACAACGACACCGACGCCGACACCACGTCAGACGACAGCTCCGACTTCACCGACTCCACGGACGACTCCACGACCGAGGACAGCTCCAGCTCCACCACCACCTCTTCGGTGGACGAGAAGTACCAGTCCACCGTGGCCTCGCTCGAGGAGAAGTACAACCAGGACAAGACCAACCTCGCGACCCTGCTCAACCTGGGCCAGAAGTGCATGACCTGGGGCATCAGCGTGTCCTACCAGGGCTCGACCGACGCCGACACCAGTCATGCCAACGAGCTTCTCGAGAAGGCCCGCGCCTACTTCGACGAGTACCTGGCCCTCAAGGACTCCGACGCCGTGAAGGTCGACCGCGCCCTGTGCAAGTACTACGAGGAGGACACCACGGCCGCTACCGCCGAGTTCGAGTCCCTGACCCAGAGCTCGCCCAACTACGGCCCCGGCTGGGCCAACCTCGGCATGGTCTACGAGGCCGCGAGCAAGACCGACGAGGCCAAGGCCGCCTACAACAAGGCCATCGAGGCCGACCCCAACGACGAGTACGGCGCCAAGACCTACGCGGAGAACCGCGTCTCGTCCCTTGAGTCCAGCGAGAGCTCCTCGTCCACGACCTCGACCTCTACCAGCAGCTCTTCGTCCGACCTGGCCAGCTCGACCTCGGGCATCTCGTCCAGCTCGGGCCTCTCGGGCCTGTCCGAGACCCTGTCCAACCTTTCCGGCACCGGCTTCTAAGCAACCGGCTTCTAAATAACCGATAGGAGCAACCAACATGAGCCTTTCCATCGAGAAGACCACCAGCGAGACGGGCGTCCAGCTCGCCGTCACGGGCGAGGTCGACGTCTCCAACGCCTCTGAGCTGCGCGCCCAGATCGACGCCGTTCTCACCCCCGATTTTTCCGGAGAGCTTGTGGTGGACCTTTCCCAGGTTCCCTACATCGACTCAACGGGTATAGGCGTCCTTGTGGGCGCCGCCCACCGCGCCTCCGAGGCCGCCTCGACCCTCGTGGTCGCGCGCCCGCAGAAAAACGTCGAGCGCGTCCTTGGGCTTCTCGGCGTTGGGGCAGACCTCAACATTCGCTAGTCTTTGCAGGTAAACCGCGCCGCGGCATAGGCAGTCCGCGCGGGATAAACGAAGGGGAACCGTCAGTGTTTGGCATAGGAGAGACAGAGCTCGTCCTGATCCTGCTCTTTGCGTTCATGATCTTTGGGCCGGACAAGCTTCCCGGCATGGGAAAGACCCTGGGCCGCGCCCTGCGCCAGTTCAGGAACGCGCAGGAGGGCTTTAGCCAGGTCGTCCAGACCGAGATCGTGGACCCCGCGACCGAGGCCATGAGCGACTCGCCCAAGAAGCCCAACCGCCAGCGCCAGGCTTCTCTCGACGAGGACGCCGACATCGAGGTCGAGGGCGGCGAGAAGGTCGCTCCTAAGAAGACCGAGTCCTTTGCCGAGCGCAAGCGTCGCCTGGAGGAGGAGCGCAAGGCCGCCGAGGCCGCCGCTGCCGCCGCCGCGACCGAGGCTGCCGACGCTGACGGCGACGCGGACGCTGCCGCCGAGGCTCCCGCCGCAGCCGCCGAGGCCCCCGCGCCCGGGCCCGAGGCCCCCAAGAAGCCCACGGCCGCCGATCTGTACTCCATGAAGCGCCCGGCCAAGGCCGCCGAGGCCGAGCCCGAGGCTCCCGCCGAGCCCGCTGCGACCCCCGAGGGCGCTGCCCCCGCCGCCGACGCCGACACCAAGAAGGAGGCCTAAGATGCCTATCGGTCCTGCTCGCATGCCGCTCTTCGACCACATCGGGGAGCTCCGCCGCAGAGTGACCATCATCGTGGTCTCCATCATCGTCTGCGCCCTTGTCGTCTACTTCGCCACGCCCGCCCTGATCGGCCTCATGATGGACCAGATCAGCGAGGCTATGCACGGCGGCAGCCTTTACGTCTTCACGGCACTGGGCGGCTTCACCATCCGCTTCAAGGTGGCCTGCTTCTTCGCGGTCATCATCTGCTCGCCGATCATCATCTGGGAGCTCATGGCCTTTTTCCTGCCGGCCCTGAAGCCCAATGAGCGCAAGTGGGTCGTGCCCACCGTGGCCGCCATGGTCGTCCTTTTCTTCCTGGGCATGATCTTCTGCTACTTCGTGATCCAGTCCGCCGCCTTCGGGTGGCTGCTCGACCAGTCCTTCGAGTTCGCCCAGACCATGGCCGACGCCGAGGACTACCTCAACATCTTTATGATGCTCGAGATCGGCTTCGGCATCGCCTTCCAGCTGCCGCTCGTTATCTTCTACCTGTCCATTCTTCACCTGGTGCCCTACAAGACGTTCCGCTCGCAGTGGCGCTACGTCTACGTTGGCCTCATGGTCCTGTCCGCCGTCGTCACGCCGGACGCCTCGCCGGTCACCATGATCCTTATGTTCGCAGCGTTGATCGCCCTCTACGAGGTCGCCCTCTTCGTCGCCCGCTACGTCATCATCGCGCGCGACGGCAAGGCCGCCCTCAAGTGGACGCGCGAGGACTACGAGCAGCACGAGCTGGATAAGCTCTAGACCAGTCGGGGGACCCCTTGAAGCTCATCATCACCGAGAAAAACGACGCCGCAGGCCAGATCGCCCGCCTTTTGTCCGAGTCGGGCAAGCCTAAGGCCGACAAGGTCTACGACACGCCGGTCTATCGCTTTAGGATGGGCGGCGAGGAGTGCGTGACCATCGGCCTGCGCGGCCACATCCTGCAGCCGGATTTCCCCACCGAGCTCAAGTTCGACAAGAACGAGGGCTGGTACGCCGTGAGCGCCGAGGGCGAGGTCATGCCCGCCGACCTGCCCGACGGCCTTGAACGTCCCCCGTACAAGTCCAAGCGTAAGCCTTTCCTGGCAGACGGCATCGACATCAAGGGCTGGAAGATCGCGAGCCTGCCGTACCTGGTGTGGGCCCCCATCCAGAAGCTCCCGGCCGAGAAGGGCATCATCCGCTCCCTCAAGAACCTCGCCAAGAAGGCGGACTCGGTGGTCATCGGCACCGACTTCGACCGCGAGGGCGAGCTTATCGGCTC
>CAVDTK010000005.1:31361-37937 GCA_963611755.1 Oscillibacter sp. ER4
ACCTGTCCGTCTCGCGCGCCCGCTACTCCGCCTTCACCAAGGCCGAGATCGACCATGCCTTCGCCAACCTCGTCGACCTCGACCAGGACCTGGCAGACGCTGGCGAGAGCCGTCAGTACATCGACCTTATCTGGGGCGCTGTCCTCACGCGCTACCTCACCACCGCGCGCTTCTCGGGCCTGGGCAACACCCGCTCGGCCGGCCGCGTCCAGACGCCCACGCTGGCCCTGGTCGTGGAGCGCGAGCGCGAGCGCCTGGCCTTTGTCCCCGAGGACTACTGGGTGATTTCCGGCGAGGCCTCCCGCGAGGGCTCGGACCCCTTCAAGATCACGCACGCCACCAGCCGTTTTTGGGAGAAGGACGCCGCCGACGCCGCGTATGGCAACGTCGCCGGCGCCACGAGCGGCCGCGTGGTCTCGGTCGAGCGCAAGAGCCGCACCCAGCGCCCGCCCGCGCCGTTCAACACCACGAGCTTGCAGGCGGCAGCCGCCGCCGAGGGCATCAGCCCCGCCCGCACCATGCGCCTGGCCGAGAGCCTCTACATGGACGGCCTCATCTCGTACCCGCGCGTCGACAACACGGTCTACCCGGCCTCGCTTGACCTGCGCGACTGCGTGCGCACGCTGCAGAAGGTCCCGCAGTACGCGCCGTGCTGCGAGAAGATCCTGGCCCAGCCCAAGATCACGGCCACCCGCGGCAAGCAGGAGACCACCGACCACCCGCCCATCTATCCCACGGCGGCGGCCGACCCCAGCACCATGCAGCCCGCGGCCTGGAAGCTCTACAACCTCATTGCCAGGCGTTTCTTGGCCACGCTCATGGACGCGGCCACCATCGAGGGCACCAAGGTGAACCTCGACGTGGCGGGCGAGCCCTTCACGGCCGCCGGCAACGTCTTGGCCTACGCTGGCTTCCGCGCGATCTACCCCTACGGCCTCAAGAAGGACGACCAGCTGCCCGAGCTTCGCGAGGGCGATACCGTCGACATCGAGTCCATGGAGTTTCTCGCCAAGCAGACCGAGCCTCCCGCGCGCTACAGCCAAGGCAAGCTCATCCAAGAGATGGAGAAGCGCGGCCTTGGCACCAAGTCCACGCGCGCAAGCATCATCGATACGCTCTACCAGCGCAAATACCTCAAGAACGACCCCTGCGAGCCGAGCCAGCTGGGCATGGCCATCATCGACGCGCTGCACACCTACGCGCCGCGCATCACCACGCCCGAGATGACGAGCGAGCTCGAGGACGACATGACCCAGGTGGCCGAGGGCAAGGATACCCAGACCGCCGTGGTCAACCACTCGCGCGCCCTTCTCGCCGGCATGATGGACGGCCTGATCGAGCACACCGAGGACCTTTCCGAGGCCATTGCGGACGCCGTGACGGCCGACGCCAAGATCGGCGTGTGCCCCAGGTGCGGCCGCGACCTGGTGGTCAAGACCTCGGCCAAGACCCGCGGCAGCTTTGCCGGCTGCATGGGCTGGCCCGACTGCGACGTGACCTACCCCTTGCCGCAGGGCCGCATCGAGGCCCTGGAGGGGGAGGCCGCCGTCTGCCCGGACTGCGGCGCCCCGCGCGTCAAGGTCCACCCCTTCCGCAGCCGCGCCTTCGAGCAGTGCGTGAACCCGGCGTGCCCCACCAACCAGGAGCCCGACGTCGAGGTCGGCACCTGCAAGGTGTGCGCCGAGGCGGGCCGCGTGGGCAAGCTCGTGGCCCATAAGTCCGAGAAGACCGGCAAGCGCTTTATCCGCTGTACCAACTACGACGACTGCGGCGTGAGCTATCCCTTGCCCGCCCGCGGCGCCCTTGAGGCCACGGGCGAGGAGTGCCCGGACTGCGGCGCGCCGATGGTCGTGGTCACGACCGCGCGCGGGCCGTGGAAGCTCTGCCCCAACATGGACTGCCCGAGCCGCGAGAAGAAGGCGGCCGCCGCCGCGTCCCGCGGGCGCGGGGGAGCGAAGGCTGCCGGGTCGAAGACGGCTGGCACCGGCGCCGGCGCCAAGAAGACTGCTGCTAAGAAAACCGCTGCTAAGGGCGGCAAGTCCGCCGCTGCAAAGGCCAAGAAGTAGCCGTGGCGCGCGGGGTCTTCATAACCATCGAGGGGGCGGACGGCTGCGGCAAGTCGACGCAGGCCAGGCTTTTGGCCGAGCGCCTTGAGGCCTGTGGCCGCGAGGTTGTGAGCGTGCGCGAGCCCGGCGGCACCGCCATCAGCGAGAAGATCCGCGCGCTTTTGCTGGACCCGGCCAACGCCGAGATGTGCCCCGAGTGCGAGCTCATGCTCTTCGAGGCCTCGCGCGCCCAGCTGGTGCGCACGGTCATCGAGCCTGCGCTTGAGCGCGGGGCCGTGGTGGTCTGCGACCGCTACACCGACTCGACCTTCGCCTACCAAGCCGCCGGCCGCGACCTGGCGCGCGATACCATCCACGCCGCCAATGCCCTGGGCAGCTGCGGGCGGGTGCCCGACCGCACCGTGCTTCTCGACATGGAGACGGGCGCCGCGCTTGGGAGGGCCGTCGCGGCTTCGGGCAAGGCCGACCGCATGGAGGCCGAGGGCGTCGCCTTCCAGCAGCGCGTGCGCGAGGGCTACCTTGAGCTCGCGACGGCTGAGCCCGGCCGCGTGCGCACGGTTAACGCCGCAGGCACGCCCGAGGAGGTCGCTGCCGCTGTGTTTGCCCAGGTAGAAGACCTTCTCGGTGAGACGAGCGCTGGCGCGGCGAGCAACGCGGCCGCCGCTCCTGTCCCCACCAACCCCAAGGGTCGCGCCTGATGGGCGCCGTCGCCCCGGCCGCGCTCGAGGCCATCGAGGACCAGCCGCGCGTCCGTGATTTTCTCGCCAAGGCAGCAGGAGACGGCCGCCTCTCGCACGCCTACCTGTTTGTTGGTGCCCCCGGCTGCGGCAAGCACGAGGCCGCCGAGGCCCTGGCCAAGTGCGTCGTATGCCCCAACGGCGGCGACGGAACCTGCGACGAGTGCCGCCGGGTTTCTCACCACACCCACCCGGACGTCCACTGGTACACCCCGGGAAGCGCCCAGGGCTACCTCGTCGACCAGGTGCGCCAGCTCATCGCCGACGTCTACCTGGCGCCCATGCGCGCCGCGTCCAAGGTCTACGTGATCGAGCGCGCGGAGCTCCTGCGCGCCCAGGCCGCGAACGCCCTGCTCAAGACCATCGAGGAGCCGCCCAAAAACGTCGTCTTCATCCTGTGCGCCCGCACGGTGGCGGCGGTTTTGCCCACCATCGTGTCCCGCTGCCAGGTGGTGCCCTTCATGGGCATCTCCGCAGAGGCTGCCGTGGCCTCGGTCGTGCGCCGCTGCGGGGCCTCGGAAGAGGCGGCCCGCATCGCGCTTTCCGTGGCGCAGACCCCCTCGCGCGCCGTCGACTTCATCAACTCCAAGGATCGCCGAGAAGTACGCCGCCTTATGACCCGGACCCTGTCGTGCCTGGCGCAGGACGACTCGTGGGACGTGCTGCAGGCCGCCGCCGAGCTTACCGCGGCGGTCAAGATCCCCTTGAAGGACGTCAAGCAGGCCCAGGAAGACGCCCTTAAAGAGACCGAGGATTACCTCAGCTCGGCCGCCTTGAAGGAGGTCGAGAACGCCAACCGCCGCGAGCTTTCCGCCCGGGAGCGTTCGGGTATGATGGAAGCCGTCGCGGCCGCGGAGTCCATGCTGAGAGACGTGCTCATGCGCGTCTCGGGTGTCCCCGGCGAGCCGGTCAACGCCGACGTCGCGGCCGTGGTCGACCGCATGGCGGCCTCCACCACGACCGCCGGGGCGATGGCCGCCCTTTCTGCCTGCGCAGACGCCGCGGGCAACCTCTCGCGAAACGTTTCACCCCAGCTGACCTTCGAGGTCATGCTGCTTTCCATAAAGGAGGCGCTCTAATGCCCACCGTCATTCCGGTGAAGTTCACCTATGCCACCCGTGAGCTGTGGTTCAACCCCGGCGACACCCAGGCCCAGGAGGCCGACCACGTCATCTGCTCGACCGAGCGCGGCCTCGAGATGGGCCTCGCCACGGCCGACGCCTTCGAGGTCTCTGACAAAGAGCTGCGCGACAAGGTGGGGGAGGCCGAGCTTCGCCGCATCGTGAGGATCGCCACCGACGACGACCTGGATCGCGCCGAGCGCCTGGCCCAGAAGTCCGAGGACGCCATGCCCGCCTTCCGCCGCCTGGTCGCGGCCTCTGGCCTCGAGATGAAGCCCGTGGGCGTCGAGTACCTCTTCGACGGCGAGAAGGCCGTCTGCTACTTTGCCGCCGAGGACCGCGTGGACTTCCGCCAGCTCGTGCGCGACCTGTCCCGCGAGTTCCATGTGCGCATCGACATGCGCCAGATCGGCGTGAGGGAAGAGGCCGCCATCGTGGGCGGCTACGGCCACTGCGGCCAGGAGCTGTGCTGCCGCCGCTTCAACACCTCGTTCGACCCCGTGTCCATCCGCATGGCCAAGGAGCAGGACCTGCCCTTGAACTCCACCAAGATCTCCGGCGCGTGCGGCCGCCTCATGTGCTGCCTGCGCTACGAGTTCGAGGCCTACCGCGACTTCAAGGGCCGCGCCCCCAAGCGCAACGCCGTGATCGACACGCCGCTGGGCAAGGGCAAGATCATCGAGTACGACACGCCCAAGGAGCAGATCTGCCTGCGCCTTGAGAACGGCAAGCAGATCCGCGTGGCCCTGGCCGACATGACGGCGTCCGAGGCCGCGTGCAAGAAGTCCGAGGAGCTGGGTTGCGCCTGCAGGCCCGACACCGTGACCCGCGAGGTCCTGGACCGCCTGCAGTCGCCCGACGTCCAGATGGCCCTGGCCGAGCTTGACCGCAAGAACGGCATCGTGCCTGAGCAGGGCTTCGATGACTCCGACATCTTCGTCGAGCCCAAGCGCAAGCGCCGCCAGCGCCCGTCTTCGGGCGAGGGCGCGCAGGCCGGCGCGGGCCGTCCCAAGGGCCAGCGCGCGGACCTCGGCGTGGGGTCCGCCAAGGGCGACCAGGCCGACGAGACCCGCCGTCGCCGCCGCAAGCAGCGCGGCGCCGAGGATGCCGAGAAGGGCCAGGCGGCTGCGGCCGCTCCCGGCGCCGACGCCTCCGGGCGCCGTCGCAGGCACCACCGCGCAGGCGAGGGCAACGCCGCTCCCTCGCAGGGGCAGGGTGCTTCTCAGCAGGCGGGCGACGCCGCGGCCAACGGCGCAGAGGCCGGCCAGAAGGACCAGCGCACCCAGCCGAGGGGCGGGGGCATGAGGCCGCGCCGTCGCCGTCCGGGCGACAAGGGCGGCGCCGCTGCCCAGGGCCAGTCCGCCCAGGGCGGCAAGGAGCAGGGCGGCAAGCACTTCGCCCAGCCCGACAAGCGCCGCGCCACCGAGGGCGGCGCCCCGTCCGGCGAGGGCGGCGCGCCCAAGCCTCGCCGTCGTCGTCACCGCGGCCGCGGGGGAGAGGGCGGCGAGGGCTCAGGCTCCGCTCCTTCTCAGAACAACTAACGTGAAGTAACGGCTAGAGGCGGGATCAATCACCGCCTCTAGCTGGGTTTTTTGGATTTCCGCGAGAAGTATGGCCGGCGGCAAAGCGCGCCTGCCCGCTCGCGGACGACGGGCGAAAGGTGTCCCGATGGAATTCATAGTCACATGCCCCCGCGGCTTCGAGCGGCTTCTCGCCACCGAGCTTGAGGCCCTGGGCATCAGAAAGACCAGACCCCTGCGCGGCCAGGTGACCTTCACGGGCGACCTCAGGCGCGCCTACCGCGTGTGCCTGTGGAGCCGCCTGGCGTCGAGGGTCCTTCTCGTGCTTGCGCGCGTGGACGCCGCCGACGCCGACGAGCTCTACGACGGCGTCCTCTCCGTTGACTGGCAAGAGCACATCGCCCCCGGCAAGACCTTCGTGATCGATGCCCACGGCACCAACGACGAGCTGAGAAACACCCAGTTCGTGGCCCTGCGCTCCAAGGACGCCATCTGCGACCAGCTCTTCTCGCTGACGGGCGCCCGCCCCGTGGTCGACACCCAAAACCCTGACGTCACGGTGGCCGTGCGCCTGTCGCGCACCCGCGCCACCCTGGCCATCGACCTGGCGGGCACGGCGCTTTTCCGCCGCGGCCACGCCCTGCGCTCGGCCGAGGTGCCCCACCTGCGCAGCGACTACGCCGCGGCGCTTCTCGCCGCCGGTGGCTGGGGCGAGAAGATCGCCGCCGCCCGTGAGTCCGGCGAGGCCCCCTGCCTGGTCTCGGTCATGGCGGGGCAGGGCAGCGTCCTTATCGAGGCCGCCGAGGCCTGCCTGGACCGCGCGCCCGGCCTTCTGCGCCAGCGCTGGGGCTTCACCGGCTGGGCGGGGCACGACGCCCACGCCTGGGACGATCTTCTCGCCGAGGCGGACGAGCGTGCCGAGAAGGGCGCGGCCAACCCCGTGCGCCTGATCGCCGCCGACACCCGTAAGGCCGCCGCCGGCGCCTGCCGCCAGGCCCTGCGCTCCGCCGGTCTTGCCTGTGAGTTGGACTTTGCCGACTTCTCCCAGGCTGCTGCCCGCGCCGCAGAGGCCGCGCCCGAGACCGCCCTGGCCTGCGCCGACCTCACCTGGCTCGACGGCGACGACATCAAC
>CAVDTK010000006.1:0-13062 GCA_963611755.1 Oscillibacter sp. ER4
TGTCTGTCTTCCTCATCGATCTGTTAAGATCGCGGTATCCGGTTCTCAAGGTCCCTGCCGCCCCGGCTGAGCTGGCGATTCGCTCGCCGCGCCGCCGTTGCGCAAGGAGTTAATTTACGCTCCCGCCCGCCCTCGCGCAAGGGGGAGTTTCGGATTCACAGGTCCTACACAACTCGAACACGGCGGCCTCACTGCCCCACGATCTTCTCGAGGCCCTCAACCATGGTCTGATGCGCCTCTGACCTCGCGGTTTCAAAGAACTCAGGCGTCAATAGCTGGTAGTCCGGCGTCCCCTCTATATGGTGGGCTTGGTTCTCGTGGACGATCTCTTGGCACACATCGATGGCGGCCTCGACGTCTTTTCTCGCCACGCTGTACATAGGGAAGGCCTCGCACTGCATATAAAGGTCCTTGTTTGCGACGGGCACCATCGATATATCTAAGGTTCGCCCAAAGTCGGCAAAGTCGGCCTGCTTTCTTACGCGCGCGCACTCCCCCGGCCTCATGTGGACGGTCTGCAGGAAATTGCGCGTGTGGGTGTTGTAGACGTTGTCGCAAACCAGGTGGCACCAGGCGCCGCGGACCACATCGCTGACGCAGGGCGCGCCGTAGCCTTGGGGGTTCTCTATATAGAAGTCCCAGAACTCCTGCTGGCGCGGGATGGGGATATGCGAGCGCAGGGTCAGGTGCGTGAGCTTGTAGTCGATTCGGTAGGTCGTGTTCTTGACCATGTAGCCCACGTAGATGTCGGGCAAGACGTTGCCCAGAAGGAAGGCGTCGACGTTCTTGATGCCCAGGGCATCTGCGCCCTTCTCCATAAGCAGGCGCTCGACGTGGGCGGTGTGGATATTCCAGCTTGGCATGCGACCTCCTTTGTGTCCGGTTGGCATTCTGACGCAAAAAGCGGCCGGGCCCGCACTGGACCCGGCCGCCGTTAACGAGAACGAGAATTTTGCCGACTAGCCGCGGATCTCGCCGCCGGTCGCGCGAAGGACCTTGTTGACGAGCTTCTCGTGAGCCTTCTCGACCTCCTCGGAGGTCAAGGTACGGTCCTGGGCTCGGTAGGTAAGCGAGAAGGCCATGGACTTCTTGCCCTTACCCACGCGCACGGGGTCGCGGTAGACGTCGAAGAGACGGACGTCGGCCAGGAGCTTGCCGCCGGCGCTGGAGATGCGCTGGGCCAGCTGCTCGTAGGTGACGGACTCGTCGACCACGATGGCCAGGTCGTGGGTCACGCCGGGAAGCGTGGGCACGTCCTGGTAGG
Source organism: Oscillibacter sp. ER4 (assembly GCA_963611755.1). GTDB lineage: Bacteria > Actinomycetota > Coriobacteriia > Coriobacteriales > Atopobiaceae > Paratractidigestivibacter. The sequence continues at coordinate 1,265 of CAVDTK010000006.1, forward strand.
GAAGCTCGTTCTTGGCCAGGCGCAGCAGGTGCTCGACGGACAGCTCAAAAGCCACGACCGGCACGTCGACGCCCACCTTCTGCAGGCTCGCGGGGTGGATGTTGCCGACCCAGCCCACGACCTCGCCCTGGGACAGGACCTCGGCGGCGCGGCCGGGCTGCAGCCACGGGTACTGCTCGGGCTCGGCGACCTTGAAGCGGACCTTGGTGAGGCGAAGCGCGCTGAGAAGGGACTCGACGGCACCCTTGGCGTCGAAGAAATCGTAGTCGGCGTACTTGAGGTTCCAGGCGTCGTCGGCGCGCTTACCGGCCATGACGCCCGCCACGAAGGTGGGCTCGTCGGGCTGGGAGCTGCTCTCGTGGCCGTAGAAAACGCGGCCGATCTCATAGAGAGCGACGTTGGGCACGCCGTGGTCGAGGTTGTAGGCCACGGAGCGCACGAGGCCGGGAAGCATCGAACGGCGCATCTCGGACTGGTCGGCCACGAGCGGGTTGATGATCTTGACGGGGATGCCGCGGCCTTCCTCGGTGATGCCGAGCTTGACCAGGTCAGAGGGGTCGGCGAAGCAGTAGGTGCTGGTCTCGGACAGGCCGCAGGCGCGAAGCGTCGCGCCGATCAGGCGAACGCGGCGCTGCTCGACGGTGAGGCCGCCGGCGTGATTTTTGGCCGCGGGGAGCGTGGGCTCGATGTCGCCCTCGCCCCACAGGCGACAGATCTCCTCGATGAGGTCGCACTCGCGGGTGAGGTCGGGACGGTTGGTGGGGGCGGTCACGGTGATGCTGCCGTTCTCGCCGGCCACGCAGGAGCAGCCCAGGCGGGTCAGGCGGCTGACCATGAAGTCCTCGGGGATGTCCGCGCCGCAGAGCAGGCGGGCGCGGTCCGGGCGCAGCTCGACCACGGGGGCCGGGACCACGACGGGATAGACGTCGACGGTGCCCGGGCAGACCTCGGCGCCGCAGCACTCCTCGAACAGGGCCGCGGCGATCTCGGCGACGTTGGCGCAGTTGGCGCCGTCGACCTGGCGCTCGTAGCGGATGGAGGCCTCGCTCATGAGGTCGAGGTTGCGGCTCGTGCGGGAGACGTGGCCGCTGGAGAAGGTCGCGCTCTCGAGAAGGACGTCGACGGTGTTCTCGTCGATCTCGGAGTTCATGCCGCCCATGACGCCGGCCAGGGCGACGGCGGTCTTGCCGTCGTCGGTGATGACGGCCATGTCGGGGGTCAGGGTACGCTCGACGCCGTCCAGGGTCTCGAGCTTCTCGCCCTCGTGCGCGGCGCGGACCACGATGTGGCGGCGGCCGTCGCGCTCGGTCAGTTTGCCCAGGTCAAAGGCATGGAGCGGCTGGCCGGTGAGGAACATGACGTAGTTGGTGACGTCGACCACGTTGTTGATGGGGCGGCTGCCGGCGGCCACGACGCGGTTGGCGAGCCACTCGGGCGAGGGGCCGATCTTGACGTTGCGGACCACGCGGGCGCAGTAGCGCTGGCAGAGCTCCGCGTCGTCGATCGCGACGTCGACGAGCTCGGAGGCATCCGGGCCCTTCTCGGCCTTGACGTGGGGAAGCTCGATGTGGGTGTCCTCGTCGAGAATGGCGGAGACCTCGACGGCCATGCCGGTCATGGACAGGCAGTCCGGGCGGTTGGGGGTGATCTCGCAGTCGATCACGGTGTCGGACATGCCCATGTAGTCGGTGAAGTCCATGCCCACCGGGGCGTCCTCGGGAAGGATCATGATGCCGGAGTGGTCGCCGCCCAGGCCGAGCTCGCGCTGCGAGCAGTTCATGCCGCAGGACTCGACGCCGCGCAGCTTCGACTTCTTGATCTTGACGTCGCCGGGAAGCACCGCGCCGATCATGGCGGTCACGATGTGGTCGCCGGCGTTGAAGTTCTGGGCGCCGCAGACGATCTGCAGGGGCACGGGGTTGCCGTTAGCGTCGACGTTCTTCTCGCCCACGTCCACCTTGCAGACGAACATGTGGTCAGAGTCGGGGTGCGGGGTCTTCTCGAGGACCTGGGCGGTCACGACGTGGTCGAGGTCGGCGCCCACGCGCTCGACGCCCTCGACCTCGGTGCCGGTACGGATGAACTCGTCGACGAGCTTGGAGGGGTCCTCCGGCACATCGACCATGGTCTTGAGCCATTCATATGAGACGCGCATTCAAGCGCTCCTTTCTTATGCAGGGATCTGAAGCAAGGGGGGAACTGGCTAGAACTGCTTCAGCACAAAACGTAGGCTTTTCCTGGTGCCCCAGATAGGGAGCGACAATCCCGACGACGCGTGTTTAACACGCGAGGAGGGTTGGAGCCCCTAGATGGGGTGCCAGGGAAAGCTAGAACTGTTTTAAGAAGCGCATATCTCCCGTCATCAGCATTCGCAGGTCGGGCAGGTCATAGCGAAGCGCAGCAACGCGCTCGACGCCGATGCCGAAGGCGAAGCCGGTGTACTTCTCGGGGTCGATGCCACAGTTGACGAAGACGTTGGGGTCGACCATGCCGCAGCCCAGGATCTCGAGCCAGCCGGTGTTCTTGCAGAAGCGGCAGCCCTTGCCGTGGCAAACGCCGCAGGAGACGTCGACCTCGCAGGAAGGCTCGGTGAACGGGAAGAAGTGCGGGCGATAGCGGGTGGCGCGGTCCTTGCCGAAGATCTCGCGCGTGAAGTAGTCGAGGGTGCCCTTAAGGTCGCCAAAGGTGATGCCCTCATCGACGACCAGGCCCTCTACCTGCGTGAACTGGGGCAGGTGGTTGGCGTCTGCCGTGTCGGGGCGAAAAACGGTGCCCGGGCAGATCATATAGATCGGGGGCTCCTTGGCCTCCATGACGTGGGCCTGGACGCCGGAGGTCTGGGTGCGCAGGAGGATGTCGGACTCGCCCTGGACGTGGATCTCCTTGCCCTCGGGCTGGTTGTCCACCACGTAGAAGGTGTCCTTGGCCGAGCGGCTGGGGTGATCCTCAGGGGCGTTCAGCGCGGTGAAGTTGTAGTAGGTCGTCTCGACATAGGGGCCGTCCTCGACGGTGTAGCCCAGGCCGCAGAAGATGTCCTCGATCTCCTCGCGGATCTGGGAGATGAGGTGCTGGGTGCCCAGGGAGAGCTGGCGGCCGGGCAGCGTGACGTCGGCGGCGTCGGCCTCCATGCGCTTGGTCATGACGGCGCGGGCGATCTCCTCTTTGCGAGCCTTGATCGCCATGTCGACGTTGGCGCGCACGGTGTTGGCGAGGGCGCCCATGGCGGGGCGCTCCTCGGGCGGGACCTTGCCCATGGTGTGCATGATTGCGGTCAGGCTGCCCTTGCGGCCAAGCACGCCCACGCGCAGGTTCTCGAGGGCATCCATGCTCTCCGCCTTGGCCAGGCCCTCCTGGACCTGGGCCTCAATGGCCTTGAGCTCTTCGGACATCGACATCTTTGTGACTCCCCTTTCAAAACAAAAAGCCGTCCCGGACAAAAGTCCAAGGACGGCAATGATTACCGCGGTACCACCTTGATTGGCGCTACGTGTTTTCTCTCGCGAGCACCCACTCGTTTGCCCCGTTCCGTGGGGCCGACGGCTTCCCTACTGAGAAGAACGCGCTGCTTGAAGCGCTGCTCGTCCGTTAAGGTCGCGGCTGGTGGAGTGAACTTCGGGCGTCAGCCTTGGAGGAACCTCTCAGCCGGTGGGCTCCCTCTCTTATCCGCTGGCGACGCGACGGCCCGAACCTCTCCGTCATTGCCTAAGATTGCATCATAACACAGCGAGAAGGTCTGTGGCCGGTATATCTCGCCGCCTTATCTTGCCGTGATCCCCTTAAGGACGCGGGCGGGCTTGCGGCCACGCGCGTCGGCGCGGCGGATCAGGGCCGTGAGCAGCATCGAGAAGAGCAGGATGACCACGAAGTAGACCACGGCCACGCTAATCAGCGGGAAGAAGGCGTCGAAGGTGCGGCTGCGGATGATGTCCGAGACCTTGGTGAGGTCGGTGATGGCGACGTACCCCACGATCGAGGTGGCCTTGATAAGGGTCGTGAGCTGGCCGGCATAGAGCTTGCCGATGCGCTGCAGGGCCTGGGGAAGCACGATGCGGCGATAGATCTCCGGCTGCGAGAAGCCCATGGCAAGGGCCGCCTCGACCTCGCCCGTCGAGACGCCCTCGATGCCCGTCACGAAGACGTTGGAGAGCGGCGCGGACGCCTCGAGGCCAAAGCAGATGATGGCCACCACGACCGCGGGCACGCCCACACTCGCGAAGACGACGTAGTACAGGATCATGAGCCAGACCAGCACCGGGATGCCCGTGACCAGGTTGCAGTAGGCGCGCGCCGCGGCGGAAAGGCCGCGTTTGCCCGAGCGCTTCATCCAGCAGAGAAGACCCCCGCCGAGCGTGGCCAGCGCAAAGGCGCCCACGGCGATGCCCACGGTCACGAGCAGGCCGTTTAGAACCATGAGCCAGCGGTCCTCGTTGATGAAGGTGTTGGTGAAGCCCGTCTTGAGCTTATCGAAGAAGGTGTCGCTCTCAACGACGTCGACCCTGGTCATGGCAACCCAATCGAGCGTGTAGGCCGTGTCGGTGAAGTCGATCGACTTGGCGCGCTCGGGGGTGTTGACCATGTAGATGCCCACGTCGACGGTACCGGCGGTCAAGGCCGCCAGCTTGGCCGTGAAGTTCATGTCCTGGAACTCGACGCGCATGCCGATCTCGTAGGCGGCGCGCATGATTATCTCGACGTCGACGCCCGCGGCATGGCCCTCATAGAGAAACGACGACGGCTCGTCGGTAGGCGAATAGGCGACGGTGATGACCTCGCCGTCCTCGCGCACCGGGATGTCGCTCATGTCGTAATCGCCGTCCTCACACCACTTCTTCTGGATCTCGTCGATCGTTCCGTCCTCGCGGAGCTTGGCGATGGCCTGGTTGAGCTTCTCGCGCAGCTCGTCTTTGCCCTTGGCCATGCCCATCGAGACGTCGCAGCCGTAGAGGGCGGGCTTGATGTAGGTGAGGTTGGGGTTCTGGCGCATGTAGAGCAAGGCGATGGGCTCGGTGGCCGTGGCGTAATCGAGCTTGCCCGCGCCCAGGGCCAAGATGGTGTCGGAGATGCTCTGGAAGGACTCGGAGGTAGCCTCGGGATAGGCCTTGGCCACCTCGGCCTCGGAGGTGACGCCCAGCTGGACGCCGATGGTGGCGTGGGCCAGGTTCTGGTCGCGCTCCTCGGTGGTCCAGGTGATCACGCGGTCGGCCAGGCTCTCTGCCTGGGCGGATATGGGCAGGCCGAGAAGGCCCGCGACAAGGGCGAGCAGCGCGAACGCGCCTAGGATACCGGTCTTGACGTTGCGCATGGGCGCCTCCTTCTCTACGAGCGGGCCTCGCTCTCTCGGCGAGCGACCTCGTCGATAAGGATAGCATCGCCGTGCTTGGACCCGGCGACCGACAGCGCCATGAAGACGCCCATGGCGGCGATGTAGGCGAAGAGCATCTTGGGCGCCACGTCCATGACCACGCCGGAAAGGATCGGGGTGATGACCTGGGCCGCCATGCTCACGGTGTAGTAGTAGCCCGAGTAGCGGCCCACGGACTTGGAGCTGCAGCACTCCAGGATCATCGTATAGACGCACAGGTCGACGCCGCCCAGGGCCACGCCCATCGCAAGGAACACCAGGTAGAGAAGGGGCGTGAAGGTAGGCGCCAGCCAGATGGCCACGGGGCAGGCCGCCATGATGACCGAGGTGATAAGGGCCACCTTCTTGCGGCCGATCTTAAGCGACAGGTTTGCCAGCGGCACGTAGCTTGCCAGCGCGCCCACGATGGTCACGATGTTGATCACCGCGTACGAGCCGCCCGCCATGCCAAAGAAGAGGTCCGCGTAGCGGCTGATGTTGGTGGTCATGGCGTTGTAGCTCATGTAGTAGAAAAACGTGGCCGACAAGAGCAGCGCGATCGAGACGCGCATGGACTTGTCCGTCACGCGCTCCTTGCCGCCGGCCTCAGGCGAGTCGTCCTTGTCGATCTCGTCTTCGTCGATGCCCATCTCGAGAGACTTCTCGCGCATCTTCTGGACCAGGGCGGGCTCACGGACAAAGGCGCCGTAGACCACGGCCGACACCAGGATAAACGCAGCCTGCAGGACAAAGAGCGGCAGGTAGTCGGGGTTTTCCGTCTTGGGGACCATGACCGAGATGGCCACCAGCATGAGGCCCGTGCCGGCGTACCCCACGATCTTCTCGATGGAGTCGGCCTTGGTGCGCAGCGGGCGCGGCGTGATGTCTGCGACCACGGCGACCGTCATGGTGCGGTAGGCGCAGATGGCCAGCAGCGTGAGGATGATCGCGCAGATGAGAAGCGGCAGGCTGGCCGCGTTGTTAGCGATGGCGATGAGGGGCACCGAGAGAACGGCCACGGCAGATCCGCCCAGGATAAAGGGGGTGCGGCGGCCGAGCTTGGACGTGCAGCGGTCCGACAGGATGCCAAAGAGGGGCAGCAAGAACAGGCCAAAGACGTTGTCGATGGCCATGATGGCGCCGGTCAGAGAGTTGGACAGGCCAAAGGTGTTGGTGAGCATCTTGGGGACGATGCCGTCGTAGACCTGCCAGAAGCTGATCATGCCCATGAACGGCAACGCGGCCAGGGCGACGGCCTTGTTATCGAGCTTGGCGGCTTTCTTTACGTTGGGCTCTGCCATGGTTTTCTCCTTACCCTAAAGAACGGCTGGGCGAGACGGGCCTACAGGCTCGCCAGGTTGGCGAGAAACGCGACGTAGAACTCGATGCCGCGCCTGTAGACGTCCACGCCGATGCGCTCGTTGGCCGCGTGGAGAAGGCCGCGGGCCTCGGCGGAGTAGACAAAGCCGCAGAAGCGGTAGACGCGCTCGCAGATGGCGTTGAACTCGCGCGAGTCGGTGCAGGAGTTCTGCACGTAGGGGGCAAAGCCCACCTCGGGGTAGACGCCCTTCACGCAGCGGTGGATATAGTCGAAAGCAACGTCGTCCTCAAAGGGGCTCACCGGCGCGGGCTCGCTGTAGGGAATCGTCTCGTTGATCTCGACCGTCACGTGGTCGGGCGTGAGGCCCGAGGCGCGGCAGACCTCGCGGGCGCGGCGGCGGGCACGCTCAACGGCGTCGTCGATGGTCTCGAAAGGCGCGATGCGCACGTTGAAGTTGGCCGTGGCGACCGGCGGCAGAACGTTGTGGGCCGTGGAGCCCTGCAGCTGGGTGAGCGCGTAGGTGGTGCGCAGCATGGCGGCCGTCTCGGGGCTCTTGGCCATGATCTGCGTGACGGCCGGGCGCGTGAGCCAGAGGTTGTCGAAGACCGTCTTGTAAAGGTCCGACGAGCGCGCGCCCAGCTCGGCCAGCGTGGCCTCGACGGCAGGCGTGAGCTGCGGCTTCCCGGGATTTGCCGAGATGTGCTCGCACACACGGCACAAGAGGCGGCAGGCGTCGTTGGCAGCAGGCGTCGAGGCGTGGCCGCCGTCGGCGCGGGCGGTCACCGTGAGGTCGACGTGGCCCTTCTCGCAAACGCCCACCATAGCCACCGGGACCTCGACGCCCAGCGGCGCGTCGGCAGCGATGGCACCGCCCTCATCGAGGACCATGTAGGGGTGGATGTCGTTGTTGCGCAGCCACTCGACGGCGTGGCGGCAGGTGGGGGCGGCGATCTCCTCGCCGTCGCTGGAGAAGTACCAGACGTCGCGCGGCGGGACATATCCCTTGCTCACCAGGTGCTCGGCCGCCTCGAAGAAGGCGCCAACGATGCACTTGGTGTCCAGGGTACCGCGGGCCCAGATCTCGCCGTCGATGATCTGGGCGCCAAAGGGGTCGTGGTCCCACTTCTGGCCGTCGACCGGGACGACGTCCTGGTGGGCCATCATGACCACGGGGTCGAGCGCGGCGTCGGCGCCGGGCCAGCGCAAAAGGATGCCGAAGTCGTCGATGATATGGAGCTCGGCCACCTCGAAGAACTTGGGGTACAGCCGACGCAGCGTGGGCACCCACTGCTCGAAGGGCTCGTCGTCGCGCTGGCTCACGTCCTCGCGCGAGACGGTCTGGATGCGCAGGAGCTCCTGAAAGCGGGCCACCTCGGCATCTCCCGCCTTATAGCCTCCGGCGTCCAGGCCGTCGAGGGCGATCGGCGCGTCCTTCTCGGATTCAAGCTCGTCGTCCACTGTTTCAACCGTGTCCACAGACATGAAAAGCTCCTCTCACCATAGGTTGGTTGAAAGGAGCATAGGCTTGTCTGCTGGCAGGCGGCGAGAAGCGATACCGACTGTTCATGTATTACGAGGTGGGAAAGGCGCCGGTTTTCGAGAAGAGCGGCCGACGACGGCGAGGCGGACGGGGCAGCCCCGCCCTCCCCTACGACCTCACGTGCGAGATGCGGTAACGGAACTGCTCGGAGCGGGCGACCGAGTGGGTGTACTCGACCACGCCGTTCTTCTCGCCATAGGTCGTGCGCGCCAGGCGAAGGACCGGCGAGCCTTCCGGGATCACCAGGATCTCGGACTCGTCGGCGGTGGCGGTGCCGGCGTAGAGCTCCTCCTCGGCCACACGGATCCCCTTGTGGTATTCGCGCTCCATGATGTCGGAGAGCGGGCGCAGCAAGATGTCCTCGGCAGTAAGCGAGGCGAACTCATCCGCAGGTAGATAGGTCAGCTCGAGCATGGTGGGCACCTCGTCCACCAAACGCAGGCGCCGGAAGCGGTAGACGTTGTCGCCGGGGCGAAGGTCCATCTGGTAGGCCACGGGCGCAGGCGCGGGGCAGACGCCGAACTCGAGGAGCTTGGTCTTGGGGTTGTGGCCCGTGCTTCTGGTCTGCTCGGTGAAGCTGTAGAGGCCCAAGGGGTTCACCATCTCGCGCGAGATGCCGGACACGAAGGTGCCCTTGCCGTGGCGGCGGTTGATGAGGCCCTGGGTCTCGAGCTCCTTCAAGGCAAGGCGCACCGTGGTGCGCGACAGGCCGTAGCTCTCGGAAAGCTCGCGCTCGGACGGGAGAAGGTCTCCTGGCGACAGCGTGGTGATCTTCTCGCGCAGGAGCTCGACGAGCTGGTTGTACAGCGGCTTTTTCCTGGGCGTGCTGTCCATCGAGGGCCCCCTTTGCGACGCGGCGCGTTGTGATCCGTCAGGCAGATGCGCGGAGCGGCGCCCTCTTTTGCGAGAAGACCGGCCGGCGCATGAAAGTTCAATATACCTAACGGGACGGGAAATAAGAATACCCGTGTCGCCCGTCACGCGGGTTTTATCGGGTAAACGGCCACTCGCCGCGGGATAGCGCCTCGATGCAGGCCGCCACAGCATCGTCTTGGACCGAGCCGATGTGCCAGCGCGCGGCCTTTGCCGCCTCGGGCATCGCGTTTTCGACCGCCACGCTGTTGACGGCGTTCTCAAAGAGGGGCAAGTCGTTGCCGCCGTCGCCGAAGACGACGACCTCATCGTTGGAAAGGCCCAGGTAATCGCGCAGCCACGCGAGGGCCGTACCCTTGTTCCAGCCCTTGGGCATGATGTTGGAGAACATGGGCTGCGGCACATCGAAGTCGAGCTCGGGCACCTCGCGCGAGAGCATATCGACCCAACGGCGCGTCTCGTCCAGGTCTCCTACCAGGAAGGCGTTCGCCTTGGGCACAGCCTGGTCCGGGATCTCGATGGAGTCCATGCCGCCCTTGGCGTAGGCCGGGAAGGCGATGGCCAGGTCCTCCAGCTCGCCGCAGACGAGCCGCGGCGAGCCGTTGGAGTAGATCATCATTCCGGCGTGCGGGGTCTCCTCGAGCACAGCCTGGACTTTGCGCAGGTACTGGGGGTCGAGGCCCCGCTCCAGGACCATCTGACCCTGGTGGTAGACCTGCAGGCCATTCGTGGCGATAGCCGTCGAGCAGCAGGCCTGGTCGTTATCGAAGAAGCGCGGGATCCACGAGTAGAACCTGCCGCTCGCGGGGCCCACGGCGATTCCGGCCTCCATCGCCTGGTGGAAGGCGGCGCGGGTGCGCGCAGAGACGACCTTCTCGCCCCAAGGCAGGATGGTCCCGTCGATATCGGTGAGGATGAGCTTGGCAGGCGTGGTCATGGAGCGCTTCTCCGCAGGTAAATGAGCGGGTAGGCTTAGGCCTCGGCCTCAAGGCCGTCGTTCACGAGCTTGGCCACGGCGTCGGCGTCGGCGGCGGCCAGCATGCCGGAGCGGAAGCCCTCGTCCATGAGCATGACGGCCACGCGGGACAGCATGGCGAGGTGCTCGGCGGACTGGGAAGCGGGGATGAGCAGGCCAAGGACGCAGGTGACGGGGGCGCCGTCCATGGAGCGCCACTCGACGCCCTGGGCCAGCTTGACGATCAGGACGCAGGGCTCGCTCACGGCGTCGCTCTTGGCGTGGGGAATGGCGAAGCCGCCCATCATGCCGGTGGTGCCTGCGGCCTCGCGGGCCTTGAAGGCCTCGAGGACGGCGGAGGCGTCGGTGGCGACGCCGGCAGCGACGGCCTTCTCGGACAGGAACTGCATTACCTCGTCGACGGAGGTCGCGGGGTTATCGAGAAAGACGTTAGAGGCCAGAACTTTAGTGCTCATAGGTGAACTCCAATCTCGACGCAATGCCGGTGAGGCCGCATCAGGTATGCGATTTGCACTTAGGGAAGAGAATAGCACCGTTTACCGGTTCTGCCATTGACAAACAGCAGAACCGGTATAAGGGGAACGTTCCTCTTTTTGGGCGCGCGGCGGGCCGGGGCTTCCGAGCGGCGGCGCTACTTGACGCCGGCCTCGCGGCGCAGGCGCAAGGCCTCGTAGGCGCAGCCGTACATGGCGGCCTGGTTGCCAAGGCTCGCGGCCTCGATGCGCACGTCCTTGCAGGTAGGAAGCGCGTGGGCGTTGAAGCGGGCGCGAAGCTCGGGCGCGAAGGTGGCAAAAGCGCCGGCCACGCCGCCGCCGATGAGGTACATCGAGGGGTCGACCACGCAGGAGACCTGGGCCATGGCCTGGGCCAGGTACTCGCACATCTGGTCGACGGCGAGCTTGGCGCACTCGTCGCCGTTGGCCAGCGCGCGGAAGACCGACAGGGTGTCGGTCGCGTGCTCGACGTGGACGGGGGTCACGCCGCGGCGCTCGCACTCGGCCAGGTACAGGCGCACGACGCCCTTGGCCGAGGCGTACTGCTCAAGGCAGCCGTGGCGGCCGCAGCCGCACGTGAGGGGCTCGGAGGGGTTCACGGTGATGTGGCCGATCTCGCCGCCGGCGCCAAACGCGCCCGCTACCAGGCGTCCGTTGACGACGACGCCCGCGCCCACGCCGGTACCCAGCGCGATCAGGACATAGCTCGAGGCGCCGTGGGCCACGCCCGCCCACATCTCGCCCAGGGCGGCCGCGTTGGCGTCGTTGACGAAGGCGACCTGCGCGCGCGGGAAGGTGGCGGTGATGGCGCCCACCAGGCCCTCGGGGTCAAGCTGGATGTTGGGGAGAAAACCGACGGTGCCGTCGTCTGCCACGGGGCCAGGGATGTCCAGGCCGCAGGCGATGACGTCCTCGGGGCCGGAGTCGTGGGCGGCCAGGATCTTGGAGAGGCCCTCGGTCACGATGGCGAAGGCCTCGTCGGAGGTGAGCTCGGGCGTAGGGATCTTGCGCTCCTCAAGAAGCTCGCCCTCGGGGGTGAAAAGGCCCGCCTTGATGCTGGTTCCGCCGATGTCGATTCCCAAAACTGCTTCCATGGCACGCGTCCCTTCATGTCATTGCCGCGCCGGGCCACGTTGGCGGCGCGGCGCGCTTGTTTAGCGTCCCTCCATGATATGGATTCGCGGGGGCGTTTTGAACCGGCGCGCCGCAAACGGTTGCGCGGCCGACACGATTTGCCCCGCGGGCGCGGTGGG
>CAVDTK010000006.1:13999-33007 GCA_963611755.1 Oscillibacter sp. ER4
AAGATCCGCATCGCCCAGGCCATGAAGCCCGGCCAGGACCCCTACGACGTGTGGCTCAACGAATACGAGCAGGGCACCTCGCGCGCCTTCTACGACCCGTTCTTCTCGCAGGTCAAGGACTGTGTGGTGCCCCTTCTGGCCGACTGCATGGCAAGCGAGCGCAAGCCTAACCACGCCGCCTGCGACGGCCACTTCGACGAGGCGCGCCAATGGGAGCTGGCCCGCGACCTGATGGAGCTCGAGGGCGTGAACCCGCGCCGCCTGTGGGTGGGCAAGACCGAGCACCCCTTTACCGGCGGCCCAGGCATCGGCTTTGTGCTGATTGCCAGCCACGTCTACCCCGACAACGTCTTGTCCAACGTCTTCAGCATGCTGCACGAGGGCGGCCACACCCTCTATGAGCAGGGCGTCGACATGTCCTTTGCCATGACCTCGCTCAAGGGCGGCACGTCGATGGGCATGCACGAGGCGCAGTCGCGCTTCTTCGAGAACATCGTGGGCCGCTCCGAGGCTTTCGCGCGCCCGCTGCTCAAGGTCTTGCAGGGCCGCTTCCCCGGGCAGTTTGGCCGCGTGACCCCCTATCAGCTCTTCATGGCCGAGAACTGCGCCGAGCCCTGCCTCATCCGCTGCGACGCCGACGAGCTAACCTATCCCCTGCATATCCTGGTGCGCTACGAGATCGAGCAGCTGCTCTTCAGCGGCGAGGCCACGGCCAAGGACGTGCCCGGCCTTTGGGCGGCCAAGTACAAGGAGTACCTGGGGCTCGACGTGCCCAACCACACCGATGGCGCCTTGCAGGACACGCACTGGTCCGGCGGCGACTTCGGCTACTTCCCCACCTACGCGCTGGGCAGCGCCTTCGGGGCGCAGTTCAAGGCCGCGATGGTCGCGCAGGGCATGGACTTCGACGGCGTCTGCGCAAGCGGCGACCTCGCGCCGATCAGGGCCTGGCTCGGCGAGAAGATCTGGCGCCACGGACGGGCCAAGGACTCCGCGGAGCTGATCGAGGCCGCGTGCGGCGAGCCCTTCTCGCCCACCTACTACACCGACTACCTCACCGAGAAGTTCACGCGCGTCTACCAGCTGTAAGGGGCAGGAACGGGGCCCAACCGGACGCCGGGCGGCCCCTCCCGCTTAGTGTCTTTGCTCAGCGCTCGCTTACGCTCGCTCGCCGTGCGATTCGCAAGACACGAAACGGGAGGGGCCGCCTTTATGCGCCGAGAAGCCCTTCTACCTGCCGGCCTATCGTTAAGCAACCGAGGCTTCGACCAGCTTCTCGACCTGCGGCAATTTGGACGTATCAAGCGTCTTCAAGCGATAGGTCTCCTCGAGGCGCAGCCAGAACTGCGGCGTGGTCCCAAGGGCCTCGGACAAGAGCCAGGCCATCTCGGGCGTGATCGCCCTGCGGCCGTGGATGATGTCCGAGATCGCCGACTGCGGCTTGCCCATCGCCTTGGCAAGACGGTACTGCGAGATGCCCAGCGGCTCCAGGAATTCCTCGAGCAGGATCTCGCCTGGGGTAGAAACCAGGCCGTTATCGGTGGTAGTCACAGAACTCGACCTCCTTCACGTATCCATCGGCCCAAGCAAAGCACAAGCGGTACTGATCATTGACCCGTATGCTGCACTGGCCCATCCTGTCTCCCTTGAGCGTCTCGTAGCGATTGCTCGGCGGAATGATCAAATCCCGCGGATCCCGCGCAGCATCAAGCATCTGCAGCTTTCTGAACAGGGCTTTTCTCAGCTCGGGAGGAACGCGACGCGGGGTAATCGCGCCATTGGACTCCCAAAAGACCTGCAGCCAGTCTTGCTTGAATCGCACGGGGTCATCACCTCGGTCCGCTAGTAGTACTGTATCACATAACTACTTCTTTAATGCAGATGCATTAAGCTCCGCTAGAAAAGACTGCTACCTGCCAGCTTTGTTCTGGGGGCGCAGGAAGCGGTCGCAGACGTTTGAGGTGCGCAGGTACTCTTTGCCCGTGGGGTCGACCACCGGCACGAGCTTGGACACGTCATCCACAAAATGATTGTCCGGGCTCACGTAAACATGCGGGTCGCACAGGGTGTAGCCGCGGCTGCACGCGCCCTGCCACCTTCCCGTATCCGCATTTTGGGTAAACGACGCGAAGACGCAATCACAGCAATGGTTGCCAACTGCCATATAAACTCCCCTCTCACAGACGTTCTTACCGTATACCCCGCCCGAGCCACCGGCCGCCGTCAATTTTGTGCGCGGTCGCATGCGCCCGGCGACTTTGGGGGAAGCATGACAAGAACGCAGCCGGAAAAGAGGAGAAAGATGGCAGACCACATGAGCGCCAACAAAGACCAGGTAGTCACCGAGGAAGTCACGTTTGCCTCGGCGGACGGCACCTCGACGATACACGCCACGATCTGGTGGCCCGCGTGCTCAGCGGGCGGCGAGAAGGTCGATGGCCTGCGCGGCGTGGTCCAGCTGGTCCACGGCATGAGCGAGTACGTGGGCCGCTACGACGAGTTCGCGCGCTACCTGTGCTCGCACGGCTGGGCCGTCTGTGGAGACGACCACATCGGCCACGGGCGCTCGGCGGCCCCCGGCAAAGAGGGCTGCCTTCCGGCCAAGGGCGGAGACGACGCCCTGGTAGAAGACGAGCACAGCCTGCGACGCCTCATGCAGGGCAAAGTCGGCGAGAAGATCCCCTACGTCTTCTTTGGCCACTCGATGGGCAGCTTCATCACGCGCGTCTATCTCTCTTGCCACGCCGCCGGCCTGGCAGGCGCCGTGATCTGCGGCACCGGCACGATCCCCGTGGCCACCTCGAAGGCCGGGCACGCCGTGGCGAGCCTGGTCGCCGCCGTGCGCGGCCAGGATTACCGCTCGAGCTTCCTCGACGGCCTGGGCGCGGGCGCCTACAGCAAGGCCGTGCCCGGCCCCACCGGCCTGGAATGGCTCTCGCACAACAAGCAAAACGTCGCCGACTACATCGAGGACAAGGGCTGTGGCTTCATGTTCAGCGCCGGCGGCTACGCGACGCTCACGGCGCTCACGGCCCGGGCCTGCTCGCCTGCCTGCGCCGCCGCCGTGCCGCGCGACCTGCCGCTGCTCTACATCGGCGGCGACGGCGACCCGGTGGGCGACATGGGCGAGGGCGTGCGAGCGGCGGCCCGTCTCGCCACCGACGCCGGGTCGGTCGATGTGACCTGCACCGTCTATCCCCACATGCGGCACGAGATCTTGAACGAGGACGACCGCCTTAAGGTCTTCGAGGACGTCGAGTTCTGGCTGGAAAGGAAGGCGCTCCATGAGTGAGAAGAAGTACGTCATAGCCCTTGACCAGGGGACCACCAGCTCGCGCGCCGTATTGATCGACCGCGCGGGTCAGATGGTCGACGTGGTGCAGCGGCCATTCCAGCAGATCTTCCCGCAGCCCGGCTGGGTCGAGCACAACCCGCAGGAGATCCTCTTCTCGCAGCTGGGCTGTTTGACCGAGCTTATCGCCCGCCACGGCCTTTCCGCCAACGATATCGACTCCATCGGCATCGACAACCAGCGCGAGACGACCATCGTCTGGGACCCCACGACCGGCGCGCCCGTGATGAACGCCATCGTCTGGCAGTGCCGCAGAAGCGCGCAGCTGGTAGACGAGCTGTGCGGCGGGCCCGATGTCAGCGCCATGATCCGCGCAAAGACGGGGCTTCTCCCCGACGCGTACTTCTCGGCAAGCAAGATCTGCTGGATCCTGCGCAACGTCCCCGGGGCCCGCGAGCGCGCCG
The DNA here is from genome assembly GCA_963611755.1 of Oscillibacter sp. ER4. GTDB lineage: Bacteria > Actinomycetota > Coriobacteriia > Coriobacteriales > Atopobiaceae > Paratractidigestivibacter. Next base: position 17,756 of record CAVDTK010000006.1, read on the forward strand.
AGGCCGGAGAGCTGCTCTTTGGCACCGTGGACACCTGGCTTATCTGGGTCTTGACCGGCGGCCTGGTGCACGCCACCGACCAGACCAACGCCAGCCGCACGATGCTGTTCGACATCCACCGCGGCTGCTGGGACCCCGAGCTGCTGGCCCTGTTTGGCATCCCGGCCTCGATGATGCCCGAGGTGCGCCCCAGCTCCGGCTTCTTTGGCGAGACGAGCTATCCGGGGATCCCGGCCGGCATCCCCATCACGGGCGTGGCCGGCGACCAGCAGGCGGCGCTTTTCGGCCAGTGCTGCTTTGAGGCGGGCCAGGCTAAGAACACCTACGGGACCGGCTGCTTCATGCTGCTGCACACCGGGGGCGAGGCCCGCGAGAGCACGCACAACCTGGTGACGACCGTGGCCGCGGCCGCGCCATCGGACGCCGGCATCCAGTACGCCCTTGAGGGCTCGGTCTTTGTGGCGGGCGCCTTGATCCAGTGGCTGCGCGATGAGCTGGGCATCATTGGGTCGGCCGCCGAGACCGAGGCCCTGGCCACGAGCATCGCGGACACCGGCGGGGTCTACATCGTGCCGGCCTTCACCGGCCTGGGCGCGCCCTGGTGGAACAGCGAGGCCCGCGGCGCCATCTACGGCCTCACCCGCGGGACGGGACGGGCCGAGATCGCGCGCGCCGCGCTGGAGGCCCTGGCCTACCAGATCCGCGACCTGGCCGACGCCATGGCGGCCGACGCCGGCGCCCCCTTGGGCGTGCTCAACGTCGACGGCGGGGCAAGCGCCAACAACTTCCTCATGCAGTTCCAGGCAGACCTTCTGGGCTGCGAGCTGCACCGGCCGGCGAACCTCGAGACCACCTCGCTGGGCGCGGCCTACCTGGCGGGCCTCGGCACCGGCTTCTGGTCCGGCACCGACGAGCTGCGTGGCCTTCGCGCGACCGACGACGTCTTCACGCGCTCGATGGACGTCGCGGCGGCCGAGAAGCTCCTCGAGGGCTGGCACGAGGCGGTGAGAAGGACCATCGGGTAGCCTGAGCTGGGGTTTATTGCCCCGGCCCGCATCGCCGCCTAGCCCAGGACCTCGCCGGCGATGCGGGCCGTCTCGGTCGCGTCCTTGGCGTAGTAGTCGGCGCCCACCATCTGGGCGTACTCGGGGTTGAGCACGGCGCCGCCCACCACGGTCTTGCACCAGGGGGCCTGCTCGTGGAGAAGCTCGATCGTCTCGGCCATGGCGGGAACCGTCGCCGTCATGAGGGCCGAGAGGCCCACGAGCTCCACGTGGTCTTTGACCACGGCGTCGACCACGGTCTGGGGCGGGACATCGCGGCCCAGGTCGACCACGTCGTAGCCGTAGTTCTCGAGCAGCATCCGCACGATGTTCTTGCCGATGTCGTGGATGTCGCCGTGAACGGTGCAGACCACGACCTTGCCCTTGGCGGGCATGGCCTCGGCGCCGTCTCCCGCGGCGTTGGCGGCCTTGAGGGTCTCGAAGCCGGCCTTGGCGGCCTCGGCCGAGGCCATGAGCTGCGGCAGGAAGAACGTGCCCTTCTCAAAGCGGATACCCACCTCGTCAAGGGCCGGGATGAGGACCTCGCTGATGGCGTACATGACGTCGTGCTCGGCCAGGATGCGAGAGACGACCTCGGGCATGGGGCCTTTGCGGCCCGCGAGCACGAGGGCGCGGGCCTCTTCCTCGGGGGTCTGGGGCGCCGCGGAGCCGCCGCCCGCCGCGCCCTTCTCGCCGCCGACCGCACCCGCGCCGCCGCCGGCAGCACCGCCTGCGCCAGGCAGCTTGTCCGAGCGGTCCGCGTAGTTTGCCACGTAGTACTGGGCGCTCTCGTCTTCGCCGGAAAGCACGCGCCAGGAGTCCACCACGTCCATCATTCTTTGAACCAGCGGGTTCATGATGGCCAGGTCAAGGCCAGCGGCAAAGGCGCCCGCGAGGAAGGTGCCGTTCACGAGCGGGCGGAACGGCAGGCCAAAGCTGATGTTGGAGAGGCCCAGGACCGTGCGGACGCCGGGCAGCTCGCGCTTGACGGCGGCGATGGCGCCCAGGATGGCGCGAGGCGCGGTCTGGTCGGTCGAGGCGGCCATGCACAGGCAGTCGATGACCACGTCCTGGCGCGGGATGCCGATGGCGTCGGTTGCCGCAACGATCTTCTTAGCAACGGCCAGGCGACCTTCCGCCGTGGGCGGGATGCCCGCCTCGTCAAGCGTCAGGCCCACGATGGCGCAGCCGTAGTGCTTAGCGATGGGCAGGACGGCGGCCAGGGTCTCGTCCTTGCCGTTGGTCGAGTTGATGAGGGCCTTGCCGGGGTACGCGCGCACCGCGGCCTCGATGACGTCGGGGTCTGCGGCGTCGATCTGCAGCGGCAGGGTGCTCACGCCCTGCAGCTCGCTTACCAGCTGGACCATGACCTCGCGCTCGTCGATCTCGGGCAGGCCGGCGTTGACGTCCAGGATCTGCGCACCCGCCTCGGTCTGCGCGATGGCCTCGCCCATCACGTAGTCGTGGTTGCCGGTGCGCAGGGCCTCCTTCATCTTCTTCTTGCCCGTGGGGTTGATACGCTCGCCGATGACGCCCACCTGGCCGGGGGCCAAAGACATCAGGCGCTGCGGGCCGGTGACGCAGAACCAGTCGCGGACCTTGCGGGCGACGGGCGCCCGGCCGGCGAGAAGCTCGCGCTCGCCGCGGGTGTACTCGGGAGACGTGCCGCAGCAGCCGCCGATGATCGTGACGCCGGCGTCGACCATCTGGGCGACGGCCTCGCAGTACTCGGGCGGGTGCACGTCGAACAGGGTGACGCCGTTCTCCACGCGCGGGAGGCCCGCGTTTGCCTGCACCATGACAGGGCACTTGGCCCACGGGAGCATGCGCTCGACGAGGGGGAGCAGGTCCTTGGGCCCAAGCGAGCAGTTGATGCCCACGGCGTCCGCGCCCATGGAAGAGAGCGTGGCCGCGCCCACCTCGGGCGTGGTGCCCAGGAAGGTGCGGCCGTCCTCGGCAAACGTCATGGTCACGAAGGCGGGCAGGTCGGAGTTCTCCACGACGGCGAGAAGGGCGGCTTTGGTCTCCGCCAGGTCTGCCATGGTCTCGATGATGAAGAGGTCGGCGCCGGCCGCGGTGGCCGCACGGGCCTGCTCGGCAAAGAGGTCATAGGCATCGTCGAAGGGAAGCGTGCCCATGGGCTCGAGGAGCTGGCCGGTGGGGCCGATGTCCGCCGCGACGTAGCGGGCGCCGGACTTCTTGGCGCAGGCCACAGCCGCGTCGAAGATCTCGGCCACGGTAGCGGCCTCGCCTAGCTTGTCCTGGTTGGCGCCGAAGGTGTTGGTGGTCACGACGTCGGCGCCGGCGGCCACGTAGGCCTCGTGGACCTCGCGGATCTCGTCCGGGTTGGTGAGGCACAAGAGCTCCGGCAGCTCGCCGGCGGCAAGGCCGCGCTCCTGGAGCTGCGTGCCCATAGCGCCGTCGAATACCAGGAACTCCTTGCCGTCGAGGACGTCTTGGAGCTTCTGGTCCTTGACGCGCAGGCGGCGCGGCTCAAGGCGGTTCTTTGGCCAGGGGCAGTTGAATTTCTTGGCGTCGTCGGAAGGCATGGCATGCACCTCTTGGTATTTAGCGGCAAAGGACGCGCGGACGGGGCGAGAAACGGGAACGACCCCAATAAACGCCTGGTCTTTGCCGTAGGCGATCGTTTGGCCTACATCATAGCAGCGGGCCGCGCGGGCAGGCGGGCAAAGCGGCACAGTTAACGTCATGGACCAGCGCAAGATGGGCGCAACGTGCGGCGCGGCAAGACGGGCTTCTCGGCGGCACGCCCGCTACCGAGCCCAGCAGGGGGTGCCCGTGGCCCTGATGTGGCAGAAGTCGCGGCAGAGGCAGTCCTTGCAGCTCGCGTGGCCGGTGGTCTGCGGCTGCTCGTACATGCCGATGACCGCGGTCACGCTCTTGGTGGGCGTCATGAGGAAGGTCACCGGGTTCATAGTGATGCCCAGGCGACGGCGGGCGTCCACGGTGTCGAGAAGCACGGGCTGGGTCTCGAGCGGCAGGTCGCCGTAGCCGGGGCTAAAGCGAAAACCGGTGTGGAGGCCGCGCTCGGCCGCGGCCGCCACCAGGCCGGCCTCGCAGGCGTCGGCCGCCCGCTCGACGGCCGTGGTTGCCGCGGCGTCGAAGATCACCTGGTCGGCCGGGCTCACAGTCGCCAAGCGGCGCAGCTCGCGGTCGATGCCCAGGCCGGTCGTGACGGCCATAACGCCCACCGCGACGGCGGAAGCCAGGTGCTCGCGCATGGACTCGCCCACAAGCTCGAGGGCGGCGCCGTCCAGGGTCACGGCAAAGGCACCGTCCCCGCGCTCCCCCGCCGAGGCCACGTCGAACACGCGCCAGGTGGCCGCCGGCCGCGCGATGCCCAGGCAGCGGTCGACCACCTCGTCGATGCGCGCGTCGAGACCGGGGTCCATCTTCTGGCCCGCATAGCCCAGATAGCGCAAGACCTCGGCGCGGTCGACCGAGCCGAGGTCAAAATGTTCGAGGTTGGCAGACACCGGGCCTTAGGCCTTAGCCGGGATATAACCGCAGGCAGAAAGGGCGTCGAAGGCCGCGCTGGCGATCGCGGGCTTGTTCATGCTGTAGACGTGCAGGCCGTCCACGCCGTTGGCCGCGAGGTCGGCGAGCTGCTCACAGGCGTACTCGATACCGGCGCGAGCCTGGTCGGCGGGGTCGTCGCCCGCCTGGACCAGGCGCTTGACGACCTTGGCGGGGATGGACGCGCCGCAGTTGAAGGCCATGCGCTGGATCTGCTTCACGCTGGTGAAGGGCATGATGCCGGCCACGACGGGCAGCTTCACGCGGTAGCGCAGGCACTTCTCGCGAAAACGGTAGAAGTCCTCGTTGTCGAAGAAGAGCTGGGACACCAGGTAGTCGGCGCCGGCCTCCTGCTTGAGGTAGAGGCTGCGATAGCTCTCCTCCTCGCTGGGGGACTCGACGTGCCCCTCGGGGTAGCACGCGGCGCCGATGCAGATCTGCGGGTGCTTCTCGCGCAGGTAGGCGATAAGGTCCGAGGCGTGCTCGAAGTCGACGACCGAGACGCCGGGACGCCTGTCGCCGCGAAGCGCCAGGACGTTCTGGACTCCAGCCTCATCCAGGCGACCGATGTAGGCGTCCACGTCGGCGCGGGTAGACCCCATGCAGGTCAGGTGCGCGAGAGCGCAGGTCGAGAGCTTGTTCTCCACGTCGCCGGCGATGTCAACGGTGTTGTGCGAGTTACCCGACCCACCGGCGGAATACGTGACGGAGATCCAATCGGGCTGGTGCTTGGCCAGCTCAGAGGCCACCGCGTAGGCGTTCTCGAGCGCGAGATCGCCCTTGGGCGGGAAAATCTCGAACGAGAAGGTCTGTTTGGCGGCGAGCTTATCGGCAATCTTCATGGCGTCTGGCCTCTCTGGTAAACGGTGGCCCGCGCGGCGGCGGGCTTTAGGTAAGCAAATGATAGGAGTTTTGGCCCCGCGCGCCCCTACTCGCACATAAACGACGGCATGCGCCCGCTGGCGGTTGCCTGGGCGATGTCGAGAAGGCAGCGAGCAACGCTGTCCTCGTCGGCCGGGCCCACGTGCCAACGGGAGGCCTCCTTCACGGAAGGGACGGCGTTGGCCACGGCGACCGAGTGGGTGAAGTGGCGCAAAAGCGACAGGTCATTCTCCGCGTCGCCGAAGCAGCAGACCTCGTCGGGCGTGATGCCCAGGCGCTCTACCAGGAAGTCCGCACCGTGCTCCTTGCCCACGCCGGCCGGCGTCACGTCGATGTGGCCCACGCCGGGCATGGGGCAGGTAAGGTCGATCGCCGGGTTCTTCTCGCTAAGCCAGGCCTGAACCTCAAGCGCGCGCTCCCAGGTTCCCACCACGCGAACGTTGGCCTTGTAGCAGGGCTCTTTCGGGATCTTGGGCAAGGCCTGCTCGACCTTCCAGAAGTTGTCCTTGTGGGCCAAGACGTAGTCCAGGTCGACGTCGACGGCCACCTTCTCGCCGTTATACTCGACCACCAGGTAGGCGTCCGGCAGCTCGGTCAGGCTCTCCCGCAGGGCCTCCAGTGCCTCGGGCGCGAGGGCGTTTGCGGCCACCAGCTCCCCGTCCAGGTAGACGAGCTGGCCGTTGCTCACAACGGCCGTCGAGTAGGCTCGGGTGTCGCCGGCCATCATCTTGCCCAGGTCGCGGTAGATGCGGCCCGTTGCGGGCGCAAAGTGGACGCCGGCGTCTTGGGCGGCGTGGATCGCGTCGAGCGCGAAGGGCGTGATGATGTGCTGGTCGGTGTTCCACAGCAGGGTGTTGTCCAGGTCCGAGAGGACGAGCTTGATCATGAAGGGCTACCTCGTGTGTTGGGGCGTGTTTTTCTGGCCCTAGTGTAGCCAAAGCCGGCCCCGCGGCCGCTCACGCGAGCAACGCCGACAAAAGCTGCAACAAGATATAGGCCCCCGTGATCGCGGGCGCCATCCTAATCCCTTCGGGGACGAGCGCGGCATATTCTAGCTGCGGCTCATTTGATTGCGGACCGACCACGGCCGCGTGGAAGCGCCCCCTCGCGCACACCCAGGCGCGGGCGCACGCGAGCTCGACGCCCTTGGCGGCAACCCCCAGCACGCACGAAAACGCCACGAGCACCATCCCGCCCAAAACGGGCGCGCCCATCGCCAACGCCGAGAAGAGCTTGATGTCGCCCGCGCCCACCGCGCCCTTCTCGCCACCGTTGCCAAGAAAAGCCTCGGGCACCAGAAGCAGGCAGCCCACGAGCGCGCCGTGGGCCGCGCCGACCACCAGCGTGTGCAGGGCCGAAAGCGGGGTCGCCGCCGCGGCGCACGTCTTGAGCACGAAGGCGACCATAACCGCCACGACGCAGGCGTTGGGTATGATCCGCCGCCGTATATCCGTCGCGCTTGCGAATAAAAGCGCAGCTAGAGTGAGTGTTTGGGCGACTGTCTGCAGATAGCTTGGTGCCATGGTCCCTCTCCCCTCTTTTGTTGGTGGGAGAAGAACCTAGCAGGAGCGCCACCGACGCGCGTGCCGCGAATCGGGCCAAAAAGCCCCTCTGCACGACGGATGCAAAATGGACGGCGCCAAAACCGCGACAAAAGCCCTGGCCAGAGAGTTTTCAACATGCGTCCAGTTTCAACCGTGTCGCGCGGCTGTCAGATTGGTGATAGATTTGAAAGTTCAAAAAGCCACCACACCAAAAGGAGCGGACCCGTTGCTTTCCTGGCTCATCACGCGTTATCTTCCCAGCTCGGCCGACCCGGCCGATCCCGCGGTGCGCACGCAGGCAGGCCTTAGGGCCTCCATCACCTGCATCGTGTGCAACGTGGCCCTCTGCCTGGGCAAAGGCGTCGTGGGCGTACTGGCAGGGTCGGTCTCCATCGTGGCCGACGCCCTCAACAACCTCTCGGACGCGTCGAGCAACATCGTGAGCCTTCTGGGCTTTAAGCTGGCGAGCAAACCGGCAGACTCCGACCACCCCTTCGGCCACGGCCGCTTTGAGTACCTGGCGGGGCTTGTCGTGGCCGTCCTGGTCTGCGCCGTTGGCATCAATCTGTTAATCGAATCCGCGGACAAGGTTATGAACCCCACCCCGGTCGAGTTCGGCCTGCCAACCGTTTTTGTGCTTCTCGCCTCTATGCTGGTCAAGACCTGGATGATGTGGCTCAACCGCACGCTGGGGCGCGCCATCGAGTCCGAGACCCTGGAGGCCACGGCCGCAGACTCCAGAAACGACGTCGTGACCACGGGAAGCGTGCTTTTGGCCGCGTGCGTCTCGGCTGCGACGGGCTGGGATCTGGACGGCATCGCGGGCCTGTGCGTGGGCATCTTTATCTGCGTCTCGGGCGTGGGGCTTATCAAAGATGCAATCAACCCGCTGCTTGGGCAGGCCCCCAGCGAACAAGACGTCGCCCGGATCCGCGACGAGATCTTGAGCTACCCGGGCGTTTTGGGCACGCACGACCTGATGGTCCACGACTACGGCCCGGGCAGGCGCTTTGCCAGCGCGCACGTAGAGATGGCGGGCGAGGCCAGCGCGTTTGCCAACCACGAGGTTCTAGACAGCATCGAGAACGACGTCCGCGACGAGATGGGCATCGTCCTTACCCTGCACTACGACCCCATCGTGACCGTCGACCCCACGGGCGACGACCTGCGCGGGTGGATCGACCGGCAGGTCAAGTGCATCAATCCCGCGCTTTCGATCCACGACGTGCACACCGAGCCCGGCTTCATCGGCTTCGACCTGGTGCGGCCCGACGACCTTCCCATCGGCGACGACGAGCTGCTGGGCCGCGTGATGGCCACGGTGGCCAAGCGCTGCCCGGACGCAGCCTTCGCGATCACGCTCGACAGCGGGTTCGTCTCGCCGCAGCAGTAGGGGGCGGCAGGCAAGGGCCGGTCGGGCGCGCGGTGATCCCCAGGCCCTCCCCTTACCCAACGCGTGCCGCAAGGCTAAACCAACGCCCTGCGGCACGCAAATCAGTTCAAAATATACCTTTTACCTGCGGATATAGCAGACGCCTTCGTATGGGCGCAGCGTAGCCGGCGCAGACGCGCCGCCGACCACCTCGTCCGCCGCCGGGGCGTCGTCATGCGATGCAAGCAGCACGTCCCACTTGCCGTCGGCCAAAAGCGCGGCCGCCTGCTCACCCACCGGGCGCTCCTCGCCGCAGAAGTTGGCGACGACGAGAAGAGAACCCGGCTCCAGCAGATCCCTCTCGGCGGCCTGAGCAGCGTCAAAGCGCTCGCCCACCGCAAGCTCGCCGAAGCGCGCATACGCCAAGACCGGCACCGCGTCCGCGTCAAGGAAACGGACCTTGCCCGCGGCAACAACCGGCAGCTCATGGCGCAGCCGCACGATCTCGCGATAGAACTCGAAGACCGAGCCCTCGACGCCCACTTCCTTCTCAGCGCAAATAAACCGCTGGTCACAGCCTTGCGCATCTTGGGCCATCGTGGCCCACGGCTCCCCGGCGCTAAAGCCTGCGGACGCACCCTCGCCCCACTGCATGGGCGTACGGGCGTTGTCGCGCGAACGCTCGGCCACGATAGCCAGGGCCTCAGTAGGCGTCTTTCCGCCCTCGACCAGGATGTGGTAGTAGTTCACGCTCTCCACATCGCGGTACTGCGTGAGCTCGGTGAAGTGCGCGTTGGTCATGCCCAGTTCATTGCCCTGGTAGACATAGGGGGTACCGCGCAGCAGGTTCATGAACAGCCCAAGCATCTTGGCCGACTCCACGCGCAGCGCGCCGTCGTCGCCAAAGCGCGAGACCACGCGTGGCTGGTCGTGGTTGTCCCAGAAAAGGGCGTTCCAGCCGCCGCCCGCCTGCATGCCCTCCTGCCAGGTCGAAAGCAGTCGCTGCAGCTCCACCAGGTCGGCGGGCATGAGCTCCCACTTCTTGCCGTCCTTGTAGTCGACCTTCAGGTGGTGGAACGAGAAGACCATCGACAGCTCGTGGTCGGCCGGGCGCGTGTAGCCCAGGCAGGCGTCGAGCGAGGTCGAGGACATCTCGCCCACCGTGAGCATCCCGTCGATCCCGGCCTCGCGAACCAGTTCCTGCAGGTACTCGTGGACGTGCGGGCCGTCCGTGTAGAAGCGCCGGCCGTCGCCCTCGTTGTCGTCCTCGAAAACCTCGGGCTTGGAGATGAGGTTCACCACGTCGAAGCGGAAGGCGTTGACGCCCTTCTCCTTCCAGAAGCGGACGACGTCCGCGGCTTCGCGCCTGACCTCGGGGTTTGCCCAGTTGAGGTCGGCCTGGCCAGGGTCAAAGAGGTGCAGGTACCACTTGCCCACGCTCGAGGCCCACTCCCAGACGGGACCGCCGAACTTCGAGACCCAGTTGGTGGGCAGCACGCTCGGGTCGCCCTCGCGGAAGAAATAGAAGTCCTGGTAGCGTTTCTCGCCGGAAAGGGCGCGCTGGAACCACTCGTGCTCGGTCGACGTGTGGTTCAAGACCATGTCGAGCATGATGCCGATGCCGCGCGCGGCCGCCTCGCAGGATAGCTCCTCGAAATCTTCCATCGTGCCGTAGCGCGGGTCGATGGAGCGGTAGTCGGCCACGTCGTAGCCGTTGTCCTTTTGCGGGGAGACAAAGAACGGGGTGAGCCAGATATAATCGACGCCCAGCTCAGCCAGGTAGTTGAGCTTCTCGGTGACACCGCGCAGGTCACCCCAGCCGTCGCCGTTGGAGTCCTTGAAGCTTTTGGGGTAGATCTGGTAGACGACCTTGTTGGAGATGTCGATGGTTTGCATATCGACCTTCTCCCTTAGGCCTGGGCCTGGGCGGCGCCCTGCTCGGCAAGCTCGGCCGCGATCAGTTTGGCCTCGGCCTCGGCCTCTTCCTGGATGCCCCGTTTCTTGCCCACGATGACGGTCAGGACAAACGGGACCACCAGCGCGATGAGCATGCAGACGGCAAACATCGCCCAGCTCGCGGGCTGCATGGAAAGGATGCCGGGAAGGCCGCCCACGCCCACAGCATTCGCGGTGCAGCCGGTGGCTACGGAGAGCAGGCCGGCGATGCACGAGCCGATCATGCCGCACACAAACGGGAAAGTCCACTTGAGGTTGACGCCGAACATGGCCGGCTCGGTGACGCCCAGGTAGCACGAGATGATCGCGGGGATGTTGACCTGCTGATTGCGGTCGTTGGAGCGCTGGAGGTACGCCATGCCGAGAACCGCGGAACCCTGCGCGATGTTGGAAAGGGCGATCATGGGCCACAGCATCGTGCCGCCGAAATCGGCAATGAGCTGCAGGTCAATGGCGTTGGTCATGTGGTGCAGGCCGGTGATGACCAAAGGCGCGTAGAAGGCGCCAAAGACGGCGCCAAAGAGCGCGCGGAAAGGCCCGGTGATGCCGGCGTAGACCACGGCGGAGATCCCGCTGCCCAGCCACCAACCGATGGGGCCCAGGACAAAGTGCGCGGCCATGACGGCCAAAAGCAGGCTGCAGAACGGCACGACGATCATCGAGACGACCTCGGGGCAGATCTTGCGGAAGAAGCGCTCAAGGAAGCCGAGCGTGACGGCGGCGAGAATGGCCGGGATGACCTGGGCCTGGTAGCCGATCATGTTGACCTGGATGAAGCCGAAGTCCCACTGCGGGATCTCGCTCGCCGCGGTGCTGGCCACGCTGTAGGCGTTGAGCAGCTGGCCCGAGACGAGCGTGAGGCCCAAGACAATGCCCAGCATCGGGGTGCCGCCCATCTTCTTGGTGACCGACCAGCAGATACCCACGGGGATGCCGGTGTGGAAGACCGCCTCGCCGATGAGCCACAGGAAGCTGTCGACGCCGGCCCAGAAGGTGCTCAGCTCGACCAGGGCCTGGGTACCGTCGCCGAACATGTAGATGGAGTCGATGCAGTTGCGGAAGCCCAGGATAAGGCCGCCGGTGATGACCGCGGGGATGATCGGCGCAAAGACCTCGGCGATGACGGTCATGGCGCGCTGCAGCGGGTTCTGGTTTTGCTTGGCCGCCGCCTTGGCCGCGTCCTTAGAGACGCCCTCGATGCCGGCGATGTCGGTGAACTCCTGGTAGTAGGCCTTGACGTCGTTGCCGATGATGACCTGGAACTGGCCGCCCTGCGTGAACGTGCCCTTGGTAGTGGCCAGGGCCTCGATAGCCTTGACGTCTGCCTTGGAGTCGTCGTTCAAGACGAACCTCATGCGCGTGATGCAGTGGCTCACTGCCGCGATGTTCTCTTTGCCGCCCACCAGCTCAAGCAGCTTCGTCGCGTCTTGCGCGTACTTTCCCATATTGCTTTCCCTTCCCTTGCTTCCATTGTGCCCCACTGCCTTGGCTGCGCGCCGGCCGCGGCGGCGGGGCACTTATTTGAATAAGCTGAGGGACAGTATATTCGTGACTTATGTGAATAAGTCACTTATTTGAATAGGTTCGCCGAACGGTATGGTTTTGCCGCTGAGCGGCTCGCAAACGGCAGCGGCGGCCCGTATAATTCAGGGAGCAAAACCGCGCACGTACCCGTAGCCCTTTTTAGGCAAGGATTTCCGCAGATGAAAGCCATATGGCAGGGCATCTACCGCGCCCTGCGAGAAGACATAGTCAACGAGACGTACCCTTTCCAGTCGCTTCTCCCCTCCGAGGCCGCGCTGGTGGAGCGCTTCTCGTGCTCGCACAACACCCTGCGCAAGGCGCTGGCAGCCCTTGCCGACGAGGGCCTGGTGCAGCCCATCCAGGGGAAAGGCGTGCGGGTGATCTACCAGCCGCGCGAGCGCGCCCTGTTTGAGGTGGGCGGAATCGAGACCTTCGCGGAAACCATGGCGCGCCTGAAGATCGACCAGGCCACGACCGTCGCCGCCTTCGAGCAGGTCACGGCCGACGGTCGCCTGGCGCACTTCACGGGCTTCTCGCAAGGCGACGAGCTTCTCCACGTCGAGCGCGTGCGCTCTTTTGGCGGCGAGCCCGTGATCCGCGACGACAGCTATTTTCTCGCCAGCGTCGTGGAGGGCCTCACGCCGCAGATCGCCGAGAAGTCCATCTACGAGTACCTGGAGAAGACCCGGGGCGTGGGCATCGCGCAGAGCATGCGCGAGATCACCGTCGAGCCGGCCGAGACGCGCGACTACGACCTGCTTGAGCTGCCTGAGAACTGCTACCTGGCCATCATGACCAACCGGGTCTTCACCTATGACGGCGTGATGTTCGAGAGCACCAGCTCGCGCCACCGGCCGGACCTCTTTGTCTTCCACGACGTGGCCCGGCGCAAACCCCAGCTGGCCTAGGCGCGCCGAGCCGAGCCGCCCACACCCCACCGCAATACACAGGAGACGATATGTCATCTTCAAACTACAAGTCCAAGCAGGTCATCGTCATGCGCCGCGACCTTAAGATGCGCAAGGGCAAGATCGCCGCGCAGGCCGGGCACGCCTGCGTGGAGGCCACGCTGATGGCCATCGCGCGCGAGGGCCGCGCCGGGCAGATCCGGGCAGACGATGGCTGGGCCTGGCTTGAGCACGCGGAGAGCGACGTCTCTCCCCTCACCGACTGGTTCGACGCCGGCGTGGCCAAGATCTGCGTCTACGTCGACGGCGAGGAGGCCCTTCTCGACGTGGCCGCCCAGGGACGCGAGGCCGGCTTTGCCGTCTCGCTCATCCGCGACGCGGGCCACACCGAGTTCCACGGCGAGCCCACCTTCACCTGCCTGGCCTTTGAGCCCCTGCCTGCCGAGAAGATCGACCCCATCACCGGCAGCCTGCCGCTGTACTAGCGCCTAGGCGCGGCGGCCGCCCTGCCCCGCCGGGCCCCGCCCGCCCTTCTCCGTTACGCGACCGTTAAATCCCACTCGCTGGCTAGGTTTTTTCTAATTCCTACTTGCGAGAGGGGATTATAAGTGCCATCCTTCTTGGCAACGAGACGCCCGCACGCGTGCGGCACACCTCGTGACCAGTCAGCTGAATAAGCAAGGAGGCACCACATGCGTTACGCAACCAAGATTGAGGCCCTCATCGGCTCCACCCCCCTGGTGGACCTTTCCGACCTCGCCAACGGCAACGCAACCGTCCTGGGCAAGTACGAGGCCACCAACCCCGGCGGCTCCATCAAAGATCGCATTGCCAAAGCGATCGTCGAGGAGGCCGAGAAGGACGGCCGTCTGGCCCCCGGCGGCACCATCATTGAGCCTACCAGCGGAAACACCGGCGTCGGCCTGGCCATGGTCGCGGCCGAGCGCGGGTACAAGCTCATCCTCACCATGCCCGAGACCATGTCCATCGAGCGCCGCAAGCTCGCCGCCGCCTACGGCGCCGAGATCGTCCTCACGCCGGGCTCCGCCGGCATGAAGGGCGCCATCGCCAAGGCCGACGAGATCCACGAGGCCACCCCCGGCTCCATCATCGCGGGCCAGTTCGTGAACCCCGCCAACCCGCTCGCCCACTACCAGACCACCGGCCCCGAGGTCTTCGCCGACACCGAGGGCACCGTCGACGTCATCGTCGCGGGCGTGGGCACCGGCGGCACGATCTCCGGCACCGCGAAGTTCCTCAAGGAGAAGAAGCCCGGCGTCTACGCCGTGGCGGTCGAGCCCGCCGAGAGCCCCGTCCTTTCCGGTGGCCAGCCCGGCGGCCACAAGATCCAGGGCATCGGCGCCGGTTTTGTCCCCAAGAACTACGACGCAGAGGTCGTCGACGAGGTTCTGCCCGTCGCCTCGGCCGACGCCATCGCCACCAAGAAGCAGCTCTCCGAGAAGGTCGGCCTGCTTGTGGGCATCTCTTCCGGCGCGTCGGTCAACGCCGCCCTGCAGCTGGCGGCCCGCCCCGAGTTCGCCGGCAAGACGATCGTGGCGATCCTGCCCGACACCGGCGAGCGCTACCTCTCGATGGATCTTTAAACGAGCCGCAGGTAGATAGCCATGTTTAACGCCTTGAAGGACGATATCGCCAGCGTCATCGCGCGCGACCCGTCCGTTCACTCGGCAAAGGAAGTCCTGCTCTGGCACACCGGCATGCACGCCGTGTGGGCCTACCGACGCCAGCACTGGCTATGGGAGCACGGCGCGCGCGGGCTGGCGACCCTGCTCGCGCGCTTGTCTCGCCGCCGCTACGGGGTCGAGATCGCGCCCGCGGCAACCATCGGCCGGCGCTTCATGATCGACCACGGCATGGGCATCGTCATTGGCGAGACGGCCATCATCGGCGACGACTGCCTTATCTACCAGGGCGTTACTCTTGGAATGACCGGCAAGCACGGCGGCAAGCGCCACCCCACCCTGGGCAACAACGTCATGGTGGGGGCTGGGACCATCGTGCTGGGCGACATCCACGTGGGCGACAACGTCAAGGTGGCGGCCGGCTCGGTCGTGGTCCACGACGTCCCGGCGGACACCACCGTGGCGGGCAACCCCGCCCGCGTGGTGCGCGAGAACCGCTGCCCGATGCTTCGCCTGGTCGAGATGCCCGCGCGCGCCAAAGACATCGACGAGAACGTCCGCTGGAGCTGCGCGTTGTAGGGTTACTGGCGTGCGGCGTTCGCCGGTCTTCTCGCCAATTAGTGCACACAATTATAAGAAGCGGCCCGAGAAACGCTTGTTCTCGGGCCGCTTATTGTATTTATGTACGTTATTTTGGGTCGACGCAGGGTCTTACGCCGGCATCCCCTCGCGGCGCTTGCCGCTGATGTGGTCGACGTCGACGCGCCACACGTCCACGACCTCAACGACCTCGGGCGAGAAGCGCACGGGAGCCCCGGGCGCCATGTGGGCCATGATGAGCTC
>CAVDTK010000007.1:0-32706 GCA_963611755.1 Oscillibacter sp. ER4
CTTTGCCTCCTGCGAGTGCGGCAACAAGCTCACCGAGGACGAGCAGTGGGCCAAGGTCGCGCTGGTCAAGCGCGTGGCCGAGCGCGTCTGGGGCGAGTAAGCGGGCTGCGATAACCCGACCTGAATGAATGTGCGGCGTTGTGTACGTGTCAAGACGTACACAACGCCGCGTTTCTCTGTGGAATCAGGGTAAATTGACGAGTCCTGTACGCCCGCGGACGTACAGGACTTTCATTTGACAGAGAGAAGACCAGCGAGACGGTTCCTTCTCCCCTATCCTTCGGCAGCGAGAATGGCGTCGTAGACCTCGGACTTGGGGAGCTTGAACTCGCGGGCCAGGCGCTTGGCCAGGGCCGACTTGGGCTCGCCGGCGGCAAGGCCGGCCGCGATGGCTTCCTCGACGCTCGCGGGACCGCCCGCGGCCGCGCGGCGCCTCTCGTCCAGCTCGTCGGCCGTGGGCGCCGCGATAACCACCACGCACTCGCCGCGGATCTCGTCGCGGGCCGCAATCTGGTCCGCAAGGTCGCCGGAAAGCCCGCGCACGCACTCCTCGTGGAGCTTGGTCAGCTCGCGCACCAGCGCCACGCGCCGCGCCGGGAAGACCTCGGCCACGCAGGCCAGCGTATCGGCCACGCGCCGCGGGCTCTCGTAGGCCACGATCGTCCCCGGCACGCACGCCAGCTCTTCCAGGCGCGCCAGCTGCGCCGATCTCTTGCGCGGCAGGAACCCCTCGAAGAAGAAATGCTCGCTCGCAAGGCCGCTCGCCACCAAAGCGCAGGTCACAGCCGATGGCCCAGGCACGACCTCGACCTTCACGCCGGCGTCCAGGGCGGCATCCACCAGCCGCTGCCCCGGGTCGGACACGCCGGGCATCCCCGCGTCCGAGACAAACGCCACGTGCTCGCCCGCCAAAAGGCGCTCGGTCACGGGCCCCACGCGCTGCTCGATGATGTTCTCGTCGCAACGCTCAAGGCGCGTATGCAGGTCAAAGGCACTCATAAGCTTGCCGGTCACGCGCGTGTCCTCGCACAGGACCACGTCGGCCGAGCCTAGGGTCTCGATCACGCGGGGCGAAGCGTCGCCCAAATTGCCGATGGGCGTGCCCACCACACTCAAAAGCCCTGCCATTACGCGATCAATCCCCGCTCGAACGAGGCCAAGGCCACGCGGGCGTCCCAGGCGGGGAGAAGCTCGGAGGTCTTCCAGGTGTTGAAGAACCACGCCGGGCACTTCTCGTACGAGACGAGCTGCTCGGAGGTATAAACGCGCTCCAGCGCGATGCGGCCCTCGGGCGTCATGGAGCAGTCGGCCATGGGAAGCGACGCCGACCACTTCCCCACCATCACGGGCATGCCGCTGAGCTGGGCGGCCTTGACGTGCTTGGCCTCCTCGGCCACCAGGCGCCGCACGCCGGAGGGCGCGGAGACGTCGATCTTGGTGCGCGTCTTGTCCAGGTGGACGTCGAGCCACACGTTTTGGTAGTGGCGCTGGGCCATGAACTTGTTGAGGCCGGCGGGGTATCCGCCGTCGGGCATGATGACCACCGGGTCGGGACCGGCGGCGGTGCGGATAAGCTCGTAGGCCTCGCGGTAATAGTTGCGAAGCTGATGCTGCGGCACGCCCTCAGTGAGCGACAGGCCGCGCCGGCGCTGCACGCCCACCTCGTCGGCGATCTCGATGCCGAAAAATCCTGTGCGCGAGGCGTAGCGCTTGCACAGGGCATAGATCACGTCGAGCGCAGCCGGGCGCGCCTGCGAGAAGTCCGACATGTCGGAGGCCCTTGTCGCCCCGCCCGAGAAGACGCCGGGGTTCACGGCCAGCACGAAGATGACCTTGAGCTCGATGTCTTCTGCCCAGTCGAGGGCCCGGTCGATGACGTCGACGCAGCCCACGAACGACGCCGGGTCGGGACCTGCCTCGCCAAAGGCGTACCAGGGCACCGGCAGCCTCACGGCGTTGAAGCCGCGCGAAGCTATGCGCGAGAAGTCCTCTTTAGTGATGAAGGTCTCACGGTGACGGCGAATAACGTCCTGGTAGCGGCGCTCGCCCAGGGCTGCGACCAGGGAGTCCTCGTCCAGCGAGCCGGACTCGGCAAACAGCTCCGGCGTGACCCAAGGCTCCAATGAAAGCCATCCCGTGAGGTTGACACCGTGCAATGCGCAGCCAGCCACCTGACACCTCCTTTTATACAAAGACTTATAGCTGCAGTTTACCCCTCTTACACGACATAAATTGCGCGGTTGTTGGGCGTTTCGTTGCAGTCCACGCGCGTGACGGGCAGGCCCCGGTCGCGAAGGCGATCGGCCAGGTAACGGGCGAGGTTCTCGGCCGTTGTCCTAAAGGGCAGAAACGTCAGCGAGAAGCCCTCATCCTGCAGCGCGGCCACCGTGGCGGGCTTCAAGGACCCCTCCTCCACCAGGAAGGTGTGGTCGAGCGCGTCGCACTCCTCGCGGACGATCTTCTTGAAGCGGGTGAAGTCGACGACCATGTCTTTCTCGGTACCGTCTTCTTGAAGCGCGCCGGCGCCCACGTAGACCGTGACGCGCCACTGATGGCCATGGAGGTTCTCGCATTTGCCGTGGTAGTCGGTTAGAAAGTGGGCGGAGTCAAACCAGTACTCGGTCGAAAGCTCGTACATGCGGATGGTTCTCCTTTTGATGTTGCCCAGACGGGCGGGGCACGGTGCAGACGTGGCAGGACGTGGCGGGTCGTGCGGGCAGGCGCTTCTCGGCAGACCTGCTAGAGCGTAAGCCCGCGCAGCAGCGTCTCGGCGACAATGGCCACCGTGACCACGGCGTTTATCGCCAGCGTGACCGCGCGGCCCTTCTTGGTCGTCTGGATCTGCCAGGTCATAAGCCCGATGGAGGCAAAGCAGACAAGCACCGTGACCAGGTGATAGGGCGGCCGCTGGAGCATGGTCGCAAAGTAATGGACGCCCATGAGCGACTGGATGGTGTTGCCCAGGCCCAGGATGACCCAGCCTAAGAGGTCTTCTCGCTTGATGAGATAGGCGATGGCGCCGCCGGGCAGCGTGAGCAGGGTCGCATAGAACCAGTTGCCCCAGTAATAGTACGAGGCCATGTCCGCCGAGAGCGAGCCCAGAAGGACCTCGGTCAAGAAGAAGACGGGCTGGCTGATAAGGAAGAAAACGAAGATCTTAAGCGCCGACTCCCACCATTTCTTGGCGTTGGACGCGATGATGAACGCGAAGATCACCCACCACTCGTAGGTGACGGCGATGTCGGTGATCGAGGTGTCCGCGAACAGCGGGACCGAGTTGACCCAGCCGCCGTAGATGCCCGCGACCAGGGCAAAGACGATCACGATGGGCCAGCTCATGTTCAGGCCGCCGAAGAGCTTCTTCATGTGAGAGGATCCAATCTGGTAGGGTGCTTCTCGCCAAAACGGCGCCCGCGGGATCGCGCGCGCCGTTCGGACGGTTATTGCATTGTACCTGCGGGGACGCGTGGCCCCGCATCGCGCGGCCCTGTGGCTACCAAATGCCCAGAACGTGCTGCATGCCCAGGCTCATGCAGGCGATGCCCACCCAGCAGCAAAAGCCCAGCGCGATGGGCTTGCCGCCGCGGTGCACCAGCTCGACGATGTTGGTGTTGAAGCCCACGGCCGCCATCGCCATCACGATGAAGAACTTGGAGAGGTCCTTGATGGGCGCGGTCACCGCGCTCGGCAGCTGGAAGACCGTGGTGATCACGCTGGCCAGCACAAAGAACAGGACGAAGAACGGGAAGATCTTCTTGAGCGAGAAGGCGTTGCCGGCCTTGTCGCCAGCGGCCTTGGCCTTGTGCATCTGCCAAAAGGCCAAGGCCAGCGTGATGGGGATGATGGCGAGGGTTCGCGTGAGCTTGACCACGGTCGCGCTCTCCAGCACGTTGGCGCCCGGGTGCATGCTGTCCCAAGCGCTGGCCGCGGCCGTGACCGAGGACGTGTCGTTGACGGCCGTGCCCGCAAAGAGGCCAAAGCCCTCGTTGGTGAGGCCCAGGGCGCCGCCCAGCGCGGGGAAGATCAGCGCGGCGATGACGTTGAACAAGAAGATGACCGAGATGGCCTGGGCGATCTCGTCGTCATCGGCATCGATCACGGGGGCGGTGGCCGCGATGGCCGAGCCGCCGCAGATGGAGGAACCCACGCCCACCAGCGTGGCGATCTTTCCGGGCACGCGCATCACGCGGCACAGGACAAAGGCGATGACCAGCGAGGTCGAGATCGTGGCCAGGATAATGGGCAGCGACTGCGCGCCCTTGGACAGGATCTGCGAGAGGTTCATGCCAAAGCCCAGCAGCACGACGGCGTACTGCAGGATCTTCTTAGAGGTGAACTTGACGCCGCCGGCAAGCGGGTCGCGGCGGTCTTTGGGGACGAGAAGGGCCAAGACCATGCCCAGAAGGATCGCGAAGACCGGCCCTCCCACGACCTCGAAGGCCTTGCCCAAAATCCACGCAGGCACGGCCACTACCAGGCAAAACGCGACGCCTTTCCAGGTGTTCCTAAAGTTGCGGAGAAGTTCCATCTGCATCCAATCACTTGCGAGCAAAAACTTAACCATCCTAACCCTATACTGGGTAGATACGTAAGTACCTGTCCTGCGGTCGCGGGATCGCGTCCGTGATCGCGCCCAACAGAAAGTAGGCACCATGTCTCAAAACAGGAAGTACCTCAAGATCTTGAGCTTGGCTCAGTTCGTCGTCGGTATCGCGGTCATCGTCATCACGTGCGTCTCTCAGCTTGGCTCCGGCCTGCCCAGCGGCGGCGACGTGACCGTCTACCTGGCCCTCGCCGCCTGCTTTGTGCTGGCCGGCCTTACCTTGGCCGGCTCCGTCAGGGGCATCCGTGGGGCCAACCGCCCGAGCGCCCTAGGCTGCCACCAGGTGATCTCGATTCTGGGCTGCCTCGTGGGCATCGCGGCCGTCGTCCTTACCTCCAGCAACGACTCGCCCTGGATGTACGTGTACGCGCTCGCCCTGATCGTCGACATCGAGGGCGGCTGGCTGGACACCAAGGTCCGCAAGGAGATCGAGGCGCGCGAGTAGGGTTTCTCATCGGAGAAGGGCGATCGACGGTTAGCGACTGCGCCCAACGTGAATCGGGCTTGTCGGAGATGATCCGGCAAGCCCGATTTTCTTGTGCGTTGTGTTGGGGCGGGGCGTGGCGGGGCGACGCGTTGCGCGGCGACGAGAAGGTCCCGCGCCGGGCCCGGGCCCTACTCCTCCGGCAGGCGGCCCACCTGCGGACGGGCCAGCTTATGCGCCGCGACCAGGACCACGATGCCCAGAATCACCAGCGGCAAGGACAAACACTGCCCCATCGTGATGGGCCCAAAGAGGTATCCCAGCTGCTCGTCGGGCACGCGGACGAACTCGATGAGGAAGCGGAAGACGCCGTAGAGCACGAGGAACAGGCCCATGAAGGTGCCCTGCGGGCGCGCGGGCTTGCGGCGGCTGAGCGCGAAGAGGAGCACGAAGATCACCAGGCCCTCGAGGAAGGCCTCGTAGAGCTGGGAGGGGTGGCGATAAACCCCGCCGCCCGTCTCGAACATGACGCCCCAGGGCAGGCTCGTCTCCTTGCCCCACAGCTCGCCGTTCACGAAGTTGGCGCAGCGGCCAAAGAAAAGGCCAAGCGGCGCGCCAATGACGCCCAGGTCACAGACCGTGGGGATCGAGATCCGGTAGCGGCGGCAGACCAGCGAGCCGCCCACCACGGCGCCCGCGAGGCCCCCGTGGAAGCTCATGCCGCCTTGGTTTAGGGCAAAGATCTCGAGCGGGTGCTCGAGGTAGTAGCCGGCGCCGTAAAAGACCACGTAGAAGAGACGGGCGCCCACGATGACGCCAAAGGCGACGCCGATAACGATGCTCATGACGTCGTCCAGGGAAAGGTCGAGCTCCCAGCGGCGGGCGACCTTGAGCATAACGGCGCCTGCGCAGATGAAGCCGGCCAGGTAAGCCAGGCCGTACCAGCGGATGGCCAAGGGGCCTATCTGGAAGGCGATGGGAGAAAGGCTATGGTAGAGCGCATCGAGCCACATGAGCTTCTCGCGTTTCTCGCCCGGTTAGAGGACGGCGGGCTGGACGCGGGTCACGCCGGGCACGTGCTCCTTGAGGATGCGCTCGATGCCCTCGGACATGTCCATCGAGGACAACGGGCAGCCGGCGCAGGCGCCCTGCATCTCGAGGGTCACGACGCCGTCGTCGGTCACGTCGATGAGCTCGACGTCGCCGCCGTCGGCCTGCAGGCTCTGACGGATGATGTCCAGGGTCTCGTTGAGAAGGTCGCGGTCGATTGCCATGGTGGGGTCCTTTCGTTTGTCGCGGGCGGACGCGGGCGGCCCGCGCGGATAGTCGCGTAAGTTTCTATGTTACCCAATGGGCGAGAAGAGATGGCCCGAGAAGGCGCCGTTCGCGCGCGGGGCCGGGCGGCGCCCCTCTTGGGCCGCGGCCACGGCGCGGGCAACGCGGGTCACGGCCGCGGCGGTTTCCTGGGCGTCGAGCAGGGTGCAGTCGGCCATAAAGCGAGAAAGGCCGGCGGCGAGAAGGGCGTCTACCTGCGGCGTCGCGTCCAAGACGCGGCCCGACCACAGCTGCGAGCGGCCGTGGACGTTGGTGCGCACGGGCAAGAAGTTGCCGTCGATGTCCTTTAGGGTTAGCTTGCGGGCGCGCTGCGGGCAGCGGGCGCAGTCGTGGACGCACTTGCCCAGGACCTGCAGGATGCAGTGCTCGCTCGTCATCACGCGCTCGCGGCCGTAGACCATAAGGCCGCAGGGCACGTGCGCGGCGGGAGCCAGGACGCAGATCTCGTCCAGGGAAAGCTCGGGCGTGAACCACACGCCGGCCGCGCCCTTCTCCTCAAGGGTGGCAAGGCAGCTCTCGTTGTGGACCGGGATGCAGGAGCGCAGCTCGGCCGCGGCGCCTACCTGGGCGGCCAAGGCCAGCTCAGAGATGTTGCCCACGGCCACGGGGGCGCCGGGCTTTACGTGGGCGTCCAGACGGGCGTGGTCGGCCTCGCGGCAGACCTCGTCGAGCCAGGGGATGACGCCGGCAGGCCAGTCGCCCTGCGCGAGGTCATCCGGGGTGGCGTAGAGGCGGGTGGCACCGGCCGCCGCGGCCGCGCGGGCGCAGGCGGGCGTGGGGACCAGGGCGCAGATCTCGGGGGCCGCGGGGGCCGGGGCGCCGGCGTCGACACCGCCCGCGACCTGCGGCACGTTTGCAGCCGCGCGGTCTTCTCGCTGCTTGGTCAGGCGCGCGGCGATCATCGCGACAGAAGGTGCGGCCGCCGTGGCCTTCTCGCGCTCCGCATAGGGCGCGAGCAGGGTCTCTTTAAGGTTTCGCACCGCCTGGGCTCGGACCTTGTGAACCGCCGAGAAGCCCATGCCGCAGCCCTCGTCCAGCTCGATGTCCCACGAGACGGGCTCGAAGGGGCCGCCGCCCATGCGGCCCACGTGGGCCATGAGGTCGTCGGCGGTGACGGCCACGGTCTTGGCCGCCTCGACGATGAAGCCCTGAGCCACGGCCGTGGCCTCGCCGTCGGCCGTGACGAGCTCGACGGTGAAGGGCTCACCCAGCCGCGCGCGAACGCGCACGTCAACGGCGCGTTTGCGGGGCGTGTCGGCACCGGCCACGCGCGAGGCGGCGTCCATCGCGGCCTGCGAGCGGATGACGCGCACGACGGCGCCCGCTTCCATGGGACGGGGCGCCTGGCACAAGATCTTCTCGCCAGCCGCGGCATCGGCCACGACATTTGCCGTCAGGAACTGGGTCGGGTCGCTGATGGGCCGCAGCTCAAGCAGGTCGCCCGCGCCCACCGGGGCGGTGAGGGCGATCTCGACCTCTGCGCGGGTGAAGCGGCGCATGCGGGCGCGGCCGCCGTTCGTGCCGCCGCGGCGCTCGACCGCGTCTTGCAGGGGGCGGGATCCCAGGACCTCGCCCACGACCTCGCCGCGGTTGTTGGAGCGCTCGTAGCTCATCATCTCGTTGCCCGAGGTACCGGCCAGGTAGGCGCGGGTGAAGTCGCGGTTGAAGGCGCGCTTCAGGCGGCGGTGGAGCGCGGCGTTATCCTCGGCGCCCAGCTCGCGGCCCTCGATGGCTGCGTCGATGGCCTGGCGATAGGCGCCCACCACCTGGTAGACGTAGTCGGCAGCCTTCATGCGGCCCTCGACCTTGAGCGAGCCCACGCCCGCCGCGATCATCTTGTCCAGGTCATCTACCAGGCAATAGTCCTTGGGGCACAGCGCGCGCGTGCCGCCTACGCCGCGGCTCGTCTCGGCAAGGCCCGCCGTGGGGACGTCCGGGATCTCCTGCATGACGCTGTTCTCGTCATAGACCTCGTAGGGAAGGCGGCAGGGCTGGGCGCACATGCCGCGGTTGGCCGAGCGGCCGCCGGAAAGCGAGCTCAGCATGCAAACGCCCGAGTAGCAGAAACACAGGGCGCCGTGGCCAAAGCACTCCAGCTCAACGCCGGTTTTCGCGATCTCTTGGATCTCGGGGAGCGACAGCTCGCGCGACAGGGTCACGCGGTCGGCGCCCATGTCGCGGCACCACAGCACGCCGCGGACGTCGTGGATGTTGGCCTGGGTGGAGACGTGTGTCTCGATCTGAGGCCAGGTGCGGCGGATTTCCGCGAACAAGCCCCAGTCCTGGATGATAAAGGCGTCGGCGCCCAGAAGCCACGCGCGGCGGACCAGGTCAAGAACGCGTGGCATCTCCTTGGTGCTCACCACGACGTTAACCGTGACGTAGACGCGGGTTCCAGCCAGGTGGGCCTTCTCGCAGGCGTCCGCGAAGGTCGTCTCGTCGAAGTTTGTGGCACTGCGGCGCGCGTTGAAGTCGTTGCCGAATCCGCAGTAGATGGCGTCCGCGCCCGCGGCGAGCGCGGCGGCAAAGGGCTCGGGGCCGCCCGCCGGGGCCAGCAGCTCGATGACGTTCTTGTGGGCCAAGGAATCCCCCTTGTGAGGTGTGTCGCGTTGGGTTCAAACCTTTAAACGATACCGCTGGCGGAGCGGGGCGCGGGCGGCAAGCCTTCGGCGCCGAGAAGAACACATTATTGGGGGGCGCCGCGGGGGTTACGCAAGGGTTACGCGAGACCCAAACCGCGGCCGATGTTCAAAAATCGCGAACTTTTGTATTTTGTACAGAAAGGCCAAGTAGTGAGGCCCTAAAACGCGCCGCCGAGGTAGCCGGCGAACATGACGATAAGGAGCGAGCCTGCGATAACGGCAAGGCACGCCAGGCGCTGGCGGCCGATGGGCACCGCGGCGAGCGTCGGCACCTTTTGGAAGAGGCGTCGCTTGTCCATGACCAGGTAGGCCGCTGCGGCAAAGCTCACCGGCATCCAGAACAAGAACTCGAAGCCCAAAAACCACCCGGGGTACTTGGCGCTGGCGCCGCGCGGCTGGACGAAGTTGGCCACACATGCCGCAACGACGATAGCGAAGGTGACCCAAAGGGCCGCGTTCCACGCGCGGCCCAGGGAGTCGGGAACACGCGGCAGGCTTAGCCGCAGCCGCGCCGCTTGACCCTCCTGACGAGAAACCCGCCGCTGGTCAGAAGCGGTATCGCCCTCCCCCGCCGCGGCACGCGCCAGCTCCTCCGCACTCGCATAGCGGTCCTTGGGGTCGAAGCTCATGGCCCGGGCCACAACAACGGCGAGCTCGGCCGGCAGGCCTTGATCGCGCACGAGCTCATCGGCGGTCTTGCCCGCGGTGGGGTCTTCCCCGGTGAGGCAAAAGTAGAGGATGGCGCCCAGGGCATAGACGTCGCTTCTCACGCTGGTCTGCCCAAACCCGAACTGCTCGGGCGGCGCGTAGCTGCGCGTTCCCAGGCGGGCGGTATCGGCCGTCGCGCCCTCGTGCCACGTGCGGGCGATCCCCAGGTCGATCAGGACGTAGGTCGCGGGGATCCCCTGCTCGCCGCCCACGACCATGACGTTTGCGGGTTTGAGGTCGCGATGAATCACAGGGGCATCGGCGCCCAGGCCGCCATGCAGAACGTCCACCGCGTGGCCGACCTGCGCCACGGCCTCTCGCGCGAGCTCCGCCGAAGCTCCCAGGCGCGCCACGCGCTCCTCGAGCGTCTCGCCCTCAAGCCACTCCATAACGACGTTCACGAACTCGCCGTCGTTCCAGCAGTCGATGATCCGCGGCAGGTTGGGGCAGCGCAGACCGCGACGCTGGGCAATAAAGAGCAGCTCATAGGCCCCGCCGAGTCCAGCCGCAGCGTCGATGCGCTTGCGGACAAAGGACCCCATCGCAGCTGCGGCCCCGCCCGTGTTGTCGGCGCCCTCCCCCACGAACTCGACCTTCTCGGTCACCTCGAAGTCGGAGCGCTTGAGCACCTCGACAACGCGATAGCCACCCGACCTCCCGCAGGAGGCCAGGTGGCTCATCAGCTGCGTCTCGAGCTCGGCGTCCAAGCCGACCACCCCGGCAGCTCCGGACATCCCGGCCGCATCACTATATGAATCGGTCTTCTCCATGCCCGCCATTCTAAACCAGGCGCAGCTCGCGCGGCCTAGCAGACGGTCTTCTCGCCAAAACGGTAGAGCTCCTCGTTCACCTTTTGCAGCGAGCAGCCGCGGTCGATGCAGAAGATGATGATCGCGTCGCGGCGGTCCTTGCAGTCCAGGCGGCTCACGCCCGCGGCCGTGAGCGCGCGGTTGGTCTCGCGCAGGGTGAGGGCCATGGCGAAGGCGATCTGCAGCACCTTGTCGCGCGAGGGGTGGCGCGCCCCGGTGAAGATCTGGTAGCCAAAGGTCTCGTTGAGGTCGGCCATGCGCACCACGCGCGAGCGGGCCAGGCCCTTCTCCTCTAACAGTTTCTGCAGGTAGGAGGCCAAGTCGGTCGCGGGAAAGTCGTGGTTTGCCACGTAGCCGTCGATGCTGGGGGCATCCAGCAGCTCGGCGAGAAGCTCCTCGGTCAGTTTCTTTTGGGTCATGCGCACCTCCTTCGCAGGGCGGCGAGACGAACGGGCGGGTCGGCGGCGGCCATGCGGCCTGCGGCCGGCCCGCCCTTCTCGTCCCCCATCTTACGCGAGCGCCCAGCTGGCGGCCGCGGTCTTGTCGAAGACGTTGTCGAAGTAGAGCACGCGCGCCAGGTCGCCGTCGAAGTAGAGGTTGCCCGAGACGGTGCCGCCCTTGGCAAGGGTGCCCGATTTGAGCTCGTCGGCGCCGTCGCTGTAGTAGCCGGTCGACTGCTGGGCGCCGTTAGCGTCCTCGCCCTTCCAGTCGTAGAGGTTGTAGCTGGCGCCGTCCGCGCCATTGTTGACATAGGTCACGTGCACGCCAGTGATCGCCGAGCCGTCATAGTTCACCAGGCCCGGCTCGACCGAGTCGACCGTCACGGAAAGGCCGCTCGCCAGGTTGACGGTGGTGCCCACCACGAGGTTGTCGGTCGTCTCTTCTTTCTTCTCGTCCGCCTTGGGCGTGGCGTCGGCAGACGACGCGGCGGCGGACTGGTCGCCTGTCTGCTGGCTTGTCTGCTGCGCCGCGCTGTCAGCCGCGGGCGCCGTGGTCGTGGTCTTCTTCCCGCCCATCGACCCCACGACACCCGCAACGACCAGCACCGCAATGACGATAACGATGATCTTGCCCACGGGCTTCTTTCCCTCTTTGGCCATGTTTCCTCCTCTAGGTAGCCTGCCGACGCACATGCCGGCGGCTCACATGATGGAGGGCCACGAAGGGAATTTCATTAGCTGGCGGCTACGATTGCGCGGACGAAAACGCCTGGAAAAGTCAAACTTCCGCCAATCAGTGATTAAATCTAGGGAGGCCAGGTATCAAGCTTCGCCGGGCGCCCACCAACTGGGCAAACGTGAAGCCACGACCGCCGTATACCAAGCACTTCTGAATTAAATCACTGATTGGCGGAAGTTTCTTGCCGAAGCCCTCAAGAAAACTTCCGCCAATTTACCTCTTAATTCGAATTGGATGAGTATCGCGCCTTGAGAACGATCTGCCAACTGGGCAAACGTCGACAAAATCCGGCGGCTACCCCGCGGCTCTGAATTAAGAGGTAAATTGGCGGAAGTTTATGGTGCGAGAGGCGAGAAACACCGCACGGCACGGAGCCCGGTGGCCCTACGCCCTAGGAGCGGCCACGCTCGTTCCCAAGATAAGCTCGGGCTCAACGATCTGCAGATCAAAGGGGTCGTCGCTTCCTGCGATCCGTGCCTCGAGCAGATCAAACGCCAGTGACGAGAGCTGCCCCACGTCCTGCTTTACCGACGTTATGCCCGGCAGGAAGAACGCCGACGTCTCGTTACGGTCGAAGCTCACGACCGAGATATCCTCCGGCACGTGAAGGCCCAGCTCGGAAAGTCGGCGCACAACACCCATGGTCATAAGGTCGCTCGTCGAGAAAATCGCGGTCGCGCCGCCGGACAAGAAGGCGTCCACCGCACGGTAGCCGCTCTCGCCGTGGTAGCCGCCCTCGCACACAAGCCCAGGCTCAACGCAAATACCGTGATCTGCCAGGGCATTCTTGTACCCCGCAAGCCTCAGCCGCCCGTTTTGCGAGCTCGCGGTGTTGGCAAGGCAGCCGATGCGACGGTGCCCGCTCGCGATCAGGTGCTCGACCGCCTGATGAGCACCGTACTCGTTGTCTACCAGGACCTTGTCGCACTCCGCAGACTCGATCACGCGGTCAACCATGACGTACGGCGCGCACAGCGAGGCCAGCACGCCCGAGACCTCGCGCTCCCCTTCCGCCGAGACATCGTTGCTCGGCACAAAAACGATGCCGTCGACCCCCAGGGCATCCAGCCGCCGCAGCTGTTCGCAATCGTGCTCGGGGCAGTCGTCCGAGTTGGTGATGAACAACCCCAGCCCCGTCTGCCTGCAACGCGCCTCAAGCCTTTTGGCCAGCGACGAGAAAAACGGGTTCTCGATATCCGGGACGATAAGCCCGATGGTGCCCGACCTCCTGGTGGCAAGCCCGCGCGCAGCCCTGTTGGGACGGTAGTCCAGACGCGCGGCGACATCGCGAATGCGCTGCTTGCTCTCCTCGGAAAGGCGGCAGGGGCGGCCGTTCAGCACCTGCGAGACCGCGGACTCGGACATGCCGGACTCGCGCGCGACGTCTTTGAGCGTGATCCTTCGGGCCATATGCCCCCCTCCTTCTTGAGAAAAACGTTACCTACGGTATCGCTTTCACGCCCACGAGCAGCATCCTTCGGCGAGAAAACCAAAAAACGCCCCGGACGGCTTTTGGCCATCCGGGGCGACGCATCGCCTGAAAGCCCTGCTACAGGAAGCAGACGATCGACAGGATAAACATGAAGACCACGCCCGCGACCATGGGCACGGCGGTGCGACGCACGATCTCGATCGGGGACTTCTCGACGGAGCCCGAGACGATCATCACCACGGCCGACACCGGCGACACTGCGCGGAAGAGGTTCCCGGCCAGGCCCATCGGCACCGAGATGGCGATGGGAGAGATACCCGCCGCCGCGGCGAGCGCCGGGATAAGCGGCACCATGGCGAAGAACAGCGCCGTGCCCGAGCCGGAAAGCAGCACGATAAGGGCGGTGAGGCCCACCAGGATAAGGGGCAGGACAAAGCCCAGGCCCGTGCCGTTGATGGAGGTCATGGCCTCCTGCAGCGAGGCGATGAGGCCCACCGACTTCAGGCCCACGACAAAGACGCTCGCGGCGACCAGCAACGCGACGATGGGGACGGCGTTGCCCATGCCCTTGAAGAAAGTCTCGGTGCTGGCCAGGGCCTCCTTGCCGTCCTTGCGGCGGACGGCGTCGCAGATAATGGCCACGACAAAGGAGAAGAGCGTCGCGACCTCGACGGACAGCGTGACGGTGGAGCCGCCGGCGACCTGGGCCACGTAGACGCCTATGAGCAAGAAGATGGGCAGCAGCGGAAGGATCGCGTAGACGGCCTTGTGCAGGCCGGAGCCCTCGATGACGATGTCTTTCTCGTCGCCCGCGGCCGCGTCGGCTGCCGAGCCGTCGCGCTTATCGCAAAAACGCTGCCAGAAGAAGTGGACGACGGCCATGAAGATGAGCGTCGGGATGGAGACGACGGCGTGGTAGGCCATGACGTACTGCGTGACGGTGAGGCCGGCGAACTCGGGCGTCTCGGCCAGCTGCTTGGCGATGGCCACGTTGTCCGAGCCCAACGGCGTGGGCATGACGGTCGCCGAGGTGGCGATGACGGCGGCCGCGGTGAGCGGGGTCATGCCGGCGCGGCGAAGGACGGGATAGAGCGTCGCCAGAAGAATAATGGCCAGGTTAGAGGCACTGGGCACGACCAGCGACAAGACGTTGGCGAGAAGAAACACCACGGGCACCAGGACATAAGGGCTCTTGATGTTGCGGATGGGCCGGGTGAGTGCCCAGACGGTGGCGTCGTTGGCGCCGATCTCGCTCATGTAGGCCGAGTAGCCGCCCAGGATAAGCATGATGAAGCCGGCGGAGGTGATCGTCGACTTGAACGTGTCGGCGATGGCCACCAGCGGGTCGAGAAGCACTATGCCGCACGACTCGAAGTCCTTGATCGAGATGCCCTGTCCGCAGGCCATGGCCACGTACATGAGCACGATGCCCATGAGAAACAGGGTGATCTTGATGTCCATTTTCTTGATGAGCATGTATATCACCACGGCGACCGCCGCGATGACGATGAAGTACATCAAAAGGGGATTCATTTGGTCCTCCTTACTTCATTTATTAGGTTTGAGAGTTGCGCCGCGCGGCTGGCGGCCGGTTGCATTCCGCCACCCGCCACCCGCCAGCCGCTACCTGCAGCGCGCGATAGAGTCGATGAGCCAGCTGCGAAAACGCCCGGCGTCGACGGCGGTGCACACCGTTGCGTTGGGCTCCCTATGCAGGCGGTTGTTCAAATCGACAAGGGTGCAGCCGCGAGTCATGGACCCGTTGAGCTCGATCCCCACGTAGACGTCCTGGGTTGTGTACATACCCGGATCCAGCAGATACGCCAGTGCGTGCGCGTCGTACATCTTGAGCCCGGTCTTAAGCGACCCACCCCGGTAATGCTCGAACATCGAGTAGAACATCCGGCCCGTCTCGTTGAGGCCGCGGATCTTCTCGCTGTCCTCGGGCCGCAGCATCGCGCCCCAGCCCACGTCGAGGCCCGCCATGGCGATCGCCACCCCGCTCGAGAAGACGATGGCCGCCGCCTCGGGGTCGCTCGCCACGTTGAACTCCGAGAGGACCCCCTTGTTGCCGCGGCCGCAGGTCCCGCCCATAAGGACGATCCGCTCGATCTTCTCGCGTACCTGCGGAAAGACCTTGAGCAGCAGCGCAACGTTGGTCAAAGGCGCCAGGCAGACGAGGGTCACGGGCTCCTCGGCGGCGAGAAGGGCGTCGCGCATGGCCTCGACCGCGCACTTCTCGCTGAGCTTTGATCCGTCCGGCGCGGGGAAGTCGTAGCCCTCCATGCCGGAAGCGCCGTGGATGTCGCTCGCGTCCTCGAACTTCTCGATGAGGGGGCCCTGCGCGCCCGCGGCCACCGGCGCGTCCACCCCAAAGAAGTCGACGAGCTTCAAGGCATTGTCGGTCGTATGCGCCAGGCTCACGTTGCCGCCGACGGTCGTGATGAGACGGACGTCGAGCTGCGGCGCGTTGAGCGCGACCGCGATGGCCACGGCGTCGTCGATGCCGGGATCCGTGTCGATGATGATGGGCTTACGCTCCATGAGAAGCCTCCTTGAGAAACGCGTCGATCTCGATTGCTGTGGGGATAGCCTGCTGAGCGCCCTTTCGCGAAGCGGTGACGGCCGCGGCTGCCGAGGCGCGGAGCATTGCGTCGGCCAGAGGAAGGCCGTCCACGCGCGCGGCGGCCAAAACGCCCAGGTAAGTATCGCCGGCGGCCGTGGTGTCCTGCACGGCAACGTCAAAGGCCGGAACGCGCAAGAACTCGCCGTGGCTTAAGGCAACAGACCCGCGGGCACCCAGCGTGATGACGGCAGTCTGCGGGCCCAAGGCGACCAAAGCCCCGAGCGCCGGCGAGAAGGACTTCTCGTCCGCAGGGTTTATTCCGGTCACGGCCTCGCACTCGGTCTCGTTGACGCACACGAGGTCGATGTTGGCCCAGTCGCCCGCGGGAAGCTCTCGCGGCGGCGCAACGTTGACGATGGTGTAGGCCCCGCCAGCATGAGCGCAGGCAAGAGCCGCCGACGTCGCGCCTGCGGCGCATTCCATCTGGGTCAAGAAGACGTCCCCCGGGTGGACGAGGGTCCGCACGGCATCCTCGGCCTGTCGCTCCGTAAGCGCCCCGTTTGCGCCGCTGGACAAGACGATGCGGTTGTCCCCGTTTATACGTAGGATAACGGCCACGCCCGTCTCCAGATCGGCGCGGCCCACGGCGGCGCAGCCCACACCGTAACCGGCGAGGGCCTCAAGCAGGCGGTCGCCAAAGATGTCGTTGCCCACAGCGCCGGCCAGGCAGGTCCCCGCGCCTGACTTAGCCGCCGCGACGGCCTGGTTGGCGCCTTTTCCACCCGGGTTGGCAAAGAACCCCCTGCCGGCGATCGTCTCGCCTTGCAGCGGGACACGCTCGCTTTCGATGGTCAGGTCCATGTTGAGGCTTCCGAACACGATCACGTTCTTCATGGGTATCGTGGTCACTCCTTTCTTCGTACTCCGTTGGTCGGTTGATGTGTCTGCTAAAGCGCTTTAGCTTTGTTCATCGAAGATAATAATGCCCGATATAGGAATGCTAAAGCGTTTTAGCACAATAACCGACGAACGGTCGAACTTCTGAGCCCAGCGGCTTCGCACCAAACGGAATCGCGCGTTCACGGGCTTTCGCGGGCTTCCAAACAAGACGATGCCGCCCGGGCGTCGCGCGGGCGGCCGGCCTTCTCGGCCGTGGCCCGCGACCCCAAGGCGGCATCGCAGCAATCGAAATGCGCTTCTCCCCGCAAAGCCGGGCGAGAAACCCGTGCGGAGAAACCCGGCGCCCCAGCCCTAGACCAGCTTGGCCCAGCGCTTCTTGCCGGACTGGATGATGGTCCCGGCGCCAAACAGGCCCGGCTCAACGTTGTAGCACTTGGGCGCCACGGCCTCGCCGTTGACCTTCACGCCGCCGCCGTCGATCAGGCGACGGGCCTCGCCGGCGGACTGGGCGATCTTGACGTCGACCAGAAGCTTACCCAGGTAGACCTTGCCGTCCTCGTTGGGCTCCACGACGCTCGCCGGGAACTCGGCGATGTTGTCGGGGACCTTGTTCTCCTTGAACTGCGCGTCGAAGGCGGCCATGGCCTTCTCGCCCTCGCCCTCGCCGTGGTAGAGGTCGACGATGTTCACGCCCAGCTCACGCTTGAGCTTGTAGGGGTCGGCCGATCCGTCGGCAAAGGCCGCGTCGATGGCGTCGATCTCGTCGATGGACAGGGTCGAGCACAGGCGGTAGTACATGGGCACGATCTCGTCGGCGATGGACATGACCTTGCCGAACATGTCGGCCGGCTCGTCGGTGAGGCCGATGTAGTTCTTGTAGCTCTTGGACATCTTCTTAACGCCGTCGGTGCCCACCAAAAGCGGCATGGTAAGGGCGACCTGGGGCTCCATGCCCTCGGCGCGCATGAGGTCACGGCCGGCCAAGAGGTTGAAGATCTGGTCGTTGCCGCCCATCTCGAGGTCGGCCTCGATGACCACGGAGTCGTAGGCCTGAAGCACCGGGTAGATGAACTCGTGCAGGGCGATGGAGCGACCCTCGGTATAACGGTTGTGGAAGTCCTCGCGCTCAAGGATGCGCGCGACGTTGAACTTGCTCATGAGGCCCAGCATCTTGCCCAGGTTCAGCGGCTTGATCCAGTCGCCGTTGTGGACGATGGTGGTCTTCTCGGGGTCAAGGACCTTCATGGCCTGCTCGACGTAGGTCTGGGCGTTGGCCTCGACCTGCTCCTCGGTAAGGGGCGGGCGGGTGGAGTCGCGCCCGGACGGGTCGCCGATGAGGGCCGTGCCGTTGCCGATGATCAAGGTGACCTTGTGGCCCAGGTCCTGGAACTGGCGCATCTTGCGCAGCGGGACCGCGTGGCCCAGGTGAAGGTCGGGGCTGGTGGGATCGACGCCCAGCTTGATGTTCAGGGGCGTCCCCTTCTCGAGCTTCTTCTTGAGCTCGTCCAACGGCACGATCTGCATGGTGCCCGAGGTGATTACCTTGAGTTGCTCGTCGACTGGCAACAAATCTCTGTCCTCCATAGGGGTCGTTTTCCACACGATCTGCCGAGAAGGGCGCCGGGCGCCGGGCAGTCGCACATCTGTATAGGATAACGAAATTGGACGTCGTTTGTCCCGTGAGCGGCGCACGTGGCGAGAAGATCTTCTCGCCGCCCGCGCACGCCGCCCCGGACGGCCCGCGCCACGCAAGGTTTTGTGGCAACAACCTGGAGCGACACAACACCTGCCCATTCCCAAACCGCCGATCAGGTGGCGACCACTATACTGTTGCGGTGATTGTCTATTGACTCCGGACAGGAGGAGCACATGGGTATCAGGACCCGCAGAGCTCACACACACTCCCGCACGCACATCGTGGGGTTCGGCATAGCCGGCTTCTTCGGCTTCATCGCCCTTCTCGTCACCGCCCTGGTCTTGTCCTTGGGCACCGTGGTCTCGAGCTGGCTCGAGGACCTGCCCGACTACACCTCGACCGACTCCTACCTGGTGGCCGAGCCCACGCGCGTCTTTGACACCAACGGCAACGAGATCGCCTCGTACTACCTGCAGCAGCGCCGCTCGGTCGATCTGTCCGAGATCTCCGATTACGTGGTCAGGGGCACCGTCGACACCGAGGACAAGCGCTTCTACCAGCACAACGGCATCGACCCGCAGGGCATCGTGCGAGCCGTGGTCTCGCAGCTGTCCGGCCGCTCCGAGGGCGCCTCGACCATCACCCAGCAGCTGGTGAGAAACACGATCCTCTCGGACGAGCAGTTCGAGTACTCGCTTAAGCGAAAGGTCCGCGAGGCCTACATCTCTATCCAGATGGAGAAGATGTACACCAAAGACCAGATCCTCAACATGTACCTCAACACCATCTACTACGGCCACGGCGCCTACGGCATCGAGGCCGCGAGCATCATCTACTTCAACAAGCACGCCTCCGAGCTCACCTTGTCCGAGGCAGCCACGCTCATCGGCCTGCCCAACTCCCCCACCTACTACGACCCCACCTCCAACCTTGAGGGCTGCACCAAGCGCCGCAACGTCGTCTTGGACCGTATGTGCACCGCGGGCACCATCACCGAGGCTGAGCGCGACGCCGCCATGGCCGAGGAGATCACGCTTAACCAGGGCGAGCTCTCCGAGTCGGTGGGCACCTACCCCTACTTCACCGACTACGTGAAGAGCCTGCTGCTCAAGGACTTCTCGTCCGAGACGGTCCTGCAGGGCGGCCTGCGCGTCTACACCACGATCGACCCCGAGTACCAGACCGCGGCCGAGGACGCCTGCAACAAGCGCCTTGAGGAACTGGGCAACGAGAAGATCGGCGCCGCGCTGGTCTCCATCGACCCGTCCACCGGCTACATCAAGGCCATGGTCGGCGGGCAGGACTACTCGACCCAGCAGTACAACCTGGCGCTCACCACCAACCGCCAGATGGGCTCGAGCTTCAAGGCCATCGTCTTGGCGGCCGCCATCAACTCGGGCATGAACCCCACGGTCATGCTGGATTGCTCGTCGCCCATGCAGATCACGCCCACCTGGAAGGTCAAGAACTACGACAACTACCAGTACGGCACCCGCACGCTGGCAAGTGCCACGGCCGTCTCGTCCAACACCGGCTACGCGCAGGTGGCCGAGGCCATCGGCGTCGAGAAGATCGTCTCGACCGCGCATGCCCTGGGTATCACGTCCGACCTGCCCTCGTACCTGTCCATCTCGCTGGGCTCCGTGGGCGTCTCGGCGCTTGACATGTGCGACGTCTTCGCGACCTTCGCGGCCGGCGGCCAGCACCGCGACGCCGTGGCCATCACCAAGATCGAGGACCGCAACGGCAACGTGATCTACGAGCACAAGGACAACCCCACCCAGGCCCTTACCACCGCTGAGGCCCAGGCCGTGACCGAGGTCCTCGAGGGCGTCTTCACGAGCGGCACCGCGCGCACCGCGAACGCGCTTCTCACCATCAACCAGCCCGTGGCCGGCAAGACCGGCACCTCCGACAACGCCGAGGACCTGTGGCTGTGCGGCTACACCCCGCAGCTGGCCACCGTCGTCTGGACCGGCTACCGCGACAGCCGCGAGGCCGTCAAGGTGAGCGGCAGCACCGCCTCGACCAACATCACGTCGCAGTACATCTGGGCCTACTACATGAACAGCGCGCTGGCCAACGCCGAGCGCAAGGAGTTCATCACCACCAAGGACACCGTGAACTACAAGTCCAACAGCTCCTGGACCTTTGTGGGCACGTCGAGCTCGCTGAACTCGGGCTATTCGTACAGCTACAGCTACGACTACGACGACTCCGACGAGGAGACGACGACCACGACCACTACCACCACGACGACCACGACGCGCCAGGACACCTCGACGCCGGTCACCCCCACCACCAACGACAGCGCGTCCGGCAGCGGGTCTGCCTCAACGAGCGGCTCCGGCAACGGGAACGGCGGCTCTGGCACGAGCGGCGGGAACGGGAACGGCGGGACCGCCACGGGCGGCGGCGGCGGCCAGGCCACGACGCCGAGTACCAACTAGCGGGTTTGATTGGGGCCGCGATCCATCAGGGTCGCGGCCTTTTTTCGTGGCGCGGGGGGGCGAGCGGGGGTTCTCGTCAGCGCCCTTCTCCGCAACGCCGCGGCGTCCCCCAGAATGTCTGGATGTTTGTAGGTCGCTTCCTAGATTGGGCCGATCTTTGTGGGTTTAGAGCCCCGAAATAGCAAAAGTCACCGACCTTTGTACAAAGATCGGTGACTTTGAGGGGCGAGCAAATCGCGCGCGAACGAAGCAGCGAGAAGACCTTACTGGGCCGTGGCCTCGGTCGAGGCGGCGGTTATGGCGTAGAGGTGCTGCGAGCCGGACGCCAGGGTGTTGGGCGACCAGGCGCGTGAGCTGGCCTCGGGCGAGGTGGGGTCCTTGATGAGGACGGTGCCGTCCTGGTTCTCGGACACGACGAGGACCCAGTGGGTCTTGTCGGTGACGGTACCCGCCTTGACCTCGATGAGCGCGTAGCTGTTGGCGTCCACCGCGATGTTGATGTTGTCGGCGGAAGCGGTGTAGGACTTGGCGGAGAGGCCCAGGTTAGCGGCCTCCTTCTCGACGAAGGAAGAGTCCATGTAGGAGTCGCCCGTGGCCAGGCCGTCGGCCTCGACCGTGGAGGCGATGGTGGCGGGCGTCTGCTTGGCGTCGCCCACAAGGCTCATATAAGCCATGGCCAGGCTCGTGGGGCCGGAGCCGGAGACCGCCAGCGCGTGGCCCGCGTAGTCGACGGCGCCCCAACGGGAGTCCCAGCACCACAGGTCGGGCACGGTGCCCTTAGAGACGGCGTCGGTGTAGGAAGAGGCCTCGTGAGCGGCGTCCGGGTAGGAGGCCACGAAGTCGACGGCGTCCTCCTGCGCAAGCGCCAGCTCAATGAGCTCCTGGTCAGAGTACTTGTCGGCGTTCTTGGCGATCTGCTGGACCTTCTCGGCGCGGTCAAGCGAGGTCGACAGCTCGCGGGTAAGGTCCTCGCTCACGCCGTAGGCTACGCGGGAGTCCACGGGGTTCACCTGCTCGTTTGAGGACGAGGCCTTCTCGCTTGAGCAGCCGCGCACGCAGCTCGAGATGCCCACCACAAGGATGATGAGCAGAAGGATGGCCAAGGCGATAAGTATGAAGGTCTGGCGGTTGGGGTTGAAGCCGCCGCGCCTGCCCTGGAAGTTGATGTTGCGCGAGCGCAGGGGATAGCCCTGCCCGGAGCTCCCGAGCGAGCTGGACACGCGCCGACCGCCGCGGCCGCGGGCACGCCCGACCGAGCGGCTCTGCAGGCCCTGGGGCCCGTGGTAGGCGCCGCGGTTTCCCGTGATGCGCTGGCGTCCGCCGTTGCGGCTGTTGGGCGAGCCGCCCTCCACCACCGAGCGGTGGCGGGAGTTCTCGTCTGGTGTCTTGTACGGCATGAAGGCCTCCGTCAGGAGTCGATGCATTCAGATGCTCAAATGATACGGCACAACCCGTTGGGGTTTACCGCCCAACTTCCCACTATTCCGCGAACGTAGTATCGAGACAAACTGCATAATCCAAGCCTTCACCTGTATAATGCGACGAGAAGGACGTCGGGCGGCGGGTTTTGAGCCGCCCGCACTGGATGGGAGGCCACCGTGAAGCGCAGGAACAACCGGCAAGAGGCGATCCGCGACTGCGTGCGCGCCAAGGCGATCAAGACCCAGCGCGACCTAGTGATCGAGCTCAAGGCCATGGGTTTCAACTGCACGCAGGCCACCGTCTCGCGCGACATCGCCGACATGGGCCTGCGCAAGCTCCCCGAGGGCATCTATGTCCTGGCCGAGGACCTTCACCTGCAGCGCATGCTCTCTGAGTTTGTGGTGGGCGTCGCCCGTGCCGAGAACCTCGTGGTAGTGAGAAGCCAGCCCGGCACCGCCTCGGGCGTGGCCGCAGCCATCGACGACGCCAGCCTGGCGCACACCCTGGGCTCGGTTGCCGGTAACGACACCGTGCTTGTGATTGTCGACAACCCCGAGAATGCCGAGGTCCTGCAGGGCTACATCGCCAAGCTGAGCGCTACCGGCTAAGCCTTCCGGCAAAACCACCTCCCTCTCTCCCACCAGACGTCACGACGGGCCTCAGTACCGTTTCTCCGTTTGAAAACCAGCTCGTAGGCGTAGGTGAGGTTGCCCCGCTCCCAGCGCCCGAGCGTACGCACCAAGGTCGTGGACGCAACCGAGAAACGCCGACCGTCCGGCCACACGATCTCTGTGGGCCGCATATAGCCCGACTCGTCCGTCTCGGCAATAACACGCAGGTAGACGCGTTGGTCCGGCAGCGGGATCCCGTTGGTTCCGGCTAAGGTCTGGGCGCTCATGCCAAGGCCTGCTCGACGTGCCAAAGGTTGCCGAAGGCGATCGAGCGCCCCTCGAGCCTAAGACAGCGGGCCACGGGGTCGACCTCGCGCACCACGCCCTCCTCGGTGACGTAACGGCCTGAGTCGTAGCGCTCTATCAACACCCTGTCCCCACGCTCAAGGACCGAAAGCTCGGCCGAGAGGCGCGCCGCCTCTTCTTCGTTGAAGGTTCGCCGGGCCTCCGGCTCGAACGCCGCCTGGTCAACCAGCGCCTGGTATCCGTCCAGCGCCGCGAACGGGGCCCATTGGGCCGCCCGGTTGGCGATGTTTGTCGTCATGAGTGATGACCTCCTACCTGGTTTGCCCTGGTCTGCCCCGTCGCGCAGGGCAGAAGGCTCGTGCCGCGCATGATGGCCGCGGCACCGTACTTGCTTTTTATCGCCACCTCGGCCTGAGACAGCGAGTGCTCGGCCTCTTTGGCCTGCGCGTCGTCGAACAGCGACAACTGCGTGGCCGCGCCGCGCGTCAGGCCGAACAAGCCGATGTTCAGACCCCGCACCAGCCTTCCTGCCTCGATGTTCTTCTCCCATAGGGCAAGAAGCGCCTCTTGCAGGACCTGCCGAGAGTCCGTGGGCGCCGCCAGCTTAGTCGATGCCGAGAAGCCCCCGGGGCCCGCCAGGTCGTCCCACGAGTAGCGGCAATAGAGCGCCACACCGCCACAGGCAAGCTCCTTCTGAACAAGGTTGAGCGTCACCACCTCGATCATCTCTTTAAGGACGACCAGGGCTTCATCGGGCCGGTAGTCGCGCATAAGGACCTGACCCTGGCTTATGGAGTGCGACTTGGGCACGTAGCCCTTGATGTCTGCCATGGTGCAGGGGTCGCGCCCATAGGCGTGGTCGATCAGGCGCTCAGCGTTGACGCCAAAGCGGTTCCTTAGACGCTTATGCTCCAAGCGCGTGACGCCCACCAGGTCAAGCGCCCCCATGCGCTCAAGGGTGCGAGCCGTGCCAGGGCCTATCCCCCAGATATCCGTGATGGGCCGGTGGTGCCAGATGCGGCGAAAGAACTCCTCCTGGTTGAGCTGTGCGATGCAGTCCGGAGAGTGTTTGGCCAGGATGTCCATGGCGACCTTGGCAAGAAACAGGTTGGTCCCCACGCCCGCCGTGGCCTTGATGCGTTTTTGCTCCCAGACGTCGTCCATGAGCTCTTGGGCCAGCTCGCGCGCCGTCTTGCCGTAAAGCCTAAGGTACGGACCTGCGTCTATCAGGCACTCGTCGACCGAATAGACGTAGACGTCCTCCGCCGAGAAGCGCTTGAGGTAGAGCGCGACGATCTGGGCCGAGACCTCCATGTAGCGCTTCATGCGCGGGCGCACCTCAAGGTACTTGACGTGGGAGGGGATCTCGTGGATGCGGCAGCGGTTGCGGATGCCCAGCGCCTTCATGGCAGGCGTGATTGCCAGGCAGATGGTGCCCTGCCCGCGCGAGGGATCAGCCACCACAAGGTTGGTGGTAAAGGGGTCAAGGCCCCTATCCGCGCACTCGACCGAGGCGTAGAACGTCTTGAGGTCGATCGCTATGTAGCGCGCGGTCTCCACCCGGCTGCCTCCGTCCAAACGAATGTTCTTATGTGGGTCCTATACTCTACCAACCTCCGGACAAAAATTAGTGAGAACGCCCGTTCGACACGAAGACGGCATCATTTGTTCGGTAAACGGTAAAGGCCCAGGTAAACGGCTGTATATTGGCGAGAAGTAACATATTGTCGAACGCGTCCCGCGGCCTCATGCTTAGCAGTTGCACCGAGAACGCGGCATGTCGGTGGATTTCGAAAAAGCTTGCACCGGATCAGCCGCATGTCGGTGCCGAGAGGGCGAAAAACGCACCGGGAAGCGGGCATGTCGGTGGATTTGACGGCCCCAAGGCCCTTCTCGCCGAGAAAATCCACCGACATGACCTCGATCCGGTGCATACCCGCCGAGAAGTGAGACCGCCGACATATCAAATCGTGATTTGATAGCCGCAAAGAAGAAGAGCCTGGCGTTAACCAGGCTCTTCTCGATAGGTTGTTATGGAGTAACACGACTTTATGGCCGGGTCCTACTCCTTGTGATGGCGCTTGCGAGAGAAGGCCGCGAGGGCAAAGCAGAGGCCTGCCAGGACG
This sequence comes from Oscillibacter sp. ER4, assembly GCA_963611755.1. GTDB lineage: Bacteria > Actinomycetota > Coriobacteriia > Coriobacteriales > Atopobiaceae > Paratractidigestivibacter. The sequence goes on from CAVDTK010000007.1 coordinate 25,150, forward strand.
AGAAGGGCGCCCGCGGCCGTGAAGGTGATGTCACCGGTGGAGGGGGTGCCCGTCTTGGCCTTGGTCGCCTTGGTCACGGTCGTGGTCGTGGTGGTCGTGACCTGGGGCTCGTTGCCGTTGTCCCCGGCGTCGTCGGCCTTCTCGTCGATCTTCTCTCCGCCCTTATCCGCGTCGGCGTCGTCCTTATCCGCGCCGGTGTCACCCTTGTCCGTATCCGCGTCCGCGTCGCCCTTGTCGTCGGGCTCGGCGGACTCGTCGGCGGTCTCGGGGAAGGCCAGGACCAGGCAGAGCTTACCGTTCTCGTCGACAATGAAGCCGGCTGAGCTCGCCTCTACGCCGTTGCAGGTCACCTTTGCGTCCAGGGCCAGGGCGTCGCCTGCGCCCTCAAGGCCGCTCCCGTCGCCGAGCTCGATCGCCGCGACGTAGGTCATCAGGTGCCAGGCGGTCTCGTCGTCGGGCGACCAGGTCACCTTGAAGCCGCCCTCGACGCCGGCCTCCTCGGCAAGGCTCACGACCCTGCCGTCGGAGCAGGTCATCTCGATATCGGCGCAGGTAGTGGCCAGGGCCTTCCCGGTCTCGGGCGCGTTCATGCTGACCTTGAGCGCGGTCGCGACCGGGGTGTAGCAGGCGACGATCTTCTCGACGCCGGCCAACGCCGACGCGGGGATCTCGACGACGCCCTTGACGTCGTCGGAGACCCAGCCGGACTGCACGCCGTCCCAGTTGCAGAAGTTGTATCCGTCGACGTGGGGCGCAGCGATCGAGACCTTATCGGAGGCCTTGTCGTAGGTGACCTCGATCTCCTTGATGAGGCCGGCGGTGTCACCGGCGGCGGCGTCGCCCTCGTCACCCGCGCCCGCGTCGCCGTCGTCGGCCAGGGCCGCCGCGGCCTCGTCGCCGGAGCCGCCCATGAGCCCCTGGCTCTTGAGCTGGACCTTGACCGTGCCGGTCTCGGTCGCCGCGGGCTTCTCGCCTGCGGTCTTGAACTCGCCGGACTCGGCGGTGAAAGTGCCAGTCGATGAGTCGACGCTGACCTTGGCGGCCTTTGCCTCGCTCGTCACGGCGCCGGCGGAGTAGCCGCGCACGGTCACGGCGTCGGCGGAGATCCCGGAGTCGTAGAACGCGCCAAGGACCTGCAGGCGCGGGGCCGCGATGCGGGCGACATAGGTCGTCCCCGCCTTGGCCGTGCCGGTTGCGAGGGTCGTCTCGCCGTTCTCCCCCACCTCATACCAGGAGACGCCGGTGGGCGCGCTCTGGGCGCCGACCCCGCGGTCGGCGCGGATAAGCTGGCCGCTCGCGGAGAGGTCCTCGCCAGCCTTAGGCGCCTCGACGGCGAGAACCGCGCCCTTAATGGTGTCGGCCTGGACCATCGCCAGGTAGACGTCGTTCTGCGGCATCTTGAGGGTCAGGGCCGGGTTGTACTTCTTCTCGCCGTAGATGAAGTCGTCGACCGGCCACAGGCCCTTGGTATCCTTCTCGTCCCAGTACCAGAAGACCTTGCCGTCGCAGTCGCCAGGCGCGTAGATCCTCGAGGTGGTGCCGGCCTCGCGGACCGCCCAGCCCTTGCCGTTCAGGCTGACCGTGTACCAAGCCGCGTCGCCGTTCTCCTGGGCCGCGTCGCCGTCATCGACCCAGTAGCGCACATTGTAGCCGTCCAGGTCCATGAACAGGCAATCCTTGCTCGAGTACGAGAGGTTTTTGGCAATCTGACGTGCGCCGGTCATGCCGGTGCGCACGCCCACGGACGAGCCCTGGGCCAGGCTGCCGGTGATGTATGCCTTGGAGACGTCGGTGCTGATGGTGCCGAGAAACACATCGTCGGCGTTGCCGGTGCCCTTGCCGCGGGTGTTGTCCTTGACGACGACCGCGCCGGCCATCTTGATGTCGTAGCGGTAGCTCACGAAGACGCCGCCGCCCTCGTAGTTGCCGCCCTTCGTGTTGCAGTAGTTGTCGCGGATGGTGCAGGTATCGATGGTGTTGTAGTCGTTGAAGACGTAGATCCCGCCGCCGTCGCAGCGGGCGGCGTTGCCCGTGATCGTGCAGCCACGCACGATAGCGCTCTCCTGGTCAAGCTCAATGCCGCCGGCGTCGTAGGCCGAGTAGTTATCCTTGATGGCAAGGCCCTCGATCAGGCAGCGGGTGCTGCTGGACGTATAGCCCACGAGGATGGCGCCGCCCGACTTGATCAGGTTCGCCGCGAGGCTGCCCTGCTGAAGGGCCGCGTTGCCCTCGAGTACGCCCGTGTTGTCCGAGGACTTGACGGTGCAGCTGCCGTTGGTGAAGATCCCGCCTCCGCCGTTGATCGTCGCGTTGCGGCTCACCGTCGAGTTGTTCTCGAGGTTGATCGTCGTGTTGGACTCGGCGTAGATTCCTCCGCCGGATGAGCTGGAGTAGTTGTCATCGACGTGCGAGGCGTTCATGTTGAGGGTCGTGCGATAGCGCATATACACGCCGCTGCCGGAATTAGAGTTGTCGCCCTTGTTGTGGCAAATCGTGGCGTTGGTTAGGTTTGCGGTCGAGTTCGGCTGCAGGTAAAGCCCGGCGACGCAGCCCGCGACCGCGACGTTTTGGACGGTAAGGGTAGCCCCTTCCGCCACAGAGATCCCGCGGCCCGCGCCGCGGCCGTTGTTGCAGTTGGTGACCAGGCCGCCCGCCGAGACCGTAAGGTCAGCCCATTCCCAGGCCTCGTTCGCCACGTCGCCCGGGTTGACCTTGCTATAGCCGCGGTAAGAGAAGTCGCGGGGCTGGACGGTCGAGGTGAGCTTGAGGCTCGCCTTCTCGCGGACAAGGACCGTCATACGGGAGTTTTGGCTGGTGATCTTGTGGCCGTTAAGGTCGATGGTGATCGACTTGCCCTCCGCGATGTCGAGGCTTTTCGACTCGAGGTCCCAGTCGGTGTCCAGGTAGACCCAGGCCCCCTGATAGCCGTACCCCAGTGCCTGCTCGATGCTGGTGCAATCCCTGCGCCGGCCGGACGCGTCGACCGTGTGGGCGACGAGCGCGTCGTCGGCCCTGGCGGTCGTGGGCAAGGCGAGCACGCAGGCCGCCGCCAAGACGATAGCCGCCGCGACAAGGGCGAGAAGCCCCGGCCTCCTCTTGTGGGTTTCAAGCTTCTTCATGGGCGTCTCCCGTCCCGATCCTGCAGGCAAACTGAACAGATGCTTACACGGTAGCATTTATGCAGGGTGCAGGGGTCGGGCGAAGCCGGCCCGGATCAAAACAAGCCGCAGGCAGACAAAAGAAACGCCCCGCGAAAAACCGGGATTCGGCCTTTCGCGGGGCGGGTGGTGTGGGGCACGGGCCTTGCGCGGGTTTTGCAGGCTCAGCGCTTGCGGCGAGAGACGCGCGCGGCTCCCAGGCAGATCGCCGAGACGGCGAGAAGCCCCGCGATGCCGCCGTAGGTGACGTCGCCGGTGGAGGGGGTGCCCGTCTTGGCCTTGGCCGCCTTGGTCACGGTCGTGGTCGTGGCGGTCGTGACCTGGGGCTCGTTGGTCTCGGAGCTGTCGGTCTTCTCCGTGTCGTCGGACTTGCCGGACTCGTCGGACTTCTCGTCATCCTTGCCGGACTCGTCGCCCTTCTCGTCCTCGTCGGACTTCTCGTCGCCCTTGTCGGTGTCGTCGCCCTTGTCGGTGTCGGCATCGTCGGACTTCTCGTCCTTGTCTGCCGTCGCGGGGAAAGCCACCGCCAGGCAGAGCTTGCCGTCGATCAGGACGAAGCCGGCAGAGCTGGCCGTCACCCCGTTCGAGAACCTCACCGTCGAGCCGGTGGGCAGGACGTTCTCCACGTCCACGAGGTTGGGGGCCTCGGCGATCTCGATGAGCGCGGTGTAGGTGGTGGAGTACTCGGCCGTCTTTGCCTCGGGCGCCCAGGTGACCGCGAAGCCGTCCTTGCCCTCGGCGATGAGCTGCGTGAAGTCGATCTTCTGACCGTCGGAGCAGACAGCCTCAAGAGACGTGCACGTGCTGGCCAGGGGCTCATTGGCCACAGGCGCGGGCATGCCCACCGAGATCTCGGTCACGACGGGGAGATAGTAAGCGATGACCTGGCCGCTCTCCAGCTCGTCGAGCGGGATCTCGATGACGCCTTCCACGTCATCGACGCGCCAGTCGCTCTGCACGGCCTCCTCCCAATCGCAGAAGTTGTAGCCCTTGAGGTAGGGCGCGCTGACCGCGACCATGTCAGAGCTCTTGTCGTAGCTCAGGGTCACCGTGTCGATAAGGGCGTCGTCATCCAGGTCGGCATCCTCGTCCAGGGCGACCGCGGCCACAGAGCTCGCGCCGTTATCGAGAAGACCCTGCTTCATCAGCTGGAGCTTAAGCGTGCCGGTCTCGGCCGCCGCGTCGCTCTTCTCGCCAGCGGTCTTGTAGCCGCCGCTGGTGACGGCCAGACGGCCGACGTAGGAGGCCACCTCGACGGACTCGGTGGAGACGGTCTTCTCGCCCCCGTCCGCCGTAAAGACGACGGTCACGTTCTCTTTGGAGAGGCCGCCGTCGAAGAAGATGCCCGCCTCACCCGACTGCTGCGCCGAGAACTTCGCGGTGTAGGTCGTGCCTGCCTGGGCATTGCCGGTGGCCGGGACCGCGGAGCCGTCGGTACCCAGCGCATACCAGCAAAGCGCGATGGTCATGGGGATTCCGCTGTCGACGCCGTCGGTGCGGATGAGCTTGGCCGTCGAGGGCAGGGATTTTCCGGCCTCCGGCGCCTCGACCGTGATCTTCGCGCTCTTCACGGTGTCGGCGAAGACCGCCGTGAGGGACACGTCGTTCTGCGGCATCGTGAAGCTCAGGGCATGGTTGTACTTCGCGGACCCGGTGATGTAGTCGGTCGCCGGGTAAAGGCCTGTGGCCTTGTCCTCGTCCCAGTACCAGAAGTGCTTGCCGGACGCCGCGAAGGGCGCGTACGCCACGACGAAGTTTCCGGAGGTGTGCTTCACGCCGTCGCCGTTGACCGTGAGCGTGAACTCCTTGGTGGCGTGGCGCTGCCAGGCATCCCCGCCCTCATCGGTGCCGTAGCTCACGTAATAGGAGCCGGAGAGGTCCATGAACAGGCAGTCCTTGCTATCCGGCTTGAAGCCAGAGGCGATGCGCCGGTCGCCCTCGATGCCGGTGCGCACGCCCACGGCCGAGCCCTGGGCCAAGGTGCCGGTGATATAAGCCTTGCCGGCGCCGCCGGATATGGTGCTCAGGAACACGTCGTCGGCGTTGCCGGAATCCTTGCCGCGCGTGTTGCCCTTGATCACGCAGGTGCCGCCGAGCACAACGTCATAGTGATAGCTCACAAAGACGCCGCCGCCTTCGTATCCGCCGTTGCCCGCATCGCAGTAGTTGTCCCGGATGGTGCAGTTCTCGATGAGGCAGTCCTTGTTGAAGATAAAGACGCCGCCGCCGTCGCAGCGCGCGTAGTTGTCCGCGATCAGGCAGTCCTTGATCTTGGTGCCCTTGAGGTCGGCCTCGATCCCGCCGCCGTCGTAGCCGGAGTAGTTACCCGTGATAGTAAGGCCCTGAATAAGGCAATCGCTGGTGGTCAGGCATGAGTTTGTGTGGATACCGCCGCCGGATTTGGCATCGTTCACCGTGCTCTTGGAATCCGCGCGGGCGACGTTGTCCTTGATCGCGCCCGTGCAATCGCTGGAAACAATAGAGAACCCGTCATTTCTCGTATTGATGCCTCCGCCCGCCCAAGCGCTGTTGCCGCTTATGGTCGAGCCGTTCACCATATCGATGCTCGTGTTTTCCTCAATCCAGATGCCGCCGCCGTAATAGTCGCTGTAGTTGTCGTCGATATGCGCGTTGTCCATAGTGAGGGCCGAGCCGGTGCCCCAAAAGGCGATACCCGCGCCGGAATTATGCTCAATGGTATCGCGATCGGAATGCTGGCCAAAGTTATGGCAAATCCAGGTGTTCTTTAGGTTCACCTTAGCGTTGTCGCGCGCGTGGATGCCGTGCCCGCCGCACCCCGCAATGGAAACGTTGTCAAGGTTCACAACGGCGTCCTTATACACATCGATGCCTGAGCCGTCGCTGGTGCTGGTGTTGGTAACAAGGCCGGATGTGTTGGTGGTAGTAAGGTCTTGCCAACTCCACGCCTGGTTGGTAACGGTGCACTCGGAGGTCCTGGCGTAGCCGCGGTAGGCGATTTCTGTGGGCTCGGCACTCGAATAGAGGTTCAACGTCGAGTTGGGGGGAACCACGATCGTGTATTCCTCGGATGAGCTGGTGATCTTGTGGCCGTTCATGTCGATGGTGAGCGACCAGCCGCTCTTCACTGAAAGATGGGAGTCGCCGAGGTCCCAGTCAGCATCCATGACGATGATGAAGTGCTCGACATCGCAGCCCGCTCTAATAGCAGTTTCGATGTTGCTGTAATCGGCGTTGGGCCTGCCCGTCTCGGGGTTGACCGAGTGGGCGATAACCTTGGCAAAGGCGCTGGTAGGCATCGTAAAGACGCCGACCAGGGCCACCGCGCACGCGGCCAAGAAGAGGGCGAGAAGCCTCGGCCGCCCTCTATGGGTGGTTGATTTCTTCATGCGCATCTCCAGTCTTTCGCAGGATAGCTGAACAGATGCTTACACGGTAGCATTTGCGCAGGGCACACGGGCATGTGAAATAAGAAAACGGGGCACCGACCAGCGCCGGCGCCCCGTTGGGTTAATCGAATCCTTGCGGGCATTTGCGAGCCTTTGCGAGCCCTTTCAGGCCCTCGCAAGCCTCGCGAATCCCCTACCTCATCGGCTTAGGACAGGATCTCCTTGCTCGCGGCCTCGAGCTTGTCGCGGACAGCCTCGGACTCCTCGCGGGTGGCGCCCACAGAGAAGAGATAGGCCTTGACCTTGGGCTCGGTGCCGGAGGGACGGAAGATGACCTTGTTGTTGCCCTCAAGACGGTACTCGATGACGTTGGCGGGCGGCAGGACCTGGGCCTCTTCCTTCTGCAGGCCAGAGACGCGCGGCATCTCGGGGCCGGTAGCGTAGTCGGTCATGCCCTCGACCTTGTAGCCGGCGATCTCGGTCAGCGGCTCCTTGCGCAGGCCGTCCATGATCTCAGCCATCCTCTGCGCGCCCGTGGCGCCGGGGAACGACGCGTTGACGGTGCCGTTGAGGTAGTAGCCGTACTTCTGGTACAGGGCGTCCATGGCCTCGTAGAGGTCCATGCCCTTGGAGGCGTAGTAGGAGGCCATCTCGACGCAGAGCATGGTGGCCACGATGGCGTCCTTGTCGCGGGCGTGGGTGCCCACCAGGTAGCCGTAGGACTCCTCGAAGCCCATGAGGTAGCGGTCCTCCTCGCCGGCGGCCTTGAGCTGGTCGATCTGGTCGCCGATGTACTTGAAGCCGGTGAGGACGCGGCGCATCTCGAAGCCCTTGTCCTTGGCGATGGCGTCGGGCATGGAGGACGAGACGATCGTGGAGACCGCGACCTTGGCGTGGACGTCCTCGCCGTTCTCGGCGGCCATGTTGGCAAGCCAGTCCATGAGAAGGACGCCCATCTCGTTGCCGGAGAGAAGCACGTAGTCGCCGCCGTGCGGGATGGCGGTGCCCATGCGGTCGGCGTCGGGGTCGGT
>CAVDTK010000008.1:0-9192 GCA_963611755.1 Oscillibacter sp. ER4
ACGAGTACGGCCTCAAGCTCTTCAACGAGTCCATGGCCGGCGAGAAGGGCACCCGCGCCCGCAACGGCCAGGACGGCGGCGAGTTCGAGATGACCGCCCTCAAATCGTAGGGTTTCTCGCCGCCGGGGCGCCTGCCGGGGCACCGCCCTTTGGCGGCTGTTGCCGCCGTTTGGCGCGGTGGCAAAAATCGAGGATATCGGTGCCCTTGTGGCAGAATCCGGGATTGTCGGTGCCCCTAGTGGCAATCTTTGGGGTTGTCGGTACCGAAAAGCTCGGAAAATGACACCGCGCCCCTACACCATGAACGGCACCCTTCACCGCTAAACGGCCCTCCAACTACCGTTCGCCGCTCCTTTTTACCTCTCTACGGAAAATCCTTTCCGAAAAATATTGCCCACCGGTAAAACTTTTCACAGGGAACAAAGCCCGGCCGCACAGGGGCTTTCCGGCGCCGCAAGGGGCGTCGGCAAGGCGCGGCCGGGCTCCAAAGATTTCGAGGAAGGGATGTAAGGATGAAGAAGGGATCCGTTCTGACTACGCGTCGCGGCATGGTCGCCTTGACCCTGTCTGCGGGCACGGGCCTCATGGGCCTGCACAGCGTGGCCAACAGCTGGCGTACGTCGATCGACACGGCTCTGGGCACCACGAGCGCCCAGCAGACCTCCGACGACAAGTTCGCCTCGGACTACGCCACCACCGACGAGCTGATCGCCCAGCACGAGAAGCTCGGTCGCCAGGCCGGCCAGGAGGGCACCGTCCTGCTCAAGAACGACGGCGACGTCCTGCCGCTGGGCAGCTCCCCCAAGGTCACGCTCCTTGGCATGGGCGGCTACTACCCGCTTCTGGGCGGCAACATGGGCTCCACCTGCACCACCGACAAGGCCATCGACTTCGTGACCGCCCTGGACGAGGCCGGCGTGAAGATCAACCCCGCTATGCAGGGCGTCTATGAGACCCTGGGCGCCGTCGAGTCCGGCCGCTCGGCCAACCGCTTCACCGGCGCTGAGGTCATCAACTACAAGTACCGCCCCGCCGGCTTCACCACGCCCTACGCGCCCAGCGAGCCCTCCCCGGACATCTACGGCTCCGAGGGCGGCAACGCCGACTACACCGGCAGCTTCTCCGAGTACAGCGACGCCGCCATCGTCGTCCTGTCCCGCCCCGGCTCCGAGGGCAGCGACTACTACCCCGGCGAGCAGGGCATCGACACCACCGCGACCGGCGCCTTTAGCCCGCTCGGCCTGACCAACAACGAGCGCGCCCTCGTGAAGCTCGCCACCGAGAACTTCAAGAAGGTCGTCGTGGTCATCAACAGCGGCACCGTCATGGAGGTCCAGGAGCTCAAGGAGGACACCGGCGTCAACGCGATGCTGTTCGTGGGCCTGCCCGGCGCTTACGGCTTCCGCGGCGTTGTTGACGTCCTTCTCGGCGAGGTCAGCCCCTCCGGCCGCCTGTCCGACACCATGGTGGTCGACGCGTCCCAGGCTCCTGCCGCCCAGAACTTCGGCGACATCCAGCTCCAGGACACGAGCGCCTTGGTCTACCCCGACTCCCTGATGCCCGGCCTGGGCGTCGTGGGCGCCGGCGATTCCTTCGGCGGCGGCGGTAACACCTCCTCCACGGCCTACGTCATCGAGGCCGAGGGCATCTACACCGGCTACAAGTACTACGAGACCCGTTACTTCGACTCCGTCAAGGGCCAGGGCAACGCCACGTCCGCGACCGGCGCCTCCAATGGCGCGAGCAGCTGGGTCTACGAGAACGAGGTCACCTATCCCTTTGGCCACGGCCTGTCCTACACCACGTTCACCCAGACCCTGGACTCCGTCGAGGTCAGCACCTCCGACCGCACCGTGACCGCCACGGTGACCGTGACCAACACCGGTGGCGTTGCCGGCAAGTCCGTCGCCCAGCTTTACGTCAGTGTCCCCTTCACGGACTACGATAAGAAGAACGGCGTGGAGAAGTCCGCGATCCAGCTTCTTGACTTCGAGAAGACCGACGAGCTCAAGCCCGGCGCCGACCAGCAGCTCAAGTTCTCCGTCGACCTCGAGTACCTGGCCAGCTGGGACTCCAGCGCCAAGAGCGGCAAGGGCGGCTGGATCCTCGACGGCGGCACCTACTACTTCACCGCGGGCAACGACGCCCACGACGCCGTGAACAACGTGCTGGCCGCCCAGGGCTCCGGCACCGACGGCGACGCCAGCAAGGTCAAGTCCGTCGAGGTGGGCACCGAGGGCTCCGTGGACGAGAAGACCCTCGCCCTGGCCCGCACGACCGATGTCGAGGTCGTGAACCAGCTGGCCGACGCCGACGTCAACTACTACAAGCCCGGCTACATGACCCCGCTTTCCCGTACCGACTGGCAGGGCACCTTCCCGCGCACCTACAACGACCTTGAGCTGGGTGGCGATCACCTGGACGAGTGGGTCAAGAACCTCATGAACGAGGTCTACCACATCCACGAGAACGGCTCCGTCGAGAACGAGAAGGGCTCGGGCGGCTCGCTCAAGCTCTCCGACATGGCCGGCAGCGACGACATCAACGACCCGCGCTGGGAGCAGCTCGTCGAGCAGATCCCCCTGGAGGAGCTCATCCCCAAGGTGACCAAGGGCGGCAGCCAGTCCGACGCCATCCCCGAGATCGAGAGCCCGGTCGTCTACCAGAACGACGGCCCCAACGGCTTCTCCGGCACCATCGACGGCCGCGGCCTGCACACCGACGACGCCAACGCCAAGTACGCCATGGGCACCATGTGCACCGAGACCTTGCTGGGCTGCACCTTCAGCAAGCAGCTCGCCGGCGAGTGGGGCAAGCTCATGGGCAACGACGGCTTGTGGAGCGGCAACTACCTGATCTGGGCCGCGGGCATCAACCTGCACCGCTGCGGCTTCAACGGCCGTAACTTCGAGTACTACTCCGAGGACCCCATGCTCGCCAGCGGCCTGGCCGCCGCGACCGTGGCCGGCGCCAACCAGTACGGCGTCATCGTGGCCCCCAAGCACTTCGCCTTCAACGACCAGGAGACCCAGCGCTCCGGCGTGGCCCCGTACATGACCGAGCAGCGTGCCCGCGAGGGTGAGCTGCGCGCCTTCCAGGCCTCCGTCGTGGACGCCGGCGCCCTCGGCGTCATGACCTCCTTCGGCCGCATCGGCGCCACCCCGGTCAACGGCTCCTGGGGTCTTCTCCGCGAGATCCTGCGCAACGAGTGGGGCTTCAAGGGCATCCTCTCCACGGACATGGCCAACAACGCCGGCTACTTCCGCGCCGAGATGTGCCTCTACGGCGGCATCACGATGATCGCCGACTTCTCCACCGGCGAGACCATGACCGAGGTCCTGGCCAGCTGGCCCTACCTCACCGAGGAGCTGGTTGCCAAGGACGCCGAGCTCGTGGGCTACCTGCGCCAGAACATGATCTACCAGCTCTACGCGTTCTCGCAGAGCGCGACCCAGAACATCAAGACCGTCTCGGTCACCCCGTGGTGGGAGACCGCCCTCAACGTGGCGACGGTCGGCGGGTTTGGCCTTGCGGCCGTCTTCGGCGGGCTCTACGCCGCCGAGGCCGTCAAGGAGGCCAAGGCCGGTTCCGACGCCCAGTCCGCTAAGGAGGAGAAATAATGAGCACCCAGAAGGGTTCCGTTGCGGGTCTCGTCTTCTGCGGCATCACCGCCGTGCTTGAGGCCGCCACTCTTGTCCTGTACATCATGAACGCCAACCAGACCTACTACCAGGACATGAACGGCGCCATCGCCGCCATGTTCGCGGCCGCCCTGGTCTGCACCGTGGCGAGCTACGCCCTTTCCAACGCCAACGGCGGCATGGCCGGCGGCATCGTGGCCGACGTCCTGCGCGTGGCCGCCCCCGTCCTTCTGTTCTACGGCGCCGTGGCCTTCGCCGGCGGCCGCGTCCAGTCCCTGGCCCAGATCTTTGGCTCCAACCTCGAGCTGGGCAACGAGTCGGCCTTCATCGCCGGCAAGCAGGCCATCGTCACCATCGTGGTGGGCCTGGTGGCTTGGCTGGTCTCCGTGGTCGCGTCCTTCTTCAAGCTGGGCAAGCGCAACATCTAGTCTTCGCGTGAGCTAAGGGCTAGGCGCCGGCCGCGGGCGGTATCGCAGCGGCCGGCGCGCACATAACAGCTACGATGGACAGCGGGTCCGGGGTGCGCCTCGGGCCCGCTTTTTGAAAGGGACCCACAATGCTTTCCATTACCAGATTCGCCTGCGAGGGCCTGGAACGCGGCTGCGTGACCGACGAGCCCCGCCCGCGCTTTGACTTCGCGGTGGCCAGCGACCGCGCCGGCGCCACGGTGGCCGCGGCTACCGTTGCCGTGAACGGCCAGGTCATCGACCTGGGAGTCGCGCAGGCCGCCCGCTATGACGGCCCGGCCCTCGAGCCCTGCACAACCTATGCGGCCCAGCTTTCCGTGACCGACGACGCCGGCCAGACCGCGACGGCCGACCTCACCTTCGAGACCGGTCTTCTCGGCCAGGCTTTCAAGGCCACCTGGATCAGCGACGCGTCCTACTCCTTTACCGAGAAGGGCACCTCGCCTATACCCATGGTGTTCAGGCGTTCGTTTGATTTCGAGAAGCCCGTGGCCAAGGCGCGCGTCTATGCCACCGCGATGGGCATCTTCGAGCTGGCCCTGAACGGCAAGACCGTGGGAGACGAGCTGTTTGCCCCCGGCTTCACCTCGTACAAGACCCACCTGCAGTACGCGACCTACGACGTCACCGACCTTCTTTCCGCCAATAACGAGCTGGTAGCGACCGTGGCCGGCGGCTGGGCCGTGGGCGCCTTCATCTACTCGCGCGTGAACCGGGTGACCGCCGACCGCCAGGCCCTGCTGCTGCAGCTGTGCGTGACCTTCGAGGACGGTTCGACCCAGGTCATCGGCACCGACGGCAGCTGGGAGGTCTGCGAGGACGGCCCGGTGCGCTTTGCCGAGTTCTACGACGGCGAGGTCTACGACGCCCGCGCTGACCTGGCAAAAGGCTCCTGGCACGCGGCCTCGCCCGAGACCCTGCGCGTGTCTCCTCAGCTCTCGGCCGCCTGCGGCAACCCCGTGCGCCTGCACGGCCGCATGGACCCCGCGAGCGTGACCCACGTGGGCGACACCCTGGTCTACGACTTTGGCCAGAACTTCGCCGGCGTGGTTGAGTTCACGTTGAAGGACGCCAATGAAGGCCAGGTAGTTCGCGTGCGCCACGCCGAGATCCTGAAGCCCGACGGTACCTTGAACACCGACTTCCTTCGCACCGCCAAGGCCGAGCTGGTCTACACCGCCGTCGCCGGCGAGCAGACCTACCGCCCCACCTTCACTTACATGGGCTTTCGTTACGTGAGCGTCGAGGGCGTGGCCGAGAAGGACGTCGAGCTTTGCGCCTACCCGGTCTTCTCGGACGTGCGCGAGACGGGCTCCTTCGAGTGTTCAAACGAGCAGGTCAACCGCCTGCAGCAGAACATCCAGTGGTCTTCTCGCTCCAACTTCGTGGAGATCCCCACCGACTGCCCGCAGCGAGACGAGCGCATGGGCTGGACGGGCGACATCGCCGTCTTTGCGCCCACGGCCTGCTACAACTTCAATATGGGCCGCTTCCTGCGCAAATGGCTGCGCGACGTGCGCGCCGAGCAGCTACGCACCGGCGGCATCCCCAACACCGTGCCCGCCCAGGGCTTTGGCTTCCCCACCACGATGCCCTCGATGGCCATCGACTTCTGGGGCGATGCCTGCGTGCTGGTGCCGTGGGCCCTTTATCAGGCAGAAGGCGACGAGCAGGTCCTGCGCGAGAACTACGACATGATGCGCCGCTACGTCGACGCGTGCCGTTTTTGGGCGAGCTTTGGCCTGGGCAAGCACCGCTACATTTGGCACACCCCGTCTTTCCTGCACTTTGGCGACTGGGTGGCGCCCGACGTGCCCAAGATGAGCCAGTGGCAGGGTCGCAGCAAGTGGACGGCCACGGCCAGCTTATGCAACACGAGTCGCCTTGTGTCCAAGATCGCCGGCATCCTGGGCAAGACCGACGACGCCGCCCGCTACGGCGAGCTTTCCAGCCGCGTGGCCGAGGCCTACGAGGATGTCTTCACCGACGGCGCGGGCAGGCTCAAGGACGAGTTCCAGACCGCCTACGTGCTGCCCATTCACTTTGGCATGCTGCGGGAGAAGAACCAGGCCCCCGCGGTCGAGAATCTGGTCAAGCTGGTCGAGAAGGGCGATTACTGCATCGGCACCGGCTTCCCGGGCACGCCCTACATCCTGTTTGCGCTGGCCGACAACGGCCGCGCCGACATGGCCTACAAGATGCTGCTCAACACCAAGTGCCCTTCGTGGCTCTACGAGGTGGCGCAGGGCGCGACCACGATCTGGGAGCGCTGGGACGGCCTGGACGAGAACGGCCAGTGCCCCATCGGCGACGACGGCACGGACATGATGATCTCGTACAACCACTACGCGAGCGGCGCGATCGGCGACTTCTTGTACAAACGAGTCGCAGGTATCGAGGCTGTTGAGCCGGGCTATCGCCGCGTGCGCGTGGCGCCTTTGCTGGGCGGCGGGCTTACCTGGGCCCGCGGCGCGGTGGAGACGGTGCTGGGCCGCGCGTCTTCCAGCTGGAAGATCGAGGGCGGCCGCTTTGAGATCGAGGTCGAGGTTCCCGTGGGGGCCACGTGCGAGCTAGTGCTGCCCGACGGCACCGTGCAGGAGCTGGGCAGCGGCACGCACACGGCGAGCTGCGGGTTTGGCGAGACGGCCGAGGAGGCGTAACGCATGCGCGCGATTCCTTTCAACGACGGATGGTCTTATCGGCACCTGGTAGGGGAGGGCGCCCCGGCTCCCGAGGCCCCCGAGGCCGAGCCCTGGCAGCCGGTCGAGCTCCCGCACGACGCCATGATCCGCGAGGTGCGTGACGAGCGCGCCCCCAGCGCCCACAACAGCGGTTGGTTCGTGGGCCGCGACTACGAGTACGTGCGCCGCTTCACCCCGTCGGCCGACATGGCGGGCCAGTCCCTGATCCTCGAGTTCGAGGGCGTCTATCACCTGGCCGAGGTCTGGGTCGACGGCGCCAAGGTGGCCGAACGCCCCTACGGCTACACCATCTTCTACGTGGACTTGACCGATCTCGTGGCCCCCGGCCGCGAGAGCGAGATCCGCGTGGTGGCGAGAAACTCCGACCAGCCCAACAGCCGCTGGTACTCGGGCGCGGGCATCTATCGCCCCGTCACCTTGTGGGCGGGCCCGGCGGCGCACGTGGCCTGCGACGGCGTGTGCTTGCGCACGCTTTCTGTCGCGCCCGCCCGCGTGGGCGTCGACGTCCAGGTCACGGCCCCTGGCCAGGCCTTTATTGAGGTCACGACCCTGGACGGCGAGAAGACCCTGGCTTCCGGCAAGGCGGCCGCGACCCCGGCGGCCCCGGCCCACGTGGAGCTTGACCTTCCCGAGGCCGAGCTGTGGAGCCCCGCCAACCCCGCGCTCTACCTCTGCCGCGTGACCCTCGAGGCCGAGGACGGCAGCCGCGACGAGGCCTTGACCACCTTTGGCGTCCGCAGCCTGGAGTGGGGCGACAACGGTCTTCTCCTCAACGGCGAGCGCGTGGTCTTGAAGGGGGCCTGCATCCACCACGACAACGGCGTCCTGGGCGCCTGTGCCTGGGCCGACGCCGAGGAGCGCAAGGTCAAGCTTATGCTGGCGCAGGGCTACAACGCCATCAGGAGCGCGCATAACCCCTGCTCGCGCGCCCTTCTCGACGCCTGCGACCGCCTGGGCATGCTGGTCATGGACGAGTACATCGACCACTGGTACATCCACAAGACGCAGCACGACTACGTGGACTACTTCGACGAGTGGTGGCGCCAGGACCTGGCCGACATGGTGGCCAAGGACAAGAACCACCCGTGCGTGGTGGCCTACTCCACAGGCAACGAGGTGAGCGAGACGGCTCAGGAGCGCGGCATCGAGCTTGCCGGCCAGATGACCGATCTTCTCCACGACCTTGACCCCACAAGGCCCGTGAGCTGCGGCGTCAACATCTTCTTCAACTTTTTGAGCTCGGTGGGCTTTGGCCAGTACTCCGACGAGAAGGCCGCTAAGGAGGCCGCCGCCGCAGAGGCCCTTGCCGCCGACGAGGCTCCCCGTCGCCGCCGCGCCGTGGGCAGCGAGTTCTTCAACAACCTGGCGGGCATCCTGGGCGCGGGCTTCATGAAGCGCGGCGCCACGCTGCCCTTCTGCGACTGGGTCACGCGCGACGCCTACGCGGCCATGGACGTGGCCGGCTACAACTACGGCGTCGACCGCTATGAGCACGACCTGCGCGCCTATCCGCACCGCCTGATCCTGGGCTCCGAGACGTTTTGCTCGGACGCCTGGCGCTTCACCTGCCTTGCCGAGAATAACCCGCGCCTGGTGGGCGACTTTGTGTGGGCTGGCATGGACTACCTGGGCGAGGCGAGCGTGGGCTCGTGGGAGTACGAGGACTACGCCCCGCGCCAGCTGCAGTTCGGCTGGCTGACGGCTGGTTCCGGCCGTGTGGACCTCACCGGCAAGCCGCTGGGCGAGGCGCTCTACACACGCGTCGCGCTGGGCGGCGAGCAGGGCCCCTACGTGGCTGTTTGCCCGGTCAACCACACCGGCGACAAGCACTCGCCGAGCGCCTGGAAGATGTCGAACGCCACCGACTCGTGGGCCTGGGAGGGCTGCGAGGGTCGCGTGGCCAACGTCGAGGTCTACGCCCGCGCGGCGTCCGTGGCGCTGCTGCTTAACGGCCGCGAGGTCGCGCGCCGCAACATGCGCGGCGACGTGATCGCGCGCATGAGCTGCGTGTGGGAGCCGGGCCGCTTGGAGGCCGTGTCGTACGACAAGAGCGGCCGCGAGCTGGGGCGCGCGGAGCTTGTCTCGGCCGAGGGCGCTTCTCGCCTGGTTGCCGAGCCCGAGTACGTGGGCACCCACGATGGCCTGGTGTTTGTTCGCGTTCGCTACGCCGACGAGGCCGGGACCACGCTGCCCCTGGAGCGCGGGACCCTTCTCGCCGAGGTCGAGGGCGCGGGCGAGCTTCTGGGCTTTGGCTGCGCCGCCCCGTTCAACCCCGGCAGCTTTGTGACGGGCGCCACGGGCACCTACTACGGCGAGGCTCTTGCCGTGGTCAAGGTCGAGAAGGGCGCGAAGGCGACCCTGCGCGTAACCGACGGCGCCCTC
>CAVDTK010000008.1:9917-31778 GCA_963611755.1 Oscillibacter sp. ER4
CGTCCTCGGCGGGCTGCTCGTCAGACTTCTTGTCGTCCTCGGCGGGCTGCTCGTCGGTCTTCTTGTCGTCGGCAGCCGTCGGGTCGCCCTTCGCGTTGTCGGCAGGCTTCTGCTCCTCAGAAGGCTTCTGCTCGTCGTCCTTCTTGGTGTCGGAAGCATCGGTACCGGAGGTCTTATCGCCCGAAGGAAGGTCAACGCCACGGATGGGGAACAGGTTGTTGTACTCCGTGCCGCCAAGGTTCAGGTTGCCCCACGAATCGACGACAGAGGAGATCTTCCTCGGGGTCGCAAAGACGCCGCTCAGCGCCGGGTAGGTGTCGTCGGTGGCGTCCATGTAGAGAGCGGTCTTGTTGCCGCTGGCGTCGGTGCCCACGGCAGCGTTCCAAACATTGGCCGCGAAGGTCGAGCAGTTGTGCGCAAGCACGGCGTAGTGGTTTTCGGAACCGCTGTTGAGCAGGGTCATCATGCGGTCAAGCTGCGACTGCGTGATGTCGATCGAGTAGACCTCGTTGGGGTGGAGGGTCTGGTAGACCTTCTGGCGCCACAGCTCACGGTTCACAAAGACACCGCCCTTGGAGTCACCGTCGAGCATCCTGAGCAGGTTCCTGTAGTCGCCGTTCACGAGGTTGGCGAAATCCTGGTAGCCGGAGACGAGGACGCTCTTCATGTAGCTTTCGACCTGGTTGACCAGCTCGTTGGCGTCGATCTCGCCGTTCTGGTACTGAAGGACGTAGCCCTGGAGGGTCGCGAGGACCTTCTCCTGAGCCTCCTCGCTGAAGTTCTTGCCCATGATCTCGGCGAGCTTGGTCCTCAGCGAGCTGTCGAGAACCGCGTCCTTGGCCATGTCCTCGTGGGAGGTGAAGGTGTAGTCGCCCAGGGTGATGTACTCGCCCGCGTTGACCGTGCAGTCGTAGGAGGTCGTGCGGTAACGGTCGTCAGAGCCCTTGGCGCCCTCGGTGTACTTGTAGCAGCTGTTGCCGTAGTTGTAGATCGCCTTGTAAAGCTCGGGGTACTTCTGCGAGCGCTCGTCCTCGTAGCACCCTTCGTAGTACTCCTCGAACGAGACGTCGGAGCCGATCTGCTTGGACACCTCTTCGAACTGGGCGCGCCAGGAGAGCTGCGTCATGTCGCTCTCGACGGAAGCCTTGAACTCGTCGGTCATCTCGTAGTAGCCCCAGAGGTCCTTGAAGTTGAGCTCAAGGCCGTCCTTGTAGCTGGTGAAGATCACGAAGGAGTGGCCGTCCGTGATGGACGAGCCGTCCGCGTACAGGGCCGCGATGCAGAGGTTGCCCACGACCTCGTCGGAGGAGGCGCTGGCGGCGTAGGCCGAGGTTGCCGGGCCAAGCGCCATGCAGGCGGTCAGCGCGGCGACAGCGGTCGCCTTAAGCCCCCGTTTGAGCTTTTCGAACAGTTGCATGAAACCTTCTTTCTTTGAAAAACGTACCTTTGACTGAATTGTATATGAAACCGGATGACGGAAAGTGGCCAGGTAGAGCCACGATCTTTAATTATCCGTTTCTACCATACTTCCGGCAACCACGGCTGCCACGCCGGCTGCTGCGGCCACGCCGACGGCTGCGGAGAAGGTCGAGTCGCCCGTCGAGGGGGTGTTGCCCTTGCCCTTCTTGGCGGCGGCGGTGCCGGAGCCGGAGGCGTTTCCAGCATCGGCGCCGTTGCCGCTCCCGTTTGCGCTGCCGTCCCCGCCGTTCGCGCTGGAGTCCGGCGTCGCGTCCGAGCCGCCCTTGTCGCCGTCCCCGCCGTCGGTGGCCGTGGCCTTGAAGTGGGCCCTCACCAGGTGATAGTCGTCGGCAAGGACCTGGATGACGTGGTTGTCCTCGAACATCTCGCCCTCAAGGTGCGCTCCCTCGACCCACTCGCCCTCGGGGATGTCGGGCTCGATGACGTTGCCCTCGTCGTCCCTCTCGACCCAGTACTTGAAGCTCGCCTGCTCGCCGTTGACCATCCATTTGTCGTCGACGGTCCAGTAGTCGAACTCGTAGCCGTCGTTGGGGACGGCGACGACGCGGGAGTACGTGCCGCGCAAGACGATGCCGCCGCCGGCTGTGTAGCCCATGTCGCTGCTGCTGGAGATAGCCTCGATGTCGCAGTACCTTGCGGCCACCTCGTCGCCCTTGTCTACCTCGGAGAAGACGTCGTTGTCGCTCTCCCACGCAAAGCCGGGTGTGGAGAATCCGCAGCTAAAGGCCTCAAAGGTCTCGCCTGACTTTGCGCTGGCCGTGCCTTCGAGCCTGTCGAGCAGGACCCGGTACTCGTATGCCTCCAAGGGCTCGTCCTCGAGACCCACGGGGGGATCGTACACGTACGCCTTGGTGGGGTAGTTGCCGAGCTTCTCGTACTTGGCCACGGCGCACTTGAGCGGCACGTCGGGCTCGGTGGTGGCCCTGAACTGGTACTTGACGGTGCCGTCCAGGTCGTTGGGGCTGTCGGGGAGAAGGACGACCTGCTGGAGGTTCGAGTTCAGGCCGTAGGTGAAGGGGCACTCCTTGCCCTCGATCTTGATGGGCTCGCCGTCGTCGTAGACCGGCTTGCCGTTCTCGAAGATGGGGTAGTTCTGACCGTTGACCTCGTAGGTGATCGCGGCGTTTCCGTCGAAGATGACCTTGCGGTAGGTGTTGACAAAGAAGTCCGCGGTCGAGTCGTCGACTTCCTCCTCGTCCGTCTCTTCGTCTTCGTCGGAGTCCTCGGCGTCCTCGTCCGCTGCGTCCGCGGAGAGAAGCGCGATCTCGCCGCTGTCGTTGACGGATGCGGCGTCACCCGCGTCGTCGAGCGCCAGGGCCTCGACCTGGGCCTGGACCGTCTCGAGGTCGGGGGCGCCTTCGATGTCGCCGTCGAGGGCCGTGTTGTAGTAGCTGTCGAGCGACTGCATCCAGGCCAGGACAAGGTCACCCAGGTGCGCCGAGATGATCACGTCCGACTTCTGGGCAAACGCCACGATTTCCTGGATGTGGTCGTACAAGAAGATGCTCAGGACCGACTTGTAATAAATCATGGTGCCCGAGCCAATGAGTTTATTGAACTCGTAGACAAAATAGTCGAACTCAAGTATCGAGCTGAGGATTTTGGACACTCTTGCGCCGTAACGCTCGTAAACGGTTTGGCCGTTGCTCAGCGAGACCTCCTTCATGACGCTTTCGACCTTGCTGGTGAGGAAGGACAGCGCATAACCGGTCGCCAAGCAACCGAAAACCTCCGCGATCAACAGTTTGTCCGAGAATAGGCCGGTGGCTTTCGAAATGAGTTTATCGGTGGGTGTCTTCTTATCGGCGTCCTTCTCGGTCATAAGAGGGTCGGTGCTAAAGGTGTCGAAAAGCAATATGGCGTCGACGAGCGCCGGCTGGAATTTGCGGGCGTATCCGTCGCACTCGGTGTCTACTTTGAAGACCAGGTACTTGTTTTGGCCGGTCCATGAGGTTCGGGCGGGAATGCCCTGCGTGGCAAGGGAGTTGAAGAAGTTCTCCATGAAAATGTCGAGGCTGGTCATGTCCCACAGCTTGAGGAGCTGCTGACCGATACCGCCCAGGATCGTGAAATCGATGGCGGGGAAGGTATCGAGCGTGTAGTTGAACTCCTTGCCGTTCTTCTTGTGCAGGCTGATGGCCTTCTGCCGGGCACGCATGTTGTCGCGGCCCTTGAGGTAAAGGGCGCGGTCGGCCGGGCCGGGGAGCAGCTTGTCCACGCCGTAGCGGGTGAAGTTCCACGCGCTGGGCATCACCTTGGGCACGAGGTCGCACGGATTGATGATGCTGTGGATGTTGGAGTAGTCCTTATGGACGGCGGTCTTGTCGGCGTCGCTCTCTGCCAGGACGCCGGCCGGCGCCTCGTAGCAGTAGGCGTACAGGTCGGACTGGTAGATCTCGATCTGCTTGCTAAAGTATCCGCCCAGGTAGTAGCCGTTCTTCTCGTTGCGGCTGGCGCCCTTCTCGATCGCGTAGCGCACGATGTTGCCGGCGGTGAGGTTGGCCGTGGCAGCCGCGCGCGAGTACCCGCAGATCAGGATCTTGGTCTTGCCGGAGAGGCCCCACTCGCGGATATGGGCCTTGAGGAAGCGCGACGCCTGGTCGGCGGCCTCTTGGAAGCCCTTGTGGTTGCCCGTCTCGCCGGCGGTGAGGTTGCCGGCCCACTCGACGCCGTAGTTGCCGCCGCGAATGCCCATGACAACCAGGTTGTAGTTCTTGCCGCTGACCTTGATCCTGCGCCACCCCGCGCACAGGCCGATGCTGCACTGGGGGTCGCGGTCCGATTTGAAGTTGGGCTTCTCCTCGTAGTAGCTGTTCCAGGCAACGTTGCCGGCTTTTCTGCCCTCGACCCGGTAACCGTCGCACTGGTAGTTGTACGCCGTGGCCGCGTCGCTGGCGCTGCCCATGCCGATCTGGTTGAGAAGGCTGCGGATGTTGCGCTGCTCGTTGCTGTAGCTGCCGTCCGCGCCGCCGGTGCCGTCCGCGTTGAAGGAGGCCAGGGCCACGCAGCAGCCAAAGGTGGCCAGGTGGGGGTTGTACTTCATGGAGCTGGTCGCAAAGAACGAGGGCTCAAAGATGAACGGCGTGTAGACGTCGCCGTCGCCGTCCCAGCAGAGCCAGCCCACGGTGCGGTCGCCGTTGGTTGAGCTGGCCTGGGCCGCGTTTGCCTGGGCGGCGGGGGCGCCCAGGGCAAGGGACGCGCCGCCCAGCCCCGTGAGGCCGGCCAGGCCCAGGAAGTCACGGCGGCTGACGCTGTGCTGGTGGATGGGGGTGCCTGCCGGGTCGTTGGGCGTGCCGGCGTGCTGCGATTTGGTCATGTTTGGGCATCCTCGCTTTCGCGCTCAAAAAGAGGTAACGGCTAGTTTAGCCGACTTACGTTGGGTTTTAGTCCAGGTTACCGGCGATCGTCACTGCTGCTCCGGCCACCGCGGCAATGCCTACGGCTGCGGCTGCGGAGAAGGTCGAGTCGCCCGTCTGGGGCGTGCCCCCCTTGCCCTTCTTGGCGACGCTGGTGGTGCTGGTGGTGACGGTGGTGGTGGAGCCGGACCCGGTGTCGCCGCTGGTAGCAGAGCCGCCGCTGGATCCGCCGTTGCCGCTGGTGTCAGACCCGGAGCCGGACCCGCCTCCGTCGGTCCCGGACCCGCCGTCCCCGCCGCCATCCGGCGTCGGGCCGGGCGTCGGGTCGGTCTTGTCGCCCTTATCGGCGTCGTCGTCCTTGTCCGCGTTGCCGCCGTCGTCGGCCGGTACGGCCTTGAAGTGGGCGGTCACCAGGTGATAGTCGTCGGCCAAGGGAGAAATGGCGTGGTAGCTGCGGTACATCTCGCCTTCCGCGCGCTCGCCTTCGACCCACTGGGCGTTCTGGGGAATCTCGGGCTCGATGCGGGTGACGTTGCCTTCCTCGTCCGTCGAGTACTCGACCCAGTACCTGAAGTCGGCCTGCTTGCCGTCGACCATCCACTTGTCGTCGAGCGTCCAATAGTCGAACTCGTAGCCGTCGTTCGGCACGGCGACCACGAAGCCGGTCAAGCCGCGCATGACCGAGCCGCTTCCGTAGACGTAGCCCATCTCGCTGTTGTTGGAGATGGCGTCGATGTAGCAGTACCTTGTGGCGACGGTGCCGTCCTCGTCGGTCTCCTTGGCCTTGTACCCGCCGTCTTCCATCCACTCGAAGCCGGGGGTCTTGAGGTTGAGCATGACCGACTCGAGGATGTTGCCCGACGCCGTGGCAGCTTGGCCGATAAACCCGGTAAGCGAGACCCGGTACCCATACTTCTCAAGAGGCTCTTTATGGAAAGCAGACGATACGGGCTTGAACACGTTTGCCTTGATGGGGTAGCTGCCGAGCTTCTCGTAGCTGGCGACCGCGCACTTGAGAAGCGCGTTGGGCTCGGTGGTCGCCCTGAACACGTAATCGGTGCCCTCGTCGATCTCGTTGGGACTATCGGGGAGAAGAACCACCTGGTTGAGGTTCTTATCCAGGCCGTAGGTGAAGGGGCACTCCTGGCCCTCGATCTTGATGAGGTCGTCCTCGTCGCTTGCGTAGACGGGCGAGCCGTCCTTGAAGATCGTGTACTCCTGGCCGTTGACGTCGTAGGTGATCGTGGCGTTGCCCTCGAAGATGACCTTGCGGTAGGTCTGGGGCATGTCGGGATCGTCGTCATCGTCGTCCGACGCGTCGTCGTAATCGGCGTCGCCATCCGCATCGTCAACGTCGTCGGCGTCGTCATCCGCGGCGTCGTCGTCCGCTGAGTCATCCGGGTCGTCAACGTCGTCGGCATCGTCATCCGCCGCCAGCGAGACGACCGCGGCCTCGGCCTCGGCCGCCGCGTCGCCATCGACCACCGCCGCGTCATTCTCGCCGTCGAGAGAGAGGGCCGCAGCCTCCCCAAGCGCGGGTGCGCCCTCGATGTCTCCGTCGCCGGCCGTGTTGTAGTAGCTGTCGCGCGACTGCATCCAGGCCAGGACATAGTGGCCCAGGTGAGCAGACGTGATGGTGCTCACCTTGGAGGCAAACGCCACGACCTCTTGGATGTGGTTGTAGACAAAGGAGCTGAAAGAGGACTTTTCGTCGGGGACCGGCGCTGAGACGAAGCCAAGGCCTACATGCGTGTATTCCAAATGGTCGTAGTCGATGAACGCGTGAACGACGCCGAGTATCTGGGAACCGTACCCGTTGTGCTCGTATACGGTTTTGTTGTTGCTCAGCTTCACCGACTTCAGGGCGTCTTCTATGCCGTCGGTAACGTGGGTTAGGGGCTTGCCATCCTTCGCCTGGAAGAAGATGTCGGTTATTTTGGCCATGATTTTGCTGTGGGCGACCGAAATGAGCTTATCGAGGGGCGTCTGGCCGTCGGCGTCCTTCTCGGACATCAGCGGGTCTTTGCCTAACTTGTCGAACAGGAGAATGGCGTTGACGAGCTGGTCCTGGTACTTGCGCGTGTATCCGGGGTTTACATCTGTTTCACCGGCAAAGGGGCCGGGGGATGTCCACTTCACGCGCGCGGGTATGCCCTCGGTCGCCAGCGAGTTGAAGAAGTTCTCGAGGTAGATGTCGAGCGACTTCATGTCGTACATGGTGAGGGCTAGCTGGCCGTTATCCCCAATGATGGTGAAGTCGATGGCGGGAAAATCATCGATGTCGTAGCCAAAGAAGTTGCCGTTGGACTTGTGCAGGCCGATGGCGTGCAGCCTGGCGAGCATGTTGTCGCGGCCCCTAAGATAAGAGGCGCGGTCGGTCGGGCCGGGCAGCACCTTGTCCACGCCGTAGCGGGTGAAGTTCCATTTGCGGGGCATCACCTTGGGCACAAAGTCGCACGGGTTGATGATGCTGTGGATGTTGGCGTACTTCTCGTGGGCGGCGGTCATCGCGGCGTCGCCCTCTGCCAGGCAGCCGGCCGGCGCCTCGAAGCAGTAGGCGTAGAGATCGGACTGATAAATCCTGATTTTCTTCTCGGCGCTAAAGTAGCCGCTCAGGAAGTAGCCTTTGCTGGTGCTATAGCTGATGGCGGGCTGCTCGATCGCCCATCTCACGATGTTGGCCGTAGCGAGGTTCGCCGTCGCCGCCGCGCGCGAGAAACCGGTGATCAGGATCTTGGTGCGGCCCTCCAGGCCCCAGCCGGCGATGTGGACCCTGAGGAAGCGCACGGCCTCATCGGCCGCCTCTTGGAAGCCCTGGTGGTTGCCCTCGTCGCCGGCGTAAAGGTTGCCGGCCCACTCGACGCCGTAGTTGCCGCCGCGAATGCCCAGGATCACCAGGTTGCACTTCTCGTTGTTGACGGTGATTTGGCGTTGGCCCACGCACAGGCCGATGCTGCACTTGGGGGTGCGTGAGTATTTGAAGCTGGGCTCTTCCAAGAAGAACCGGTTCCAGGCAACGTTGCCGACCTCGGGCTTGTTGTTGGTGCGGTAGCCGTCCTGGATGCGGGAGCCGTCGTACACGGGCTCGAACGCGTAGACCGGGTCGTCCGCCGTGCCCATGCCGATCTGGTTGAAGAGGCTGCGGATGTTGCGGTACTCGTCTTTGTACGCGGCACCCGCCCCGCCGTTGTAGTCCAGGTTGAAAGAGGCCATGGCCACGCAGCAGGCAAAGGTGGCGAGATGGGCGTCGTACTTCATGGCGCTGTTCTTAAACATCGACGGCTCGAAGATGAACGGCGTGTCCACGGGCTCGCTGCCGTCCCAGTGCAGCCAGCCGATGACGCGCTCGTCGTTTGCCGAGGCCGAGGCGGCCTCGGCCGCGCTTGCCTGCGCAGCGGGGGAGGCAAGTGCGGCTGTCGCCCCGCCCAGCCCCGCAAGGCCGGTGAGGCCCAGGAAGTCACGGCGGGTGACGCTGTGTTGGGAGATGGGGGCGTTGCTTGACGCCTTGTGCGCATCGGCGCGTTTTGACCTGCTCATGATAACGGCTCTCTCGCTTTGGCTTTTAAGCAAAGTAGGCTTTAGTTTAGCCGAGAATACCAGGGGATATTTGGCAAGCCGGCCGTATAGTATTTAGATGTCAAAAAAAGACCCAAAAAGTTGGAACCTAAATAGTTGAGGAGTCCCAGCCTATGAATACGTCTGAGCCCCGTCGCGCGAGGTTTTCCAAGAACCTAGGCGTCCTTCTCGCCGCTTCGCTTCTTATGGCGGCCGTTTTTGTGGCCGTCTTTCCCAAGAAGGCGCAGGCAGATACCTGGATCCACGGCATAGCCGAAACGCATGAATACGACGAGAACGACAGGACGGACGGGCTCTACACCATCAACAACATCGGCGAGCTGAACACCTACCTCAATAACCACGGAACCGACCCCGGGCATTACCTGAAGGTCACCCTTCACCTCGACCTGAACATGTCGGGCAGGGAGAGCATCGTCATCCCCTCGGGCAGGAAAGTGATCTTTGAGCTTGACGGTTACGTGCTCAACGGCTCTAACTGCTCGAACTCCGCGTTCACCCTTAGGGGCGGCGCGACCCTTATCCTGCGCGGCGACGCGGACATTAGCTTCAGGAAGGAGGAGGACACCAGGCACGTCGGCTACTTCGACCAGACAAGGTCGACGGGCAAGCTCTGGAAGCTGGGCACGAACTCCTCCAAGGAGCAGGCGACCATCACGGGCGGCCTGGTGACCGGGTTCAAGAACCACGTGGTCGCGACGTCGGCCAACGGGGGGAGCGTCGAGCTTCGCAACGTCACCCTGGCGGGCAACAGCAACACGACCCCGGTGTACCTGCACCACGCGGACTCCAGGGCGACTATGGTCAACTCCGCCATCAAGTGGAACTACAACACCGTCCACGCGGGCGGCATCGAGGCCGAGGAAGCCGACTACATCCAAAACATCAGCATCACCCTGGACAACTCGTCCATCACCGAGAACGTGGGCGGCGCCGGCGGCGGCATCGGCATCTGGAGGGCCGCCAAGACCACCATCAAACTGCAGAACGGTTCCAAGGTCTCCAACAACTACTCCACCGGCGTGGGCGGCGGCATCGCCTTGAGGACGCACACCACCAAGGCGAACAGCCTGCGCGACGACAGCGCCTACAGCGACACGAGCGCGATCGAGCTTTCCGGCGGCTCCGAGATCTCCGGCAACGTGGCCGAAAGCGACGGCGGCGGCGTGTACGCGAGGGTCAACTACCAGCAAGAGGGCACGTCGGTGCGCGGCGCGCGCAAGATCACCCTCAAGGACGGCTCGAAGATCTCCAACAACCAGTCCAACGGCAACGGCGGCGGCATCTTTGCCGAGTACGACGAGCGTACCGACTATCCCCAGTACCCCTACATGGAGGTCCACCTGGAGAAAAGCTCCGAGATCTCGAGCAATAAAGCCAAGGTGGGCGGCGGCATCTATATGACCGGCAGCGCCTGGCAGCAGGTGAGCGCGACGCTTGGCTCGCACATCGACGGCAACCGGGCGACGAGCGGCAACGGCGGCGGCCTCTACCTGGACAGCAGGCTCGTCGACGTCTCCCTTACCAGCGCCTCGACCATCAACAACAACAAGGCCTGCCGCAGCGGCGGCGGCATCGCGGCGAAGACCATCGTCACCATGTCCATGGACGGCAGGTCCGAGGTCAACGGCAACGAGGCCGAGGAGGCCGAGGGCGGCGGCATGGTCGTCTGGAGCTCGGGCAGCCTGAACCTGCAGATGTACAACGGCAGCCAGGTCGCCGGCAACCGCGCCCACTCGCGCGGCGGCGGCTTGAGCCTGGCGTGCTCGGGCACCTGCTTCGTTGGCTATGACGAGACGAGCGCGGACAACGAGGACCAGGACCTCACCCGCGGCGAGGTCTCGTACAACGCGGTTCTCGCCACCGACCAGGCGACTGCCGGCGGCGGCATCTACTGCGGCACCAACGTTACCCTGCGCAACCTTGACGTCAAGTACAACAGCCTGGACTCCACCACGTCGTCCGGCGGCGGCCTCTACGTCGAGAACCGCACGGCCACCCTGCTCAACTGCTCGGTGACCAACAACAAGACGGCCGGCAACAACGGCGGCGGCATCGAGGTCCACTCGAGCGGCGCCGCGTCTCGCGCTGAGCTTGGCCTTGTCGTCGTTGTCGAGAACAACACCAACGGCCAGGGCGCTGCCTCCGACCTCCACATTGGCGAGAAGTCCTCCAACAAGTCCGACGTCGAGAGGGACAACAACCAGCTCAACAACCGCATCTTCGAGTGCGGCAACCCGCGCCTTTCCGAGGGGTCGCGCATCGGCCTGCAGCACTGGACGGGCACCGACGCCACCAAGCACGCCGTCTCGGTCCGGGGCTGGAGGGTCGACGCCCCCGCGAGCTACTTCTTTGCCGACGATCCCACGTGGCGAGCCGTGAAGACGAGCGGCAACGAGATCTGGCTTGAGAACGAGCCGACCTTGTACAACGTCAACGTCATCACCAACATCGACGCGGAGGCCAAGACCACCGAGTGCGCGTACACTTCCACGGTCACGCTTAACAGCAAGGACTACATGGCCTACGACGTGAAGCCGGATTACTACTCTGTGGACGGCTTGGACGGGGTCAAGACGCTCACCCCGGACAGCAACGGCAACGTGAGCTTTACCATGCCCGCCAACGACGTGACCCTCACGGCGCACTACACGCCCTGCATCACGGGGATCTCTGTCGAGGTCGAAGACCCCAACGACTACACGGATAAGGGCGACGTTCCCGTGAACGTCTCGAAGATCGTCCTCAAGGACAGCGCCGGCGGCGAGACGGTCCTTACCGACTCTGCGGAAATCGCCAAGATCGTTGCCAGTGCCACGCGCTCTCACATCAGGAATTACACCTGGGGAGCCATGTTTGGCTACGACGTCCTGCTCAACCCCAACTTTGCCGAGGTGTATGGCTTCACCTTCGTGGAGAGCAAGGTCACGGAGCGCTCGATGCAGGCCACGTGGAGCAACGGAAACGTGTATTCCCCCACCGGTTTTTGCCACGTTGACGTGAAAGAGGACGGAAAGATCGACGTCAACATGGGCGCCTCGGTCGGCAAACAAGAGTTCACGGTCACGACGAAGTACATAGACGTCAACCTCGACAAGGAGATCTCCGAGAAGTCCTGGAAGGTGGCGCAGGGGGATGAGTTCAACCTGGATGCCAGCCTGCTGCTGAGCCAGTGGGTCTTCACCAATTGGGGTGACCTGCCCGAGGGAGTGACGCAGGACGGCAGCAAGATCACGATCAACCCGGTTAAGGGCAACGTCGAGCTGACCATCTACTACAAGCCGGTCGTGACCAAGATCGAGATCAAGGTTCCCGAGCTGCATGTGGGCGAGAAATTCCCTTATAGGGTGAGCAACTTCGATATCTACGACTCGAGCAATACCGTCAGCTGGAGCGCCAGTAGCGTGAATAACTATGGTGAGTTCACCTGGACGAGGCTCAATTACCGCGGCGAGGAAGTGGGCGAGGATGACACGGTAAAGGGTGACTGGACCACCTATCGCTTGAAGATAGTGACGTCCGAGATTGCCGGCGAAAAATGGCAGCGCTCCATTACCGACACCTTTACGAACAGCAGGAACGACATCCGCATCACGGTGAACGGGCAGACTCGGGACGTCCAGTGCGTGACCGACGCCGACGGGACATCAACCATTACGGTGCTGTTGGGCGCCGTTGACAACCAGGCCTTCGACAAGGTGGTGACCGCGTTCCCCACCGTGGACGTCGCGCATGCCGCGGCTTGCAAGGACAAGGTTGCAGGGAAGGTCAGCTACCTGGATAAGAGCGGCTACCTGCACGACGCGGCCATCACCTGGGACTTTAGCCAGGTCGACGACACGATGACCTCCGGCGAGTTCACCGTCAAGGGCACGTTCACCGATCGCAACGGCGACGCGCACGAGGTCAAGCAGACCTTCTCGCTGATTGACCTGTACGCGCCCGGGGCCAGCCCCGATGAGGCCGCGTACGAGGGCTCGAGCGTGGACGTGTCGCTCTACCTCGATTCCAGTTTTGACGGCGAGAAGGACGCCCAGATCTGGTACTGCGTGAAGCCCGACGGCGAGACCCCGTCCGCGGACGATTACCAGCTCTACGAGGGCTCGTTCGCGGTTGACAAGGAGAACGGTAAGAGCCAGGTCGTCTTTGCCTACGCGAAGGTGGGCGAGCGCGTGACCTCGGTTTCCGCGCAGTCCTATCTCTTTGTCGAGAGGCACAACGTCACGGTGGTGGGCGGCAAGGCCACGGACGGCGAGAACAACGTGATCACGAGCGCCCTCGAGAACTCCGACGTGTTCATCACCGCCGACGAGCCCGGCGAGGGGCAGAGCTTCGAGGGGTGGAAGATCGAGCCCGGCGAGGCGGGCGGCGACGATGCTGCCGGCGAGACCGCCGAAGCGCCCGAGATCGAGGATCCCTCCAGCGCCGAGACGAGCTTCTACATGGGCTCTTCCGACGTCACGGTGACGGCGGTCTTCTCGACGGCTCGGTATGCCGTGAGCTTCGACGCGCAGGGCGGCAGCGAGGTGGTCACTCAGCAGGTCGAGCACGGCAAGACGGCCGTGAGGCCCGAAGACCCCACCCGCGAGGGCTTTGCCTTCGAGGGCTGGTACGCCGACGCGGCCTGCACCACGGCGTATGACTTCTCCGCGCCGGTCAAGGCCGATACCACGGTCTACGCCAAGTGGAAGGGCCTGGTCACGGTCTCGTTCGACGCGGCCGGCGGCAGCGCCGTCGAGAACCGCGTCGTTGCCGAGGGCTCGGCCCTGGGCGGCCTGCCCACCACCGAGCGCACCGGCTACCTGTTCACGGGCTGGTACAACGGCGAGACGCGCGTGACGTCGTCCACCGTCGTCGACGCGGCCGTGACGCTGACGGCCCACTGGAAGCCCATCTCGCTTGAGGTCCGCTACGTGGACGGCTACAACACGCTTTCGAGCTCCTTCGTGGAGTACGACCAGGTCATCAAGGCCGCGGCGGCTCCCGCCAAGGTGGGCCACACCTTTGTCGGCTGGTTCAACGACAGGGATTGCACCCAGGCCCACGACTTCAGCCAGCCGGTCCGCGGCATGCTGGTGCTGTACGGCAGGTGGGACGTCAACGAGTACACGGTGAGCTTCGATGTCCAGGGCGGCAGCGGCGTGGCCGCGCAGACGGTCGCGTATGGCAGCGCGGCCGAGAAGCCCGCGACCGAGCCCGTGCGTGCCGGCTATGCGTTCAAGGGCTGGTACGCCGACGCTGACTGCATCGCCGAGTACAACTTCGTCGCGGCCGTCACGGGCGACACCACGGTCTACGCCAAGTGGGTGAAGCTGGTCACGGTGTCGTTCGACGCGGCCGGCGGCAGCGAGGTCGCTGCCCGCACCGTCGAGCAGGGCTCGGCGCTGGGCACGCTGCCTGCCAGTGAGAAGGCGAACTATATCTTCTGCGGTTGGAAGGACCAGGACGGCGCGTACGTCTCCGCCTCCACCGTCTTTGACAAGGACGCCGTGCTCACCGCCGAGTGGGGCCGGGACGTCCACTTCATCCAGTTCCTCGACTCCGACGGCGAGACTGTCCTCGACTTTGGCCGCGCGGCCGAGGGCGAGAAGCTCGCGCGCCCCGAGGACCCCGTGCGAGAGGGCTATGAGTTCGACGGCTGGTATACCAGCACGGACTTCTCCCAGAAGTACGACTTCGAGAACACCGAGGTTCACTCCGACTTCGACCTGTATGCCAAGTGGAGCGTCGCCACCAACACGGTGAGCTTCGACAGCCAGGGCGGCTCGGCCGTCGCGACCCGCATCATCGCCTACGGCGACACCCTGGTCGCGCCCAACGAGCCCACCTGGGCGGGCCACACCTTCGACGGCTGGTATACCGACAGGGACTGCACGGCTGCGTACAACTTCGACGCCCCCGTCAAGTCGTCCTTCACGCTCTACGCCAAGTGGACCGAGCTCGTTACCGTTACGTTCAACGCGGCTGGCGGATCTGCGGTCGACCCCGTGACGCTGGCCAAGGGCTCGGCCATCGGCGCTCTGCCCAGCACCTCGCTTGAGGGCCACTACCTTGAGGGCTGGTTCGACGCGGACGGCAAGCAGGTGACGGTCCAGACCACCTTCGACCAGGATGCCGAGCTCACGGCACGCTGGGCTCCCGAGCCGATGATCGTCGGCTTCATGGACGGCGACGACTGCTATGACGTGGCCATCGTCGACTACGGCAACAAGGTCGAGAAGCCCGCCGACCCCACCAAGGTGGGCTACACCTTCGCCGGCTGGTTCTCCAACAAGGCCTGCACGATTGCCTATAACTTCGACAAGGCTGTGACCAGCGATTTTGACGTCTACGCCAAGTGGACCCTCAACAAGTACGCCGTGACCTTCTCTGCGGGTGAGGACGCGACAAACGTGCCCGCCGCGCAGACGGTCGAGCACGGCGACAAGGCGACCAAGCCTGCGACCGACCCCGTGCGCTCCGGCTACGTTTTCAAGGGCTGGTACGCCGACGCCGACTGCACCACCGAGTTCGACTTCGACGCGGCCGTCACGGGCGAGACCACGGTCTACGCCAAGTGGGTCGAGCTTGTGACCATCACCTTCGACACCGACGGCGGCAGCGAGGTCGCGGCCCGCACCATCGAGGCCGGCTCCGCGCTGGGCGAGCTGCCCGTCACCCAGAAGGCGAACTACGTCTTCTGCGGCTGGAAGGACCAGGACGGCACGTACGTCTCCGCCTTCACTACCTTTGACAAGAGCGCCGTGCTCACCGCCGATTGGGGCCAGGAAGTCTACCGCGTGCAGTATCTCGACTCTGACGGCGAGAAGATCCTCGACTTCGGCCGTGCGGCCGAGGGCGAGAAACTCGTGCGCCCCGAGGATCCCACCCGCGAGGGCTACACCTTCGACGGCTGGTACACCAAGGACGGCGAGAAGTACAACTTCGACGCCCCGGTCTACTCTGATTTCGACCTGTACGCCAAGTGGAACATCAACAAGTACGCCGTGAGCTTCGACACCCAGGGCGGCAGCGCCGTTGACGCGCAGACCGTTGAGCACGGCTCTGCGGCTGTGGCGCCCGCGACCGACCCCACCCGCGAGGGCTATGCCTTCAAGGGCTGGTACGCCGACGCGGCCTGCACCGAGGCCTACGACTTCACCGCCGCCGTGACGGGCAACGTGACCGTCTATGCCAAGTGGGCGAAGCTCGTGACCATCACCTTCGACGCCGCCGGCGGCACCGCGGTCGACGCCCGCACCATCGAGACCGGCGCCGCCTTGGGCGAGCTGCCCGCCACTTCGAGGGACGACTATTACTTCGCGGGCTGGAGGACCCAGGACGGCACGCTCGTCTCGGCCTCCACCGTCTTCACCAAGGACGCGACGCTCACCGCCGAGTGGGGCCGGGACACCTTCTACGTGCAGTTTGTTGACTCCGACGGCGAGACGGTCCTCGACTTCTGCCGCGTCGCCTACGGCGCGGTGCTCACCCGTCCCGCCGATCCGGTGCGCGAGGGCTACACCTTCGACGGCTGGTACACCGGCACGGACTACTCCGTGAAGTACGGCTTCGACCAGCCGGTCGGCTTTGACTTCGAGCTCTTTGCCAAGTGGACCAAGAAGACCTACACCGTGACCTTCTCCGCGGCGGGCGCCGCCAACGTGCCCGCGGCCCAGACGGTCGAGCACGGCGACGCGGCGACCAAGCCCGCGACCGCGCCCACCCTCGACGGCCTGGTCTTCAAGGGCTGGCTGCTGGGCGGCAAGGAGTACGACTTCTCGACCCCGGTCACCGGCGACATCACGCTTGAGGCCAGCTGGTCCGCCTCGGGCGACCCCGCGACCTCCTGCGCCATCGTCTTCGACGCCGCGGGCGGCACTGCGGTCGACGCGCGGGTCATCGCGTCCGGCTCCGCGCTGGGCAGCCTGCCCACCACGAGCCGCGAGGGCTACACCTTCGCCGGCTGGTACCTGGGCGACGAGCAGATCACCGCAGGTAGGGTCTTCACCCAGAGCGCGACCCTCACCGCCAAGTGGGTCGCCAACACCTATCCCGTCTACTTCACCGACGACGGCGCCCTGCTCTTCTCCGCGTCCGCCGAGTACGGCACCGCGGTCGCCGAGCCCGCCGAGGCCCCGGCCAAGACCGGCCGCGTCTTCGCCGGCTGGTACGCCGACAAGGCCCTCACGCAGGTCTACGACTTCTCGGCGCCCGTGACCGACACTCTCACCCTCTACGCCAAGTGGGAGACCGCCCGCTACGCCGTGACCTTCTCTGCGGGGGAGGGCGCGACCAACGTGCCCGCCGCGCAGGAGGTCGAGCACGGCGAGAAGGCCCAGAAGCCCGCGGCCGAGCCCGAGCGCGACGGCTACGTCTTCAAGGGCTGGTACGCCGATGCGGCCTGCGCCGTCGAGTTCGACTTCGACGCGGCCGTCACGGGCAACATGACCGCCTACGCCAAGTGGGCCAAGCTCGTGACCATCACGTTCGACGCCGACGGCGGCACCGCGGTCGAGCCCCGCGTCATCGAGGCCGGCACGGCCCTGGGCGAGCTGCCCGTCACCAAGGCCGAGAACTACGTCTTCCTTGGCTGGTGTGACGAAAACGACAGGTACATCAGTGCCTCCACCGTTTTTGACAAGGACACCACGCTTACCGCCGAGTGGGGCCAGGACTACTTCCGCGTCCAGTTCTTCGACTCCGACGGCAAGACCGTCCTCGACTTCGGCCGCGTGCGCGAGGGCGAGACGCTCGTTTGCCCCG
This sequence comes from Oscillibacter sp. ER4, assembly GCA_963611755.1. Classification (GTDB taxonomy): domain Bacteria; phylum Actinomycetota; class Coriobacteriia; order Coriobacteriales; family Atopobiaceae; genus Paratractidigestivibacter. The sequence continues at coordinate 27,074 of CAVDTK010000008.1, forward strand.
ACGCGCCCGTGCGCGAGGGCTACGAGTTCGACGGCTGGCGCACCGTTGATGGCAAGGAGTACGACTTCGAGAACACCCCGGTCCACTCCGACTTCGACCTCTACGCTACGTGGAGCGAGAAGACCTACAGGGTGACCTTCTCCGCAGGTAAGGACGCTGCCGCCGCGACCGGCATGCCCGCCGACCAGACGGTCAAGCACAGCGGCATGGTCGCCAAGCCCGAGTCAGACCCCGCCTGCGAGGGCTACGCCTTCAAGGGCTGGTACGCCGATGAGGCCTGCACCGTGGCCTTTAACTTCTCGCAGGCCGTCAAGGCCGACACCACGGTCTACGCCAAGTGGGCCAAGCTCGTGACCGTCACCTTTGACGCCGACGGCGGCAGGGCCGGCTGGGGCGACGAGAACGCGCTCGACCCGCGCACGGTCGAGGCCGGCGAGGCCATTGGCACCCTGCCGATCCCGACCAAGGACGGCTACAAGTTCATGGGCTGGTACCTGGGCGACGAGCAGATGAGCGCCTCCACGACGCTGGCCGGCGACGCCACGCTCACGGCCCGCTGGGGCGCCAACACCTACTTCGTGTACTACGTGGACGCCAGCAGCAACAGCCTTTACTCCGTGGGGACCGTCGTCTACGGCGAGAAGATCGAGCGCCCCGCCGACCCGGTGGAGCAGGCGCGTGACTTTGGCGGCTACTTCGCCGACCGCGAGCTCGCGCAGCCGTTCGACTTCGACGGGGTGCCCTACGGCCCGGCCACTGTCTTCATGAAGTGGACCGCCAAGACGTATACCGTGACGTTCGATTCTGCGGGCGGCTCTGCGGTTGAGGCGCAGGTGGTTGAGCACGGCAAGACGGCCGCCAAGCCTGCCGATCCCGTGCTTGCCGGGTTCACCTTCGGGGGCTGGCTGTTGAACGGCGAGCCGTACGACTTCTCGACCCCGGTCACCGGCGACCTTGAGCTGCAGGCCAGCTGGGCATCTTCCGGCGACCCGGCCGTGGCCGTCGTGGTCGAGTTCGATTCCGCAGGGGGCTCCGAGGTTGCGCCCCGCGTCATCCCGGCGGGCTCCGCCCTGGGCGAGCTGTCCGTCCCCGAGCGCGAGGGCTACGTGTTCGACGGCTGGTACGCGGCCGACGGCACCCAGGTGACTCCGGAGACCACCTTCAACGAGAGCGCGACGCTCACGGCCAGGTGGGTCGCCAAGACCTACAAGGTGACCTTCGAGGCCGGCGAGGGCGCGATCAACGTCCCCGCGGCCCAGGAGGTCGAGCACGGCAAGACGGTTGCCAAGCCCGCCGACCCTGTGCTCGACGGCTACACCTTCAGGGGTTGGCTGCTCGACGGCGAGGGGTATGACTTCTCCACCCCCGTTACCGGTGACCTGACCCTCGAGGCTTCCTGGGAGAAAGACGCAGAGCCCATCGAGCCCGACCAGCCCGTCACCCCGGTCGAGCCCGACCAGCCCGTGACGCCCAGCGAGACCCCGGCGACCCCCGATGCCCCCGCGACTCCCGCCGAGCCTAAGGTCGCGACCGAGTCGCCCGCCATCCCGGACGCCGGCGACGCCACCTCCAACGCCCCGGTGCTCGTCGCCCTGGCAGGAGCCGCGGCCGCCCTTCTCGGCACCCTGGGATTCAGGCGCCGCAAGGAGTAGCGCGAACCACATAAACGCGAAAAGCGGGCAGGGAATGGCCCCCTGCCCGCTTTTCGTTTGCCGCGACTGCGAGGTTTTTCGATAAGTGTATGTTCCGCCGTTTGCCGTGCGAGCTTTTTCGATATGTGTATGCTCATTTTTGGCCTGAGAGACGATTTTCCCCGAACTGGTTAATCAATTGATGCGCCCAACTGGGCTTTTGCGAAAGCGTCTCTCGTCGCAACCCAAATCGAGCATACACATATCGAAAAAACTCGCAGCGAAGAGGCCTCAACATACACTTATCGAAAAACCTCGCAAGCGGGATCGCGGCACCGTCGGTATCAAAATGAACCGATCTTTGTGGGCTCAAGCCCCCTCGCTTCCTAGAATGCGCCGTTGTTTGTAGGTTTTTCCTAAGCCGGCTCGATCTTTGTACAAACATCGGCCTGCTTTGGGGGGTGCCCGCGCTGGCGGGAAGTGCCGCCTCCGACCCGCTGGCCCGCTGGCCCGCTGGCCCGCCGCCCCGACACAAAGAGAAGCACCTGGCATCTGGGAAGAGGAGGATGCCGGGTGCTTCTATGGGGTATCGCCGCAGATAAAGGGGGGAGGAACCTTTGGCGATAGGGGAGAGGTACGTTCGCCCGCGGGCCTTACTTCGCGGCCTCGGCCTCCGCCGCGCCGCCGTTGCCCTCGTGGCGCTCCTTGAGCGCGGCCTGCTCGGCCGGGAGGTTCTTCTCGACGGTGAACGACAGCAGCAGGATGCCGCACAGGGCAAAGGCCACGGTCTCGACCAGGATGTAGCTCACCGAGATGGCGCCCTGCGTGACGGCCGTCTGGGCCATGGTGCCAAGCGTGATGTCGGCGGACTGGTTGTAGCCCACGGCGCCCAGGACGCCGGAGAAGATCGAGTTGCAGATCGGCGTCGCCGCGACCATGATCGAGCTGTAGATCGACATGGTCAGGCCATCGGTGCGCAGGCCGCTCTTGAACTCGACGTGGTCGATGACGTCGGCGAGCATGGCCAGGATCATGTAACCGATAGGCGCGGAGCCCAGGCACTTGAGCGCGATACCCACGCCCACGGGCACGATGGAGCCGTTGCCCAGGAAGGCGATGACGCCGCCCACGACGCCCACGACCATGCCGGCGATGCACACGCGCTGCTTGCCGAACTTGTTGCACAGCGGGATGACGAACAGGATCGCCGCGGCCATGGGCAGCGCGCCCAGGATGCTCAGCAGCGACTGCGAGGCGCCCCACGCGTCGGCCGTGCCAAAGAAGGTGTTGTCCAGGACCCACTTGCAGAAGTACGTCATCGAGCCGTTCTTGATGGCGCCGCTCCACTGGTAAAGCATGTAGACGAGAATGACGATCCACCACTGGCGCTCGTGCACGACGGCGGAGAGCTGCGCGCCCAAGGACGGCGCGCCGGCGGTCTTCTCGGCGGCGTTGTCAGAGGACGCGGCGGCAAAGACCTCCTCGGTGATGCGCTCGCGGGTGAAGCGATACTGCAGGTAGACGGTGAGGGCGGTGAGAAGCGCCACGACGGCCATGGCCAGAAGCCACAGGTTCTGGTCCTCCTTGAGCGCAAACGAGACGAGCATCGGGAAGATCATCGTGCCGGTGCCCATGACGCCAAAGCCCGCGATGTTGGTGAGAGACGCCAGCATGCCGCGCTTCTCGGTGTCGCGCGTGGACACGGCGACCAGCGTGGAGTTGGCCGTGTTGTAGATGGGGTAGGCCACCGCGTAGTAAAGGTTGTAGGCGATGGCGATCCACACCATGCGCGCCGCGCCCTCGAAGGGCACGAAGAACATGAGGATCGTCGAGACGGAAAGCGTGAGGGTCGAAAGCAGGATCCACGGGCGCGCCTTGCCGGCCAGGCAGTGCGTGCGCTCGATGAGCTGGCCCACCACAAGGTTCGCCGCCACGATGAGGATCGTCGAGAAGAGCTGCAGCGCGGTCAGGAACGAAAGGTCGAGCTTCAAGACGTCGGTCAGGTAGTTCTGGAGCTGGCTCGTGAAGATGCCCGAGGCCAGAAGGCTGCCGAAGGGGCCGAGAAGGTAGCCGAAGAGCATCTCCGGGGTGGTCACGCGATCCTTCTTGGTGATGGAAGAGGTCAGCGGACTCTCCCAGAACGCGTTGTTATCTGTGCTTTTGCTCACAGGTATCTCCTTTCGATGCGAGGTGTCCCAGGGGCGCGAGGCCCCTGAGTGTCTAATATTGCGATTCCCTGTATTGAAAAGTATTACCGAAGAATCGGGAATGTTTGAAAAAGAATTGCGAACGGTGGGTTTTTACCGCCGAAGTGACCGTCGGCGGCCGCTTGTTGCCGCGGGCATCAAGAAATCTAAGTGCCTCCTATGAGATTTTTTCAATCGGCATGGTATAAGTCGAACGCGGTGGGTATTATCCATACCGTTGGACAGAGCGCCCGGTGTCCCCGGGCGCATTACAAAGGAGGAAAACCATGACTTTGAAGCCTCTCGGCGATCGCGTTCTCGTTAAGCCCGCTCCCAAGGAGGAGAAGACCTCTTCTGGCCTCTACATCTCCAGCGGCGCGCAGGAGAAGCCCCAGCGCGGCGAGGTCGTGGCCGTGGGCGCCGGCAAGCTCAACGACAAGGGCGAGCGCGTGGCCATCGACGTCAAGGTGGGCGACCAGGTCTACTACGGCAAGTTCGGCGGCAACGAGGTCAAGGTCGACGGCGAGGACTTCCTGCTCCTTCGCGCGGACGACATCTACGCCATCATCGAGGAGTAGCGGCCCTTTCGGGCTTCTCGCCATCTTCTTGCCGCAAGGCAGCGGCCTTGCACCCCGTGCCTGTTGGCACACCGTAAACCCCGACGCGGATCGGCGACTCCTCCGCGTCACCAGAAAGGACTAATCAAAAATGGCTAAGGACATTTACTTCGGCACCGACGCACGCGCCAAGCTCGCCAAGGGCGTCAACACCCTGGCCGACGCCGTCACCACCACCATGGGCCCCAAGGGCCGCTACGTCGCCCTGCAGCGCAGCTACGGCGCCCCCACCATCACCAACGACGGCGTCTCCGTCGCCAAGGAGATCGAG
>CAVDTK010000009.1:0-23045 GCA_963611755.1 Oscillibacter sp. ER4
ATACCGCAAGCCACCCGATCATCGACCGATCTGATTCACTTTCAAATATCAGGGTTGTCTGATGTTCGGCGCCCTTCTCGCTTTCAAATCCAAGGGTTGTCTGATGCCCGCGGCCCTTCTCGCTTTCAATTTGCAGGGTTGTCTGATGCCTGCGGGCCCTCCAACTTTCAAATCCTGGGGTTGTCTGATGGTTTGGAATCAGACAAGTGCCCAAATTGAAAGCGAGAAGGGCTTCGGGCATCAGACAGTCCTTGAAATTGAAAGGTCGGCACCGTCGGAGTATCAGACAAGTCCTGGAATTGAAAGCTGGGCGGCGCGGCGGCATCAGACAACCCCGCAAATTGAAAGCGAAAGCATCCCGCATACGAAAACGGGCGACCCGAAGGCCGCCCGCGACGATTCATGGTGGAGACAATGGGGTTCGAACCCACGACCTCAGGCTTGCAAAGCCCGCGCTCTCCCAGCTGAGCTATGTCCCCTTGCTGTGCGTTTTGCCCACTTAACTTAATAATCGCCCCAGCGGCGACTCGGCTAACGCTGGGGCGACTATTGTCGAAAAAATGGTGGGCCTGACAAGGTTCGAACTTGTGACCTCCCGGTTATCAGCCGGACGCTCTGACCAACTGAGCTACAGGCCCAACGCAAGAAGTTATATTACGCACAACCCCACCCCGCGTCAACAACTTTTTAGAAAAAAATGCCGTCATTGGCATCTGCGCTGCAAAGTGCCTGCAAAACGGGTAGGATTGCCAAACATAAAAGCGTGTGTGAGGAGCTTTGTTTTGCCTTTAAGAAGGATGGAAATCAAATCGGTGGTCGTGGGTCCCGGCAGCGCCGGCTCCCTTGTCGTGCTCAAGCCCAAAGAAACCCTCCCTGGCGAGGGCCAGGCCAAGTTGCCCATCCGCATCGGCAACGTCGAGGCCACGGCCATCAGCATGGGCGTGGGCAAGGCCGCCGAGCACCGCCCCCTGACGCACGATCTTCTCGCCAACGTCATTGAGGCCCTGGATGCCCAGGTCGAAAGCGTGAGGATCACGGCCGTCACCGGGACCACTTTCTTCGCGCAGGTCGAGCTCGCGGACGCCGCGGGCCAGCGCCACTACCTGGACTCGCGCCCCTCGGACGCGATCGCCCTGGCGGTGCGCTCGGGCGCGGCCATCTGGGCCGAGGAGTCGGTTCTCCAGACAGCCTCGATGCCCGATTTCGCGGCTGTCGAGAAGGACGAGAAGCAGGCCGAGATCGACGAGTTCCACTCCTTTGTCGAGAACCTCTCGCCGGAAGACTTCGATATGACACCCAAAAGCGACGGTGAGCAGGGCCAGTAAGCCCGCACCGCGCCGGCGCGCCGCACCCCACAACCCACCCGACACAAAACGGGCCCCGCGATTCAACGTCGCGGGGCCCGTCCTTATACCAGGCTCGTTATGCCAGGCCACAGCGAGAAGCCCTTACTCCTCCTCGTCGATGATCTCCTCGGACAGCTCTTCCTCGCCCAGGTCAACCGACTCCTCCTCGGCGTCGGCGACACCGTCAATCGCCTGCTGGCCCGCGCCCTCGGCCGCGTCGCTGTCCCTCTCGGCCAGCATACGCGCCACGGCCGTGACCGCGTCGTTCTCGTCGATGTTCATGACGCGGACGCCCTGCGTGGAGCGGCCCAGGCGGCTGATGCCCTTGACCTTGACGCGGATGACCACGCCGTCGGCGGACATGATCATGAGCTCGTGCTGCGGCCCCACGATGCGGCAGGCCACAAGCTGGCCCTTCTTCTCGGTCATCGTGATGGTGAAGACGCCCTGGCCGCCGCGCTTGTGCTCGGGGTACTCCGAGACGGGCGTGCGCTTGCCGTAGCCCTTCTCGGTGATGACAAAGAGGTCGCCGTTGCCGTTGGTGATCTCCATGCCCAGCATCTTGGCGCCGTCCTTGAGCGTGATGCCGCGCACGCCCGAGGTGTCGCGGCCCATCGGGCGCACATCGGACTCGGGGAACATGATGGCCTTGCCGTCGGTCGAGACCAGCATGACCTTCTCGCCGGGCTTCACGCGGCGGACGTTGACCAGCTCGTCGTCGTCGCGCAGGTTGATGGCGATAAGGCCGTCGTGGCGCGTGCGGTCGTAGGCGGCCATCGAGGTCTTCTTGACCGTGCCGTTGGCCGTGGCGAACATCAGGAACTCGTCGTCGGGGAAGGTGCGGCAGGTCATGACGGCCATCGCGTGCTCACCCTCGGCAAAGGGCACGATGTTGACGATCGCGGTGCCGCGCGCGGTGCGGGCGCCGATGGGCAGCTCGTGGACCTTCAGGCGGTAGACCTTGCCCTTGTTGGAGAAGAACAGCACGTAATCGTGGGTGGAGGCGACAAACAGGTCCTCGACGAAGTCCTCGTCCTTGAGGTTCACGCCCTGGACGCCCTTGCCGCCGCGCTTCTGCGAGCGGTAGGTGGCCACCGGGGTGCGCTTGACGTAGCCGGCGTGGGTCACCGTGATGACCATATCCTCCTCGGCGATAAGGTCCTCGACATTCAGGTTCTTGGTGCCCTCGGCCGAGATACGCGTGCGGCGCTTGTCGGAGTACTTGCGGGAGATCTCGCGCATCTCCTCCTTGATGACGGCCAGGATCTTGACCGGGTTGGCGAGAAGGTCCTCGTAGTAGGCGATGGCGCGGCGAAGTCCGGCCAGCTCCTCCTCGATCTGGTCGCGAGAAAGGCCGGTCAGGCGGCGCAGGCGCATCTCGAGGATGGCCTGGGTCTGCTCGGGCGTGAAGCCAAAGCGCTCGATCAGGCGAGAAGAGGCCTCGGTGTCGGTGCGGCTGGCGCGGATGATGTGGATGACCTCGTCGATGTGGTCCAAAGCCAGCAGGTAGCCCTCGAGGATGTGAGCGCGGGCCTGGGCCTTCTTGAGATCGAAGCGGGTGCGGCGGGTCACGACGTCGACCTGGTGGTCGATGTAGTGCTGCAGCATCTCGCGCAGGGTCAGAAGCTTGGGCACGCCATCGACCAACGCCAGGTTGATCACGCCGAAGGTGGTCTGGAGCTGCGTGAACTTATACAGGTTGTTAAGGACAACCTGCGGGATGACGTCCTTCTTGAGCTCGATGACCAGGCGGATGCCCTTCTGGTTGGACTCGTCGCGCATGTCCGAGACGCCCTCGATGCGCTTCTCGTTGACCAGCTGGGCGATCTTCTCCTGGAGGGTGCCCTTGTTGACCTGGTAGGGCATCTCGGTGAAGACCAGGCGAGAACGGCCCGTCTTGGTGGTCTCGACCTCGGCCTTGGCGCGCACGGTGATGGAGCCGCGGCCCGTCTCGTAGGCCTCACGGATGCCGTCGGTGCCCATGATGGTGGCGCCGGTGGGGAAGTCCGGGCCGGGCATGACGGTCATGAGGTCGTCGACGGTGGCGTCGGGGTTGTCGATGAGCATGCAGGCGGCCTCGATGGCCTCGCCCAGGTTGTGGGGCGGGATGTTGGTCGCCATGCCGACGGCGATGCCGCCGCAGCCGTTGACCAGCAGGTTGGGGAAGCGCGCGGGCAGGACCTGCGGCTCCTGCAGGGACTCGTCGTAGTTGGGCTGCCAGTCGACGGTGTCCTTCTGCAGGTCGCGGAGAAGCTCCATCGCGGGCTTGGCCAGGCGGGACTCGGTGTAACGCATGGCCGCCGCGGAGTCGCCGTCGATGTTGCCGAAGTTGCCGTGGCCGTCGATCAGCGGGGTGCGCATCGAGAACCACTGGGCGAGACGGACCATCGTGTCGTAGACCGCGGAGTCGCCGTGGGGGTGGTACTTACCGATAACTTCGCCGACGGTCCAGGCGGACTTCTTGTGCGGGCGGTTGGGGAAGATGCCCGACTCGTTCATGGCGTAGAGGATGCGGCGGTGGACCGGCTTCAAGCCATCGCGGACGTCCGGCAGGGCGCGGGCCGTGATGACCGACATCGAGTACTCGATGAAGGACTGGCGCATCTCGTGGCCGAACTCCTTGAGCTGGAGGGCGCCGCCGTGCTCGTCCGTCTCACCGGTCGAGACGCCCGTGCCGGCGTTGCCGAACTCTTCCTCAAGCTCGCCGTCGTCATCATCGTCGGCGTCGTCTGCGCCTTCGCTCTCGTCGTAGACGTCCTCGCCCTCGTCGGACGCCTGCGCGCGGTCAAGAAGCCGGCGCAGGTCCTCGGGCAGAGACTCGTTGTTCTCGCCGTTGTTGTTGGTATCTTCTGCCACAAAAGGCCTTTCTCTAAGAGTCTAAGAGTGGGAAATCAATCGTCTAGCTGGGAAAACAAGCCCTTAGGCGTCCAAGAACCTCGCGTCGTGGGCGTGCCGCTCAATGTACTCGCGACGATACTCGACCTGGTTGCCCATCAGCTCGCGAACGGCCTTGTCGGCCATGGCCGCGTCCTCGATGGTCACGCGCTGCAGGATGCGGGTGCGGGGGTCCATGGTGGTGGAGGCCAGCTGCTTGGGGTCCATCTCGCCCAGGCCCTTGTAGCGCTGGACGGTGTAGGGGCGCTTCTTGCGCTTGACCTTGCCGTTGGCGGAGTCTTCCTCGCCGTCCTCGTCGTCATAGGCAAAGCCCAGCTCGGCGATCTTGCGCTTTAGGATCTCTTCCTCGGGCTCCTTGCCGTTGGGGTAGACGTAGTAGATCTTCTTGCGGACCTTGATGCCAAAGATCGGCGGGCAGGCGGCGTAGACGTAGCCGGCGTCGATCAAGGGGCGCATGTACTTGTAGAAGAAGGTCAGCAGCAGGATGCGGATGTGGGCGCCGTCGACGTCGGCATCCGTCATGATGATGATCTTGTGGTAGCGGGCCTTGGTGATGTCGAAGTCGCCGCCGTCGCCGGTCGAGGTGGTGACGCCGGTGCCGATGGCCGTGATCAGCGACTGGATGGTATCGCTGGAGAAGGCGCGGTGGTCGCCCACGCGCTCGACGTTCAAGATCTTGCCGCGAAGGGGAAGGATCGCCTGGATGTCTCGGCGACGGCCGTCCTTGGCCGAGCCGCCTGCCGAGTCGCCCTCCACGATGAATAGCTCAGTGAGCTCCGCGTTTCGCTCGGAGCAGTCCGCGAGCTTGCCGGGCAGGTGGGCCGTCTCGAGAAGGGACTTGCGGCGCGTGGCCTCGCGGGCCTTGGTGGCCGCGGTGCGGGCCTTGGAGGCCTGCAGGGCCTTGCTCACGATGGCGCGGGCCGGCTTGGGGTGCTCCTCAAGGTACTCTGCCAGGCCGTCCGAGACGATCTTCATGACCAGCGGGCGCATGAAGGAGCTGCCCAGCTTGGCCTTGGTCTGGCCCTCGAACTGCGGGTCGCCCAGCTTAACGGAGATGACCGCGGTCAGGCCCTCGCGGATGTCGTTGCCGGTGAGGTTGGCCTCCTTCTCCTTGAGAAGACCGGCCTTGCGCGCGTAGTCGTTGACCACGCGGGTAAGCGCCGTGCGGAAGCCCTCCATGTGCATGCCGCCGTCGGGCGTGTAGATGTTGTTGGCAAAGCTCATGACGTGCTCGGAGTACGAGTTGTTCCACTGGATGGCGACCTCGACCTCGCCGCGCTTGGCAGCGTCCGTCTCGTCGTTCTTGCCGGCCAGGTAGATGGGCTCGGCAAGCCCCTCGGGGATCTCCTCGCCGTTGTTCAGGAACTTGACGAAGTCGATGATGCCGCCCGAGTAGCAGAACTCGTCCACGCGCGGGGTGGACTCGCGCTCGTCGGTGAGCACGATGGCCAGGTCGCGGTTGAGGAACGCCATCTCCTGCAGGCGGTCGTGCAGGGTGTCGAAGTCGAAGACCGTGGTCTCGAAGATCTCGTCGTCGGGCCAGAAGGTGATGGTGGTGCCGGTGTCCTCGCAGGTGCCCACGACGGTCATCTTCTGCGTGGTCACGCCGCGCGAGAAGCGCATCTCGTAGATGTTGCCGTCGCGGCGGACCTGGGCGATCATCTTGGTGGAAAGCGCATTCACGACCGAGGAGCCAACGCCGTGCAGGCCGCCGGAGACCTTATAGGCCGCGTTGTCGAACTTGCCGCCGGCGTGCAGGATGGTGAGAACGACCTCGAGGGTCGGGATCTTCTTGACGGGGTGGGGGTCCACCGGGATGCCGCGGCCGTTGTCCACGACGGTCACGGAGTTGTCCGCGTGGATGGTGACCTGGATCCTGGTGCAGAAACCGGCCAGGGCCTCGTCCACCGAGTTGTCCACGATCTCGTAGACCAGGTGGTGCAGGCCGCTCGCGCTGGTGGATCCGATGTACATACCCGGGCGCTTGCGCACCGCCTCGAGGCCCTCGAGGATCTTGATCTCGCTGCCGTCGTAGCTGTGCTCGTTTTCTTCTGCCACGCGCACGTCCTCTCTTCATACCGTATGAGAACCCGATTGAACGGGTCTTAGTTCTAAAACAAGGTGAAGCTTATCTATATTAGCGCGCGTAAGGCCCTCAGAGCCGCTCTAAGCGCATATACACGAATTCCGCTCTAGTTCGCCTTTTGACGTCTCACAGAATTGCTCATGGCTTTATAGACGCTTTGAGCGAGTTTCGGCGAGAGGCCCTCGCAAGACTTGCGGATCTTCTCGTCCTCCTCGGGCGAAAGCTCCGGCAGCGGCGCGGTTTTCTTCTTCGCAGGCGCGGCGACAGACGGCGCGTCGCCCTTCTTCCCACCGCGTTTGTCCTGCTCAAAGCGTATGTCCGAGAAGCGCAGGCCCTCGCCCGCCATTCTCGCCATGTAGATGTCCTTGTTGGCCGAGAAATCCACGGCCCGCATGCGGGAGTCCACGTAGACCACCAAAACGGGCAGGTCGCGCGGGTTTCTGGGCTTGGTCACAAAAAGGCCGCGGGTATGTTTTCTCTCCACGTCGCCGTTCACGCGGTGCCAGATCATGGCCACGCGCCGGGTCGCAGAGATCTTTCCCTGGACCTCGGGGGACGAGAAGTAGCCGCCCACGACCGAGCCAAGGCTCGAGATGGACGCGAACTCATCGATCATGGTAAGCCACCACCTCGGCGCTTTTGAGCAGGTCAGGCGAGAAGTACCCCAGGTTTGTGGTGGTGACCACGGTCTGCACGCCGTCTCGCGAGAAGCCCGCCACGGCGTCGCGGCGCGCCTCGTCCAGCTCGCTCATCACGTCGTCCAGAAGCAAAAGGGGCTTGGACCCCACGATCTCCTCGGCGAGAAGGACCTCGGCCATCTTGAGGGCAAGCACGACTGAGCGCTGCTGGCCCTGGCTGCCGAAGGCACGGGCATCGCGGCCGTCGATCAGGAACTCCACGTCGTCGCGGTGCGGTCCCGTGCGGGTCTGCTGGCGGCGCAGGTCCTCGGCGCGGCCTTCCTCAAGGCGGCGCAGGAACAAGTCGCGCAGCTCGTCCTTGGAAAGCCCCAGGGCCTCGTCTCCCAGCGAGCAGCGATAGGCCAGCTCAAGCGTCTCTTTCGGGGCGATCTGGGCATAGACCTCGGACACGCGCTTGGCCAGCCGCGAGAAGAGCCGCAGGCGGCTGTGCAGCAGGGTCGCGCCGCCCAAAGCCACGCTCGCGTCCCAGGCGTCCAAAAGCCCCAGGTCGCAGACGTCGTCTTTGAGCAGGCGGTTTCTCTGCTCGATGGAGCGGGTGTAGCTCGCCAGCACGCGCGAGAAGCCCTTGTTGGCCTGGCGCCCAAAGTCGTCCAACTCGCCGCGGCGCTCCGAGGCCCCGCGCTTCACTAAAGACAGGTCGTCGGGCGTGAACAGCACCGACATCAGGGTACCGGCGACGTCTGCCGCCTGGCACTTCTTGCCGTTCTTGGCAAACTGGCGCCGCGCGGGCGTGATGTCGCAGGCCACGTCCAACAGGCGCCCGTCGCCCTCGAGCTGCGCGGTGATTCTCGCCGCCTGGGCATCCTCGTTGATAAGCTGGCGCGGCGTGGGCCGCCTAAAGGAGTAGCCCGCCGTGAGCATCTGCAGGGCCTCGACCGTGTTGGTCTTGCCCGTGGCGTTGTGGCCAAAAAGCACAGTTGTAGAGGGGGAGAGGCAAACGGTCCTCTCCCCCATGTTCCTGAACCCGTGAAGGCCCAGCTCTTTGACCTTAAGACCCACTCGCTCCAGCCGCTACAGACGCACCGGCATCAGCAGGTAGAGGTAGTTCACGATGCCGTTGGACTTGAAGATGCCCGGCTGAGAAGAGCTCTGCAGCTCCAGGCGCAGCTTCTTGCTGCCCGAGACGGCGTTCACGCAGTCGAAGACATAGTGGTAGTTGAGGCCGATGGACAGGCTCGAGCCCTCGACATCGACGTTCAGGATCTCGGAGGACTCGCCCTGCTCCGGCGAGCTGGCCGACATCTTCATGAGCCTGCCGTCCGCGTCGATGTCAAAGCGCACCGACGAGTTGGTAAGCGCGATGACCGAGACACGCTTGAGCGCCGCGGAGAAGGAATCCACGTCGATGGTGACCGCGGTGCCGCAGCTCGACGGCAGCAGCTGCTTGTAGTCGGGGAAGTTGCCCTCGATGTGGCGTGCGACGAAGGTCGTGGTCCCAAAGGTAAAGACGACCTGGCTGTCGGTGGTGCCGATCCTGATGGTGTCGCTAACCGAAGGCATGCTCAGCACGTCGTGGAAGACAGCGCCGCCCACGATGGCGCGGAACGGCTCCTCGCTTCCGGCCTCGACGGAGGCGTCGCAGACCGCCAGGCGGAAGGAGTCGGTGGCCACCAGGCGGATGGTGTTGTCGTCGACGGTAAGCAGGATGCCCTGCAGGATGGGGCGCGAGGTCTCCTTAGAGGTGACCTTATAGACCTTGTCCACCATAGAGGACAGCATGTTGGACGGCAGCTCGATCTCGCGCTCGGCCAGGACCTCGGGCACGTAGTTCCAGATGGAGCAGTCCAGGGTGTTCAGGCGGAAGGTCGACTTGTCGCAGGAGATCGAGATGGTCCTCTCGCCGCCGTCGAAGGTCACCGCGGAGTCAGAGAGGGTCTTCACGATGTTGGACAAGACCTTGCCCGAGACCACGGTCTCGCCCTCCTCCTCGACGTTGGCGGGGATCAGGTGGCGAATGGCGATCACGAGGTTGTTGGACTGAAACTCGATGGTGCCCTCGGTTGCCTTGATATAGATGCCCGAGCAGATGGGCAGCGTCGAGTTGGTGCCCATTCCCTTGGAGACTACCGTGATGGCTTTCATCAAGGATGACTGGCTAACGGTGAATTTCATCTCGGACCCTTCTATTAGTTCTTATATATAAATAAAAAAACAGTAGTAATAATAAGCTCTGTAGAAAAGAAGAAAACTCAAAAGACGTGCAGGTAGATCAATCAATCGAGCGTGCAAACGCTCCTTTGTCCGCTCTTACGTTCCCAACATTGAAGATTGCTGTCGATAATCCTTCCACATCGCGGGCCGAGTTTTCTCGTCTTTTCAAACAAGCAATGAACAACTTATCAACATGGCGCGAACGAGGTGTCGAGAAGACCTTCTCGCCGCGGGCTGTGGTCTCGCACCAGCGCCCGCGCCCATGCCTTACGCCTCGCTCGTGATGCTGTCCTTCAGGCGCATGACGCGGTCGTAGAAGATCTTGTCCTCCTTCTTCTTGTCGTCGACGACCTTCAGGCTGTTTTTGATCGTGGCGTGGCTGCGCCCGCCAAAGTGGTCGCCGATATCGGCCAAGGTCTTGTTGCACAGCTCGCGCGACAGCCAGATGGCCACGTGGCGCGGCTCCATGAGGCCCTTGTGACGACTCTCGCCGATAAGGGCGTCGTGGGAGATGTCGTAGAACTTCTCGACGGCCTTCTGGACGTCCTCGATGGTGATGACGATGCCGGTGGTGGGCCAGGTCTCCTTGCCGATCTCCTCGATCTCGTCGAAGGTGAGCTCGCGGCCGTTCTTGAGGGCGCGCGACTGCGCCATGAGGCAGCGCTGGCAGAAGCCCTCGATCAGGCGGATGCTGGACCCCGCACGCTTAGCCATGAACTGGCAGGCCTCCGGCGAGATGGGCGCCAGGGCCGCGCCCACGTGCTCTTCCTCGGAGTCCTTGCACATGCGCTCGCAGAACGTCTCTATAAGGCGCAGTTTAAGCTCGTAGTTGGGCACCTGCACGCCCACGGGAAAGCCCGCGGCCAGGCGCGTGGTCACGCGGTCGTCGAAGGCGTCCTTGCCCATGCCCAGCTGCGCCGGGGTGCGGTCGGCCGCCAGGACGATCTGCTTGCCGTTGCTTCTCAGCACGTTGAACGTGTCGAAGAAGAAGGTGATCGTGCCGGTCTTGCCCGCGAGCTTCTGGACATCGTCGATGATCAGGACGTCGATGTCCTCGTAGTTGTTCTTCAAGGCCTCGGTGACCGACAGATCGTGCGCGCCCATCGCCGAGGTGTAGTCGTTGATGAAAGACGACGCGTCTTTGTACACGCAGACGCGCGTGGGGTCGTTGGTGGCGATGTAGTTCTGGATCGCGCGCAGGAGGTGGGTCTTGCCCAGGCCGCTCTTGCCGTGGATGAACAGCGGGTTGTACGACTTGCTGCCGTTTGCCACCTGCAGGGCGGCGTTGTAGGCCATGTCGTTTTCCTCGCCGCAGACAAAGCGCTCGAAGGTGAGCTTGGAGTCTTCCTCGGGGATGGTCTCTACCAGGGGGTTTCTCTGCTTGCGCAGGCTCGTCTCCTTGAAAGAGGCCGATAAGGTCGACTCGTCGAGCATCCCTTCGGAGAGGCGCCGCTCCTGGTAGGGGACGGCGGGCTCCGCGGGCGCAGGCGCCGCTTCCGGCTGGGTCGAGGCCTTCCAGCGGTTGATCTCCTCGGGCGTCATGGTGGACGAGGAGGGTTTGGCAGGCGCCTTGGCGTCCTTCTCGGCCAGGGTAAGGTCGAGGTGCATGCCCTCCTGGAACGCGGCTTGTGACAGGCAGGCCTCAAGCAGGTCGGAGTTTTTCGACACCGTCTTCAAGACCAGGCGCATGGGGGTCACGACGTGCAGGACCTTGCCCTCCACGCTCACCGGCGTGCAGCTGCGCAGCATCGCGAGTATCGACTCGGGCATGTTTTCCTGCTCAAGGACGTCGAGGGTGTCCTGCCAAAGGTCCTCGGGGTCGAGCTCGATAGAAAAGTCCATGACGGCTCATTCTTCAAATTGTCGAAAAGTGCCCACCAAGTATATACGATTGTCGAAAACTCAAGGGTGGTTTTCTTAAATTCCCACGTGAGAGGGGTTGAAAATCAAGGTCGAAATCTCGTTTGCCGTCGCTTTTCGACAAGGCTGAGCAAGGCGCCGCAGCTAGATGAAGGACCTGCCGATGGTGGTCAGGCGGTACTTCTGCCCCGCTTTGGTGATAAGCCCGGTGTCGACAAGTGCCTTGAGCTCGCGCGACCAGGTGGGGCCGGAGCTGCCGTATGCCTGCGTGAGCTCGGTGGGGCCGCACGTCTCGTGGGCGGCGAGAAACTCCATGACCTGCTGCTGGCGCTGCGTGAGGGCGGGGCCCGCGGGCTGCTGTTGGGGCTGGGGCTCGGCCGCGTAGCCGGGTGCCTGCGCAGCCATCTGGGGATACGCCTGCTGCTGGGGCTGCTGTTGCGGCTGCTGCTGGGGCATCCCCTGTGCAGGCCAACCCTGCGGCTGGTAGTACCCGCCCTGATATCCGCCCTGGTTGGAGGGCTGGAACACGCCGGGGTACGTTGCCGGGTAGCCGCCCTGGTACCCCGCGCCCTGCATCGGCTGCCCGGGCCACTGGGGCTGATATGCACCCATGCCGGGTTGAGGCTGCGCATATCCCTGCTGGTAGACGGGCTGCTCCATACCGCCCGCAGCCGGCGAGAAGCCCTGCGCGGCCGGCATCGCCGCGCCCATCTGCGCCGCGGGAGTCCCTGCGCCCCGCTCGTTTCCGCGGCCAACGCCCGCGACCTCTCGCGCCTCGCTCGCGCGCCTGGTGGAGATGGTGACGATGGTCCCGCCGGAGATATTGTCCTCGATCTCCAAACTGCCGCCCTTGTCCTGCATGTACTGCTGGGCATACGGCAGGCCCGACCCAACGCCGCGGATATAGCGCTTCATCTCTTCCGTCGCAGATGAGGTGCCGTATTCGAGCGCCAGCTTCTTCTCCTTGATGCCTGGGCCCTGGTCAGAGAAGCGGATCGTGTTGCCGCCGTCCAGGATCGTGATGGTGGGCGCCTGGAAATACGCGTGGATGAAGTTCTCGACGATCTCGCGGATGACCATGAAGGGGATGTTGCCGCCCTGCTCGTGCGAGAGCTTGTTGACGGCGGCGGTTATCTCCTCGAGAAACGACCGAACGTCGCTCCCCTCGATGACGACAACCCGAGGCGCAGCGGCCGCGTCGTCGTAAACGGCGATCCTGGCGGTGGTCGTCACCTCGCCGGCTACCAGCTCTTCTTTGGCCTTCTCGACAAAGGGGTAGAAATCTCGGGCCATTCTCACGCCTCCTTTTCAACAATTGTTCATCGGCTGTCGAAAACTTTTCAGACGGAATTCTATATGAAAGAAAAGTTTTCAACAAAGCTAGAAAACGTGTAGAAAACTCGGCTAACGCATAGGAATTCAGCTGGAAAATCATAGCATGTATAAAGCAGCTTGCATTGTTGATGAAAGATTGTGTCCACCGTTTTGAAAGAATGGTTTCACGCTTTTTCACACGGCTCGCGCGACTCTCTATATAGCCAACTTGTGGTCAATCGACAAAAGTCGCCTGCTCGCGCAAAGAAAAAATTGACACTTCGCAGCTTCTACCTTTACAATCTTTTGGCTTATTGCTCTGGATCGACGTCTAAACCCAACTGGGAGGAATAGCTATGAAGCGTACTTATCAACCCAACAAGCGCAAGCGCGCCACCACCCACGGCTTCCGTGCCCGTATGGCTACCAAGGGCGGCCGTGCCGTTCTCGCTCGCCGTCGCGCTAAGGGCCGTCACCAGCTCACCGTCTAGTAATTAAAGATGAAGACCATCAAATCCAAAGCTGAATTTGAGAAGGTCTTCTCCTGCGGGAAGAGGCTGAACGACTCTCTTCTACGAATACGTGTGGTTAAGATTGACGAGGGCGACTCCGCAAGGGTCGCCTTCGTCGCGCCTAAGAGGCTTGGCAACGCCGTCTTTAGGAACAGGTGTAAGCGTGTTCTAAGGGAAGCCGCTCGCGAGTGCGGGTTGCCCAAAGACGGCTACGACATGATTCTCTTCTCGACAAAAGACACCCATGACAGCTCACCCGAGCTCGTGGCCTCGTCTTTGAGAAGGCTTCTTAAAAAGGCCGGCGTGTCAGGTGAATAACCCTGGGAAATCTTCTTTTGGCAAAAGGTGCCTGCTTGCAGCCATCGGTTTTTACCAGGAGAAGATCTCTCCGTTGTTCCCCGCACGCTGTATCTATAGGCCGACGTGCTCCGAATACGCCCGTCAGGCCATCGCCAAGTATGGCGCCGTCAAGGGCGCCTTTCTTGCTATTCGTAGGATTTTGCGCTGCCACCCCTTCCATGCTGGTGGATACGACCCCGTTCCTTGACGCCAAGGAACATCCACGGAGGAATCATGTGGGATTGGTTCATTAATTTCCTTACCTTTGTCCTTCAGGCCATCCAGAACCTTGTGGGTGACTGGGGCCTGGCGGTCATCATCCTGACCGTCATCATCCGAATTCTGCTGACCCCGCTCATGACCAAGCAGGTCAAGTCGACCGCGGGCATGCAGATCATGTCTCCGCGCCTGCAGGAGATCCAGGAGAAGTACGCCGACGACCCCGTGCGTCAGCAGGAGGAGACCATGAAGGTCTACTCCGAGATGAAGTTCAACCCGATTATGGGTTGCCTGCCCATCTTCCTGCAGATGCCTATCTTCTTCGGCCTGTTCTCCGTCGTGAAGAACGTCCCCACGGACGCCTGCTTCTACGGCATCCTGCCGTCTATCTCTAACTCTGTGTCCGGCATGATCGCCTCTGCGGGCTGGCTGGGCGCCGCTCCCTACATCTTCTTCGACATCCTCTTTGGCGTTCTGACGTTTGTCCCCATGCTGATGAACACCTCCATGCAGAACCGCGAGCAGAAGATGCAGTCCATCACGATGGGCGCCGTCATGGCCATCATGATGGTCTGGTTTGGTTGGAACGTTCCTGCCGCCGTCCTTCTCTACTACAACGCCTCCGCCATCTGGCAGGTCGTGCAGCAGAAGTTCATCACCTCCAAGGTGCTTGAGAAGGCTAAGGCCGAGGCCGAGGAGAAGGCCCAGGCTAAGGGCGTCGAGGTCGACGTTGTTCGCAAGGAGAAGAAGCCCCGTCCGCACAAGAAGAAGTAATTTACTTCTATTAAAGTGCTGGTAGTTTCTTTTAATTAGTTTCTACTTTTATTTGTTTTCTACAGGAGGTTGGCATGGAAGATCAGATTGTCTTGGATGAGGGTGAGACCCTTGCATCTGAGGCTATCGATGAATTTACTTCCATTAGGGAGAAGTTCGAGGCCAACGAAGCTCTGACCGACGAGGAAACCGACAAGATCGCCGACCTTGCTGTTGGATATCTCAAGGACGTTCTGGCCTTCTTTGGTGAGACGCAGTCCTCTATCGACGAGTATGACGGTGACGAGGGTGAGCTGATCCTCGATGTCAACGGTGGTGACCTGGCTGTTCTTATCGGCCGTCACGGTCGCACTCTCGATGCTCTGCAGATGGTCGTCTCTTCTTTGATGAGCAGCAGGATCAAGTTCTACTATCCCATCGTCGTGGATATCGAGAGCTATAAGACCCGTCGCAAGAAGAAGATCATGAGCATGGCCACCTCTGCGGCTGAGCGTGCTAAGAAGCAGGGTCGTGTGGCTCTCAACCCCATGAATGCTTCTGAGAGGCGTCTTGTCCACCTGGCTCTTATTGGTGACGATGAGGTCACCACTCACTCCGAGGGTGAGGAGCCTAACCGTCGAGTGGTTATCACTGCTGTTAGATAATCCCAGCTACAACGTGTAAGCTATGAGGGAGGATGAAATTCATCCTCCCTTTCTTTTTGCCAATTTCTTTTGACTCACAAGTTTTTGTCAGGAGAGGAAGATATGACAGAATTTTATCTTGAAGAGTACGAGGGCCAGCTCTCTGAGCTTCTTTCTGCTTATGGTATCGAGGCTACTGATGAGCAGGTGAGGCTTCTGCTTAAGCACCTGGCTTTGGTCATTGAAAAGAACAAGGTTGTGAACCTTACTCGTATCACTAATATTGAAGAAGCTCTCGTTCTCCATGTATTAGATAGTTTGCTACCCCTAACTTGCAAAGAAGTCTCTGAGAGGCTTTCTAAGGCCTACCTTGATATGGGTACGGGTGCTGGCTTCCCCGGCATTCCGATCGGGCTTCTCAGCGGCTCTCAGGGCTTACTTGTTGACTCAGTTGGTAAGAAAATTTCTGCGGTCAATGAGTTTTGCACTGAGCTTGGTCTTGAGAAGGTCCATGGAGAGCATAGTAGACTTGAGGAGCTTGCCCCAAAGTACAAGAATAGGTTTGGTCTTGTCTTTGCTCGTGCTGTTGCTCAAGCTAATGTTCTTGTTGAGTATGCAACTCCTTTTTTGGTCAATGATGGGCTTCTGGTTCTAGAGAAAGCTAATCCGACTATTGCAGAGATCAACGCAAGTAAGCGAGCTGCCAAGATCTGTGGACTTCAATTGCTTGAACCTGTTGAATTTGAGCTTCCCAATGATTTTGGGCATAGAACGATTTTGCTCTATAAGAAGATCAGCCCATCGGCAATTCAACTTCCAAGAAAGAATGGATTGGCTAAACAAAGTCCACTAGGCTTGTAGGATTCAATAGTTCTCACGCTCAATGAATCTATCCCTCGATGTTCCACGTGGAACATCGAGGGTATATTTTTATACAGACGAAATCCTTATTTCTGTCCAATAGTTAGTGCGATGTTCCACGTGAAACAACGTTGTTTTCGACTTTAGATTTTTACTGCAACTTACAATCGCATTTTGAAGGGTTCGAGCATTAGAGATTTGAACAATATGCTGGATGTTCCACGTGGAACATCGTTGATTAGATCGATTGCCAGTTAGTTTTGGTTGTAAAGCGAGGTTTCACGTGGAACGTCGCATAAATTATCTTTGCAAGTCTTTAACTGTGGATGTTCCACGTGAAACAATCGTCTATCATAGAGAAGCAAGAGATTACTAGGCTCCCAATTTGGAGGCAAAATGGGCTTCAAAGACGTAAAACGAGGCTTTCCTGATAGAAAAACGCGTGTTATCGCGGTTTTGAATCAAAAAGGTGGCGTCGGTAAATCCACTACTGTAATTAACCTCGCAGCATGTCTTGGTGAAGCAAAGAAAAAGGTTTTAATTATCGATTTTGACCCGCAGGGAAATGCTTCCAGTGGTTTTGGTATCGAAAAAGAAGAGCTCGAAAACGACATTTATGACGTTATTCTCCAGGATGTGCCCATTGAAGAGGTAATTCAGGAGACTTGTGAGCCTAAAGTCTTTGTTGCTCCTGCAACGATTCAATTGGCTGGCGCAGAAATTGAGCTTGTTACTGCAATGGCACGCGAATCGATTCTAAAAGAGGCTATTTCGGGTGTAATCAGCGATTTCGACTATGTTTTGATCGACTGTCCCCCGTCACTTGGCCTTTTGACGATCAACGCGCTTATTGCAGCTGATTCGCTCATTATCCCGATTCAGTGTGAGTATTACGCGCTTGAGGGAGTTGCGAAGCTTCTTGAGTCGATGGAAATGGTCAAAAAGCGCATGAATCCCGATTTGGAGATTTTTGGCGTCGTAATGACTATGTTCGATAGCCGTACTTCCCTCTCGAAGCAGGTTGTTGAGGAAGTAAAGGAGTATTTCGGCAAAAAGATGTTTAAGACGGTGATTCCGCGTAATGTCAAAATTGCTGAGGCTCCGAGTTACGGGCAGCCTGTCTCTATGTATGCACGTGTAAGCAAGGGTGCTACAGCATATGCAAAACTTGCAAAGGAAGTGATCCAGCGTGGCTGAGAAAAAGAAGCTTGGCAGAGGTCTTGGAGCTCTTGTCGGTGAAGCCACCGCAGAGACTTCTGCAATGAAAGCTGACTCCGTTCTCTCTATCGATAAGATCAAGCCGAACAAAGACCAGCCTCGTAAGCAGTTTGACGAGAACGAACTTAATGAGCTTGCAGACTCAATTAAGCAGAATGGTATTCTCCAGCCTCTCCTTGTGAGGAAGGTTGGTAACTACTACGAGATCGTCGCTGGCGAGAGAAGGTATCAGGCTTCTAAGATCGCAGGTCTTAAAGAGGTTCCGGTTGTAATCCGTGAAATCTCTGACGAGGATGTTTTCAAGCTAGCCTTGATCGAGAATCTTCAGAGGTCTGACCTCACTCCCATCGAAGAGGCCCGTGGCTACAAGCAGCTCATCAAGGAGAAGGATCTTACCCAAGAGGAGCTTTCTAAGATTCTCTCCAAGTCTCGATCAGCCATCACTAATACTCTGAGGCTTCTCGACCTTCCTGAGGAGGTTCAGGATCTTGTAGCCGGAGGATTCCTGACTGCTGGTCATGCCAGGGCAATCCTGGCGGTGCCGAGCGAGGATGGCAGGCTCAAGCTTGCTAGGAAAGTCATTGACGAGAGATTGTCGGTAAGGCAGACAGAAACCCTTGCTCCATTGTTTTCTGTCACGAGGGAGGAAACTCCCAGGAGGCAACCTGCCCCTCAGTCCTTCAAGCGAGCGGCGAAGCAGCTCAAGCTTGCCCTGGACACCGAGGTTAAGGTTAAGAACGTGAGAGGCAAGAACAAGATCGAGATTGAGTTCAATTCAGAAGATGACCTCGCGCGCATCGTGAAAATGCTGGTCACTGCGGACGGTGGTTTCTATGAAGCTTAGGTCGACCCTTATCTCTGCTGGACTCTTTGCTTTGGTCGGCTATCTCTTCTATGAGTATGGTTTGTCCGATGAAGCTAAGGCTGCAGTGAGTAAAACTGCATCAAGCATGAAGAGCGCATACATAAATATCAATGAAATGCTGCAGGAAATGAAAGGGCATGAGGCAGAAGTGTATCCTCTCGCCAACATTCAGCAGCTCAATAAAGAGTGGGAAGAGATCGGCTACTAGAACACCAGTTCTAAAGAGTGCATAAGAGAAGCGGCGGGCCCAAAATTGGTACCCGCCGCTTCTCTTTGTCTATGAAATAGCCCTAGCCTAAGCCATCTTCTGCTTAAGCTGACCGCAAGCGGCATCGATGTCCGCGCCACGGGAGTTTCTCACCGTGGCCTCGACGCCAACACTGGCAAGACGACGCACGAAGTCCTCGGCGCGCTGCGGAGTCGAAGGCCTAAAGCGAGAACCCTCAACAGCGTTGAGCTGGATCAGGTTGACATGGGCCAACGTGCCGCTGCAAAAGTCGCAC
Organism: Oscillibacter sp. ER4; assembly: GCA_963611755.1. GTDB lineage: Bacteria > Actinomycetota > Coriobacteriia > Coriobacteriales > Atopobiaceae > Paratractidigestivibacter. The sequence goes on from CAVDTK010000009.1 coordinate 18,265, forward strand.
AGGGCATCTAGCTCGTCGTTTGTGTCGTTGACGCCGCCGATAAGCGCGTACTCGTAGGTCGGGCGGCGGCCGGTGATGTTCACGTACTCGCCCATTGCGGAGTACAGGTTAAGCAGCGAGTAGCGCTTGACGCCCGGCATGAGGATGTTTCTCGTCTGCTGCACCGCGGAGTGGAGCGAGATCGCCAGCGTAAACTGCTCGGGCTCCTTGGCAAAACGCATGATGCCGGGGATAACGCCGCAGGTAGAGACCGTAAGATGGCGCGCGCCGATGCCTGTACCGGCAGGGTTGTTGAGTTTTCTCAGCGCGGCCAAAGAGGCGTCGTAGTTGACAAACGGCTCGCCCTGGCCCATCAAGACGACGCTGGTCACGCGCGTGTTGAAGTCGTCGCGCACGTGCATGACCTGCTGGTAGATCTCGGACGCGGTAAGCGAGCGCGTAAGGCCGGCCGCCCCGGTCGCGCAGAAAGCGCAGCCCATCGCGCAGCCCGCTTGCGTGGAGGCACAGACCGCAAGGCGGTTCCTGTTGGGCATGCCAACGCACTCGACGGTGGTCCCGTCGGCGAATTGCAGCAGGTACTTGCGGCTGCCGTCCTCGGAAACCTGGCGCGCGACCTCGGTCACGGGGTTCAGGGAAACGCGCGCCGCCAGCTGGGCGCGAAGGTCCTTGGAGAGGTTGGTCATCTCGTCGAAAGAAGAGACGTTCTTGTTCCAAAGCCAGTCCTCGATTTGTTTCACGCGAAACTTGGGCTGACCAAGCTCCTCGACAAGGGCCGCGATCTCTTTGTGGGACAGGGATTTGAGGTCTTGCAGCGGTTGAGTCTCGTCAACACCATTAATTGGGTCCATTCACGCTCCAGTTCGCGAGAAATTGTATGAGTAGGGTTATTCTCAACAAAGCCGGCGTGTCCAGGGCGGATGAGCTGGCCGAGTTTCGATTCAGACGAGTTTACCACCGACAAAGCCGGCTGACTTGGAGTGGCTATGAACAGAGAAGAACTCAAGAAATTGAAGGTCGTCGTATTGGTCGGCGGTTGGTCAGACGAGAAGGACGTCTCTTGGTTGTCTGGCGCCAACTGTCAAAAAGCCCTGCTAAAGGCAGGTTTTTCGACAGTTGACGTCATTGATATCGCAGAGAAGAACCTCTATGAGCAGCTTAAGGAAGGCGGCTACGACGTGGCCTTCCCCGCCCTTCACGGCCGCTACGGCGAGGACGGCTGTATCCAGGGTTTTCTTGAGATTCTGCACATTCCGTACGCCTTCTCGAGCGTTCTGGCCTCGTCCGTGAGCACCGAGAAGGAGTTCGCGAAGGCGATCTACCGCAAGGCCGGCATTCGTGCGCCCAAGGGGATAGACATTCCCGCAGGTTACGAGCCTACCGCCGAAGAGCTGGCCAAGATGGTCGATGAGCTGGGCCTTCCCCTGTTCGTGAAGCCGAGCGGCAACGGCTCAAGCTTCGGCATCACCAAGGTCAAGCAGGCAGAAGCGTTGCCCGCCGCGATCAAGGCCGCAAGCGCTAAGGGAGGCCGCGTTCTTATCGAAGAGTGCATCTGCGGCACCGAGATCACGGTGCCCGTGGTTGGAAATGAAGACGCCTATGCCCTGCCCATCATCGAGGTCGTGACCGGCGCGGAGTTCTATGACATCAACGTCAAGTACGAGCCTACCGAGCTCCATCACGTGATTCCTGCCCGCCTGGACGAGAACGTCTACAAGAAAGCCCAGGAACAGGCCATCGCCGCGCACAAGGCGCTGGGCTGCCTTGGGGCTTCTCGCAGTGACTTTATCGTCACCGCGGATGGCGAACCCGTGATTTTGGAGACAAACACGATCCCCGGCATGACCGAAAACAGCCTTCTGCCCGACTCCGCGCGCCACGCGGGATTAGAATTCTCTGAGCTCTGCACTCGCTTTGTTGAGCTTGCGATTGAGGCTTACGAACAAAGGCATTGATACGATGACAATTGAAAAGGTTTCTTACGACGAGGTGGGCCGCGCCCTCCTCGAGGACCTTATGCTGCCCGGTACTCCCGCTGCTATGGCCGAGAAGTACTTCTCGCTGCCCAAACGAGCCGCTGAGCAGGACTTTGGCCTGCTTGAGGACGACGTGGTGGTCTTGGACACCGAGACGACCGGCCTGTCGTTCAAGGACTGCACCTTGATCGAGATCTCGGCCGCCCGCCTGCGTGGACGCGAGATCGTCGACCGTTTTGAGACCTTCGTGCACCCGGGCAGGCCCATCCCGCCCGAGATCACCAAGCTGACCTCGATCACAGACCTCGACGTGATGGACGCGCCCAACGCCAAGGAGGCCGTGGCCGCGCTGGTCGACTTTGTGGGCGGCTCGCCCGTGCTGGCGCACAACGCGACCTTCGACCGCACCTTTATCGAGGCGGTGCCCGGCGGCCACGACGTGAGCGACATCTGGGTCGATACCCTGGCTTTGTCGAGAATCGCGCTGCCCAGGCTGTCTTCTCACCGCCTGCAGTCGATGGCCCAGGCCTTTGGCTGTGCCTCGGTCACGCATCGTGCCTGCGACGACGTGGACGCGCTGTGCGGCATGTGGCGCATCATCCTGTGCGCGCTGGCCGATATGCCGGCGGGCCTCATGGGATTTCTCGCCGACATGCACCCGGAGGTCGACTGGGCCTTTCGCCCGGTCTTCTCGCAGCTGGCGCTGGGGGACACCGGCGAGTACTTCCATCTTAAGCAGGCGCGAGATGAGCTTCTCCGCGCCGAGGCTACCAAGGCGAAAGACGACGCCGCGCTCGAGGGAAAGCGACTGTTCTCGATCGACCCGGCCCAGGTAGAGGCCGAGTTTGGCGAGACGGGCGCGGTGAGCCGGATGTACGAGCACGTCGAGCGTCGCCCCGAGCAGGTTGCCATGGCCGCCGAGATCGCCGGGGCCCTGAACACCTCGACGCACCGCTCCATCGAGGCCGGTACCGGCGTTGGCAAGTCCATCGCCTACCTGCTGCCCGAGGTCCTTTTCGCCCAGCGCAACAACCTGACCGTTGGCGTGGCCACTAAGACCAACGCCCTTACCGACCAGCTGGTGAGCCATGAGCTGCCCGCCCTGGCCCGCGCCTTGCCGGGCGGCCTGACCTTCCACGCCCTCAAGGGCTACGACCACTATCCCTGCTTTATGCGGATGGACAAGGCCGCCCGCGGCGAGCTGCCGCTGGAAGAGGCCAAGGTCGACGGCCGTTCCGAGAACGCCATCGCGGCCGATATGCTGACGGCTCTGGCGGTCTGCTACGCCTACGCCTGCCAGTCGCCCGACGGCGACCTGGACGCTCTGGGCATCAGGTGGCGTTACGTGCCGCGCCGGATGCTGACCATCACCTCGGGCGACTGCCCCAAGAGCCGCTGCCCGTACTACCCCAAGGAATGCCTGCTACACGGCGCGCGCCGCCGTGCCGCCGCGTCCGATGTGGTGGTGACCAACCACTCGCTGCTGCTTCGCAACGTGTCTGCCGAGGGACGGATCCTGCCGCCGGTGCGCCACTGGGTGATCGACGAGGCCCATGGCTTCGAGGCCGAGGCGCGCCGCCAGTGGGCCGTCGAGGTCTGCGCGCAGGATGCCCGCGCCGCCTTCGAGGTGTTGGGCGGCACCAAGACCGGTGCCCTGCGTCACCTGCTGGTTGACGCGATGACGCTCGAGAACTCGACCCTGGTGACCGGGCTTCTCACCAAGGTGGCCGCCGAGGTCGCCACGGCCCAAGTCCGCACGGCCGATCTCTTCTCGGCCATCCACGAGCTGGTGCCGCTGGCAAAAAGTGACGGCAGCTATGACGACCTCACGCTGTGGATCGACGCCGCGGTGCGCTCGACACCCGAGTGGGCCGAGGTCCTGGCCGCGGGCGAGAAGGCCGCGCAAAGCCTGGAGGAGGTCACGCGCCACATCAAGGAGGCCAACAAAGCGCTGGCAGAGTCCGCGCCCGCCATGTCGACCGAGCTGGGCGATGCGGGCCGTGCCATGGGCGAGCTTCTTTCCGGCATCAAGTTGATCTGCGACGGCGCCGACACGTCATACGTCTACTACGCCCAGCTCACGCGGGCAAAGCGGCGCCTGGGCACCGAGAAACTGGTGGCCGAGAAGATTAACATCGGCGCTGACCTGGCCAAAGACTGGCTGCCCGAGATGGAGAGCGTGGTCTTTACCTCGGCCACCATCGCGGTGGGCGACGACTTTGAGCACTTCAACCAGTCGGTTGGCCTCTCGGAGCTGCCCGCCGCCGACCACAAGGACCTGCGCCTTTCCTCGAGCTTCGACTACGCGCGCCAGATGTCGGTCGTCATGGCGCGCGACATGCCCGCGCCTAACGACCGGGATTACCTGCCGGCGCTCGAGGACCTGCTCTTTGACGTGCACGTGGCGATGGGCGGCTCGGTGCTGACGCTGTTCACCAACCGCCGCGACATGGAGCGCGTGGCCCAAAATTTGAAGCCGCGACTGGCTGCCGTGGGTCTTGACCTGGCCTACCAGGAGCGAGGCACGTCTCCGCGCCGCCTGCGCGAGCGTTTCTTTGCCGAGAAGGACCTCTCGCTCATGGCGCTGAAGTCGTTTTGGGAGGGCTTCGACGCCGCGGGCGACACGCTGCGCTGCGTCGTTATCCCCAAGCTACCGTTTGCCAGCCCCAATGAGCCCCTGGTCAAGGAGCGCGAGGCGCGTGAGGACCGGGCGTGGTGGCGCTACTCGCTGCCCGAGGCGGTCATCAGTGTCAAGCAGGCGGCGGGGCGCCTGATCAGGACCTCGACCGATACCGGCGTGCTGGTGCT